>NZ_JAGLBB010000062.1 GCF_018260555.1 Deinococcus sp. | reverse complement strand
CAGTTTGGGCAGGCATCGTCAGCGATACCCAGACTCTACACTTTGCGCCGCACCCCACCCCCCTGCTGAGCAGTTACTGTTGAAGCTCACATTGCGCCATGCCGGAAAAGCGCCGGAACCTCTCCATTCCCGCTTCAACGTACTTTCTTCTGCTCCGCGCTCTGCGCGGTTTATCTACAAGATAAACGCAGTGTACTTACCCGGACTGCTCAACCGGAATCCGTATGAGCGTGCGGAAGGTCAGGTCGAAGGCGTTGGCGTCATCGGCTGCACGCTGGGTTTCCTGCGTGACCACCCAGCCGCTCCCCAGCTCTGGCAGGAAGGTATCGCCGTCGAGTCGCGCGTGAATCAGCGTGAGTTCCACGCGCGACAGCTGCGGCAGGAACAGCGCGTACACCTGCGCCCCGCCGATGATCGCCACTTCCGGCGCGTCGCCCGCCGCCGCCAGGGCACCCTGCGGCGAGTTCACCACCTGCGCGCCCGGCGCGCTGAACGCCCGGTTACGGGTCAGGACGATGTTCTCCCGCCCCGGCAGCGGCCGCCCGCCCAGCGAATCCCACACCTTGCGCCCCATGACATTCGGCTTCCCGCGACTGTGCGACCGGAAGTGCGCCAGGTCCGCCGGAAGGTGCCACGGCATCCCCCCGCCCCGGCCGATCACGCCGTTCTCGGTCACGGCCACGATCCCCACCAGCTCAGGCCCCACCCGTTCAGGGCGATGGGACATGCGTCACCTCGATCCCCGCCCCCCGCAAGATCGCCTCTCCGCTCGGCAGGCCCGACTCCACGCGCACGGACTCCCGGTACGCCGACTCGAAAATCACGCGCGCCACCCGCCGCGAATTCACGATCAGACGCGCACACGCCGCGCACGGCTCATGCGTCACGTACAGCGTGTGCCCCTCCCCGTTCCAGTTCGCGGCCAGCAGCGCATTCACCTCCGCGTGAATGAACCCGCTGTGCCCCTGCGACAGGCTCTCGCGCTCGTTCGGCTCGCCCGCCGCGCGCCCGTTGTACCCCACGCCCACCACCCGGTGGTGCCGGTCCAGAATGCACGCCCCGACCTGCACCTTGCTGTCCGCACTCCGCGACGCCCAGAGCCGCGCCGTCGCCAGCCCCAGCTCATCAAAGGTCGGGCGGCTCACACGGCCACCGGGGCTTTAATGCCGGGGTGCGGGTCGTAGCTTTCCAGGCGGAAGTCCTCGAACCCGAATTCGAAGATGTCCTTGACCTGGGGGTTAAGGTGCATGACGGGCAGTGAACGCGGCTCCCGCGCCAGTTGCCGACCCGCCTGCTCCATGTGGTTGCTGTACAGGTGCACGTCCCCACCCGTCCAGATGAACTCGCCGGGCTTCAGGCCGCAGGCCTGCGCGACCATCAGGGTCAGCAGCGCGTAGGACGCGATGTTGAACGGCACGCCCAGAAAGAGATCCGCGCTGCGCTGATAAAGCTGACAGCTCAGCCGCCCGTCCGCCACGTAGAACTGGAACATCGCGTGACAGGGCGGCAGGGCCATGTCCCCCAACTGCGCCACATTCCAGGCGTTGACGATCAGGCGGCGGCTGTCCGGGTTGCGCCTGATCTGCTCGATCAACTGCGCGATCTGATCGATGCTCCCGCCATCCGGGGTGGGCCAGCTGCGCCACTGCACGCCGTACACCGGGCCGAGTTCCCCGTCCGGGGCGGCCCACTCGTCCCAGATGCTCACGCCACGCTCCTGAAGCCACCGTACGTTGCTCTCCCCGCGCAGAAACCACAGGAGTTCGTAGATCACGCTGTTCAGGTGCACCCGCTTGGTGGTAACCAGCGGAAAGCCGTCACGCAGGTCAAAGCGCAACTGCGCGCCGAACACCGACCGCGTGCCGGTGCCCGTCCGGTCAGTTTTCACGGTGCCGTGGTCCAGCACGCGCTGCATCAGATCGAGATACTGCTTCATCAACAGCAGTGTAGAGCGCCCAGGAAGACACCCTCCCATGCCTGAGAAAGTGCCGCCCTGGGCGACGAAATTAGAGTTTCAGAAGGTAGGTCAGCAGGGCTGTGAACGCAGCGAGAGCGGTCAGTTCGCGCGCCGCACTGGAGAGGAACGCGAAGATCTGAACGAAGGGAAGTTTCATGCCGACGGCGTGCAGCAGGAGCATGAAGGCGAGCAGCCCAAAGAGGGCCAGGGGGGCAGAGTCGGTCATGGGTACGTGTATCTCCATGCCCATTCAATCGGCGCAGGCAGGTTTAGATTGCTTGGGCAATAGCGAGGGGTTGCGCTCCCGTCGGAAGGAGTGCAGATCGTAGAAACGCTGTTGTGGATGCATAGACGGCTGACTTTCAGGGGTGGCCGTCTTTTCATATGTGGTGGTGCCGTACGTCCTGGGTACGCGGAAAGAGACGGGGTACCTGCGCCTGAAGAAAATTATAGAGCGCCCAGGGCGGCACCTTCTCCATGGGAATGGCTCGGAACGGGATGGCCGCCTGTTCTGTTGGGGTGGGGAGATGTGGGCTGGGTCCGCCTGGGTGGGGGCGCCGTTCCCCCGTTCGTGACAGGTCCCCTGGCGGGGCCGGGCCTTTAGACTCAGGTGCTATGACCAACATTCGCAAAGAGTCGGACACCATGGGCACGCTGGACGTGGACGCCAGCCGGTACTGGGGCGCGCAGACGGAGCGCAGCATTCATAACTTCCCGATCGGGCGGGATACGTTCGTGTGGGGCCGCCCGGTGATCCGGGCGCTGGGCATCCTGAAGAAGGGCGCGGCGCAGGCGAACGCGGACCTGGGTGAACTGCCGCGTGACGTGGCGGACCTGATCGTGCAGGCGGCCGATGAGGTGATCGCCGGGAAACTGGATGATCACTTTCCGCTGGTGGTGTTCCAGACCGGGAGTGGCACGCAGAGCAACATGAACTCGAACGAGGTGATCAGCAACCGCGCCATCGAGATCGCGGGTGGCGAGATGGGCAGCAAGAAGCCCGTGCATCCGAACGATCACGTGAACCGTGGTCAGAGCAGCAACGACACCTTCCCGACGGCCATGCACATCGCGGTGGTGCTGGAACTGAACGAGCGGCTGTACGGCAGTGTGGGCAAGCTGCGGGGCACGCTGCACGCCAAGGCGCAGGCGTACGCGGGGCTGGTGAAGGTGGGCCGCACGCACCTTCAGGACGCGACGCCCATCACGCTGGGTCAGGAGATCGGCGGGTGGGTCGCGCAACTCGATTACGCGCTTGAGCAGGTGCGGCATGCGGGCGAGGGTCTGCTGGAACTCGCTATCGGCGGCACGGCGGTCGGGACGGGCCTGAACGCGCACCCGCAGTTCGGTGATCTGGCCGCGCAGAAGTACAGTGAGGAGACGGGCTATTCCTTCCGCAGCGCGGAGAACAAGTTCGCGGCCCTGAGCGCGCACGACGCCCTGGTGCAGACCAGCGCGGCCCTGCGGACCCTGGCGGGCGCGCTGATGAAGATGGCGAACGATGTGCGCTGGCTGGCCAGCGGTCCCCGCAACGGCATCGGCGAGATCGTCATTCCTGAGAACGAGCCCGGCAGCTCCATCATGCCCGGCAAGGTGAACCCCACCCAGAGCGAGGCCATGACCATGGTCGCCACGCGCGTGTTCGGCAACGACGCGACCGTGGCCTTCGCGGGCAGCCAGGGGAACTTCCAGCTGAACGTGTTCAAGCCCGTGATGGTGCACGCCGTGCTGGAAAGCATCCGCCTCATTTCAGATGCCTGCCTCGCCTTCAACGACAACTGCGCGGTCGGCATCGAGCCGAACATCGAGAAGATCGAGCATAACCTCAGCATCAACCTGATGCAGGTCACGGCCCTGAACAAGCACATCGGGTACGACCGGGCCGCCGCGATTGCCAAGAAAGCCCACAAGGAAGGCAGCAGCCTGAAACAAGCGGCCCTGAGTCTGGGCTACGTCACGGACGCCGAGTTCGACGAGTGGGTCGTGCCGCTCGACATGACGCACAGCTGAACCCGGTTGCCGGTGGGGGAGGGGACCTGCGTGTGCGGGCCTCTCCCCCCGGCCGTTACAGACTGCATCACCTGCTTCTGTTCCCCGAAAAGATGCGTGCTGAAGGGCGTTTTCCGGTCTGGTTGCATAGCCTTGACACCCCGTGCATTCCGCGCTACATTAAAGAAATCAAGGTACACCACCACAGCCGCCCCGCAGGGCGGGTTTTTTGTTTCGGGTGCAGGTGGGTGCGGGCTGCGTTAAGGCATCCTGAGGTGCGCGCCATCCAACCCCGCCGCCACGCGCGCAGGCTGAGGGCATGAGCGACGAGCAGAAGACCGGCTACGACCCCGCCAACCAGTCCCCCGCCGAAGGCCAGAGCCAGCCCATCCCGGACGCCGCGCAGGGCAAGGCTCCCAACGTGGACCCCGCCGCGAAACCCGAACCCGCCGAGGGCGGCCGGGACGAGGCAGAGGGCCGCAGCGCGCCCGGTCAGTCCTGAGGGCATGACGGCTGAAGTGACCCTGAACGCGGCCCGCCCTGAACCGCAGCGGGCCGAACTGCTCGTGTGGATCGCGGACAACCTGCGGTCCCAGTACGGCGAGCGCCCCCTGAAGCCGAGGCGCGAACCGCTGCACGAGCTGATCAGCACGATCCTCTCCCAGCGCACCACGCACGCCGACGAGGAAGCCGCATACCAGGAACTGCGTACGCTGGGCGACTGGGACGCCATCATCGCCGCGCCCACCGAGCAGGTCGCGCACGCCATCCGCCGCAGCAACTACCCCGAGAGCAAAGCCCCGCGCATCCAGGCGACGCTGGCCGCCCTGCGCGACTCGCCCAGCGGATATGACCTGGAGCACCTGCGCGACCTGCCCGTTAAGGACGCCCTGAAGGCGCTGACCGACCTGCCCGGCGTGGGCATCAAGACCGCCAGCCTTGTGCTGCTGTTCAATTACGCCCGTCCGGTCTTCCCGGTGGATACGCATGTGCACCGGATCACGACCCGCGTGGGCGCGATCCCGAAGATGGGGGAGCAGGCTGCGCACCGCGCGCTGCTGGGGGTGCTGCCGCCCGACGCGCCGTTCCTGTACGAACTGCACGTGAACCTGCTGCGCCACGGCCAGCGCGTGTGCTCCTGGCACGATCCGAAGTGCGGCGCGTGCGTGCTGAGGTCACGCTGCGACGCCCACGCGCAGTACGGCGATCAGGTCCCCGCCTGGAAGGGATGATGCGGACTCCGGTTGAAAGGTGTGTGCAAACTTTCAACCCGACCGAAGCGAGCAGGAGAGAAACGGATTCCGGGCGTGGCGTTGGCAATCCGGCGTTCTTGCGGGTTGTTAGCCAACCAGACGGAATGGGTATGAGGCGGCGCGCCCCGGCCCGCTGTGGCAGGCTGGAGGCGTGTGGCGCTGGCTGCTCTCCCTGCTGTTCGTCCCGGCGATCCTGTACGCCACGACGGTCGTGTGGGCGGGCCGCCCGCCGCCGCTGGAGGTACGCCGCGTGACACCCGTGACCCTGCCTGAACCGCGTGACCTTCCCGAACTACTCGCCCGGCTGGACGCCTGGGTGGACCGCGAGGTGCCGCTCCATCACGCGACCCTGCGCCCCGGCGTGACAGACGCCGCGCTGGACGCCTTCGAGGCGCGCCAGGGCGTGACGCTCCCCCCGGCCCTGCGCGCCCTGTACCGCTGGCATGACGGCGGCGACCTGTTCGGCCTGCAGTTCCTGCGGCTCTCTCACCTGGAACTGAACCGGGTGAGCTGGGCGGAACTCGCCGCCGAAGGCATAACCGACCTGGACGGGGTCGTCGTGTCGCACCCGCCCGGCGCGATTCGCCCCCTGTACGCCACGGGCGACTGGCTGCCGTTCCTGCACGACGGGGGCGGCAATCACGTGGCGCTCGACCTCCATCCCGGCCCGGCGGGGCGGGTTGGGCAGGTCATTACCACGGGACCTGACGAGGAGGACCGCTACGTGCTGGCGCCCGATCTCGAAGCTTTCCTGCGCAAGTACCTGCGCCGTCTGGAATCGGGTCGGGTGACGGTACGCCGCCTGAGCGGCTTCAGTGATGAAGTCTGGCAGGTGCGCCTTCAGGAACCCGGCGGGAACGCCCCGGAGGGCTACCGCGTGCTGGCCGACCTGTTCCCCGCCTTCGGCGCGGCCCCGCATCACATGCACGCTGACCGGCCGTGGTGAACGGGGCGCCGGGATCAGCCGCGTTCGCGTTCGCGCAGCACGAGTTGAATCAGGGCCAGCAGGACCAGTTCGTCGTCCTGCCCGGGGCGGGGCTGGAGTTCCTGCACGGTAAAGCGGCGTGACAGGAAACTGCGTTTCTTGTGCACGCGGTACGCGGGTTGCCCGCCCGCGTCAGTGACGGTGTACGTGGGGTTCACGAGGTAATCGAAGCCCATGGCGATCACGTCACCGATGAACGGCACGGCCCCGATGGCGCCCTCGACGACGCTCAGCCAGGGTTGGTCGTCGCGGATCGTGAAGCGGGCCTCCTGCTGTGGGCCGAGCACGTCGTAAGCGGCGCCCCACAGGGTGCGCAGACCCTGGGCCTGGAGGGCACCGACGGGGCTGCCGTCCGCGCGGCTGATCAGGCGGCGGGCTTTCCAGTCGAGGGCGCCGGCCATAAAGCCCTGGGCTTTCATGGCGTGCGTCTGCACCCGGCGGGCCTCATCGCTGTACACGCGGACCTCGTCGCGCACACTGAAGGTCTTCTCCTTGACGAGTGCGGCGAGGGCGCCGCTCGCGTCCGTGACACGCAGTTCGGTGAACAGGCTGAACTTGAATTCCAGCGTCAGGGGAAAGGTGAGCTTCACGCGTTCCCTTACGGGGTCAGGGGGCGCCCGGTTCCCGCCCGGGGCGCTGCCTGCGGGGTGGGCACCCACAGGTCCAGGCGGGTGCCGGGCGTGACTGCGGCGGCCTGCGCCCAGGTGTGGGCGGGCTGGGCCTTGCGGGCCTCGGGCTGCACGGTGCGGATCAGGATGGCTCCCTCGCGGGCGGCGACGGTCAGGCCGCCCTCGGTGCTCAGGATCTCGCCAGGCTGGCCGCTGCCGTCCGTGACACTCAGGTCCGCGAGTTTCAGGCGCGCGCCGTTCAGGAAGGCGGTCGTCTGCGGCCACGCGGCCACGCCCCGGGAGCGGTTCACGATCTGTGCGGCCGTGTCGTCCCAGCGGACGAAGCCGTCCTCCTTGGTCAGCATGGGGGCGTGCGTGGCCAGGGACTCGTCCTGCGCTCTGGGCAGCAGGCTGTCCAGGGAGGACAGGGCCTGCACGATCAGCCGCGCCGCCTGGGTGCTCAGGGCGCCAGCGAGTTCGTGTGCGGTCCATTCCGGCGCAACCCGGAGTGGTTCCTGGAGGAGGATGGGGCCGGTGTCCATGCCCTCGTCGGTCTGCATGATGGTCGTGCCCGTGACCGCCTCACCCTGAATCAGCGCCCACTGGATCGGCGCGGCCCCCCGGTAGGCGGGCAGCAGGCTGGTGTGCGTGTTCAGGAACCCGTAGCGGGGTATGCCCAGCACGCTGGCGGGCAGGATCTTGCCGTACGCGCAGGTGACGGCCACGTCCGCCCCGGAGTCGCGCAGGGTCGTCTCGAAGTCCGGGTTGCGGCGCAGGCGGGTGGGCTGCGCGAGCGGCAGGCGCAGTTCGGCGGCGCGGGCCGCGACGGGCGGCGGCGTGAGCTTCAGGCCGCGCCCCACCGGTTTATCCGGCTGCGCCACGACCAGCACCACCCCGAAGCTCTCGCGGATCGCGTCGAGTACCGGCAGTGCGAAGGCGGGCGACCCGAAGAACGCCACCCGCAGCGGGCGGGCGCTCATGAACGCTCGGCGCGGCGGCGCTGCTCGTGCGCGGCCAGGTCACTGAGCAGCGCGCGTGATTTCTGCTGAATGGCCAGCAGTTCCTTGCGGTAATCCTCGGTGACCTCGGCCGGCAGGCGGTCCAGGAACATCACGCCGTCCAGGTGATCGGCCTCGTGCTGAAAGACCCGCGCGAGGTAATCGTCGGCTTCCACGGTGCGGGGCACGCCGTCCAGGTCGGTGTACGACACCTGCACGGCGCGGGCGCGCGGCACGCCCTCCTCGTAGATGCCGGGAATGCTGAGGCAGCCTTCCTGGTACGAGCGGTCCTTTTTCTTGTTGATGACCTTCAGGACGGGATTGAGCATCACGTAGTCACGCAGCACCCGCGAGCGCAGCCTGTCGTCGCCGCCCTCGTTCTCTTCCTCGTCGTCCTCGTATTCCACGGCCACGAACATCCGCACGGGCAGCCCGATCTGCGGGGCGGCCAGTCCGACGCCGCGCGCCTCGAACATCGTTTCGAGCATGGTGTCGGCCACCTGCCGCACCGTCTGCGGGTCGAAACCCGGCACGGTCAGGAGGTCGGTGTGGTGCAGGGTCCTGGCTTTGCGGCGCAGTACCGGGTCGCCGTACAGGCGCAGCGGGTACACGCGGGGAGAATCGAGGTCCGTCACAATGCTCTGTTTTACCAGACGGGCAGCCACGCCCGCTTGCCTGCGCCCTGCTGCGGACTCCGGGCCGGGCGTCGGGACCCCGGTGCAGGGGCGGGTTGGAACCGAAACGCGCGGCTGGCCGGACCGGGTTCACTCCGGAAGGGGCGTCGGCGTGGCCCTGATTGGTGGGCTGGATGCGCCGAGCATGAAAGGCCCCTCACGCAATCCTACCCCCGCACGTCAGGTCTGCATGCTTAGAATGACCGTCAGTCAGTTGATCGCCTACCGCCCACCCTGCCTGGCCAGCGCCCCCCACCCGGCCCTGCCCGCACCCCACAAGGAGACCCATGCACCGTACCCCCCTGACCTGCTTTCCCACCGCGCTGGCCCTGACCGCCCTCCTGCTGGGTCACGCCAGCGCCCAGACCGCTCCGGCCCAGACCGCTCCGGCGCAGACCGCTCCAGCGCAGCCCGCACCTGCCCAGCCCACACCCGCCCAGGCGGCACCTGCTGCGCTCACCAGCCTGCTCACGCAGGGTCAGGGCGCCGCGCAGGCCGCCGCCGAGGCCCGCGACCTGATCCTCAAGGCCCGCAGCGCCTACCCCGCCGGGAGCGCCAACATCGACCAGACCCTCTGGAAGCAGGCGGCCGCCGCTGCCGAGACCGCCGTGACCGCCGCGCCCGGCAACCCGGACTACCTGAAACTGCGCGCGCAGATCTACACCGAAGTCGGCTTCTGGCGGCAGGCGGAACTCGCCTGGAACGCGTACTTCCGCGCCGCGCCGGGTGCCGGGACCGCCGAATCGCAGCAGGCGGCCGCCGTGCAGTACAACCTCGGGTACGCCGCGTACACCCGCAACATGCCGGACCGGGCCGCCGCGTTCTTCGGCGCCTGCCTGCAACTCGACGCCGCGAACGTCCCCTGCGCCACCTGGGCGGCCCGAACCGCGCTGGAAGCCGGGAACTACACCCAGGCGCAGACGCTGTACGCCCGCGCCCTGACCCTGAACCCCGCCGACAAGACCCTGGCGTACTTTCAGGGACTTGCTCAGAGTGCCGGACGCTACGGTCCCGCCGCCACCCGCGCGTTCAGCCGCGCCTACGGCGACCGCGAGGCCGGCCGCAAAACGCAGGCCCTCGCCGGATTCCAGGAGGCCGCCCGCAGCGCCCCCAACTTCACCGAAGCGTACCGCGAGGCCGGGCGGCTGGCCCTGGAACTCGGGAACACCCAGGCCGCCCTGGACGCCTACACGGCCCTGAACGCTCTGCCTGGCCCCACGGCCGCCGACGCCTTTAACCTCGCGCTCGCTACCGAGGCCCAGCAGTACGGCCTGAGCGCCGTGCAGACTTACCGCGCCGCGTACCAGCGGTACACGGCCGGTGACAGGGCGGCCGCCGAGACCGGCTTCCAGGCGGCCACGCAGCAGAGCCCCACCTACGCCAAGGCCTGGGCGTGGCTGGGCCGCGTCCGCTACGAAGCGAAGAACTACGCCGCCGCCGCCGAGGCGTACGCGCAGGCCGTGACCCTCGACCCCACCGACAAGAGCAGCGCCTACTACCTGAAACTCGCCCAGCAGCGCAAGTAATCAGACAGACTCCGGCGAGACAGTTCCGGCCATTCGGAGTCCACGTGACCCCGGTGGCGCTGAACGGTGGGGACGCTGAACGGTGGGGGCGGCGACTGGCTCAGAGCACGCGCGGACGGCACGCAGGCGCGGTCATGACAGAGCGCGCGCTACGCTGCCCCACATGAGCGACCCTGCCTCCCGCCCCCGGATTCTCGTGGCGAACGACGACGGCATCTTCAGCCCCGGCATCAAGGCCCTGGCCCAGGCCATGAGCACCTTCGCGGACGTGATCGTCAGCGCGCCCGACGTGGAGCAGAGCGCCGTGGGGCACGGCATCACCATCCGCCGCCCGCTGCGCTTCAAGCACACCGCGAGCGCCGGTTTCGGTGACATTCCCGCGTACCGCGTGGACGGCACACCCGCCGACTGCGTCGTTCTGGGCATGCACCTGACCGGCCAGCCGGACCTCGTGGTCAGCGGCATCAACCTCGGCCCGAACCTCGGAGACGACCTGACCCACAGCGGCACCGTCGCCGCCGCCATTGAGGGCATGAGCCTCGGCGTGCCTGCCATCGCCTTCAGCCAGCAGGCCACCCCCGCCGGTGAGTACGACTTCGCCCCCGGCGCCGCCTACGCCGCCCGCCTGGCCCGGAAGGTCCTGACGCACGGCCTGCCTCCACGTACCCTGCTGAACGTCAACTTTCCTGCCCTGCCCCCACGCGGCGTGCGTGTCACCCGC
Organism: Deinococcus sp.; assembly: GCF_018260555.1. Taxonomy (GTDB): domain Bacteria; phylum Deinococcota; class Deinococci; order Deinococcales; family Deinococcaceae; genus Deinococcus. The sequence goes on along the minus strand of NZ_JAGLBB010000062.1, from coordinate 7,087 downwards.
GTCGGCGAGCACCGCTGGGAAGACCGCATCGTCACCCGCCACGACCCCGAAGGCCGCGAGTACCACTGGGTCGCCGGGACCAGCACCGCCAGCGACGCCCACGACGACCACACCGACTACGGCGCCGTCGAGGCCGGGCACATCAGCGTCACGCCCGTCCGCATTGACCTGACCGCCCGCGACCTGCTCGGCGACCTCGCCGGGTACGTCCCGCAGCTGTAACAGCAGAGCGCAGGGCAGAGGGGGAACGTGAGCTTCGGCCTACGTTCCCGTCTGGCGAATCAAGACCGCCATCAAGCCGCAGGAGGCAGCGAACGGTGTGCTCAGCGGCTGGCCTGCACCTGAAACACCCAGGCACGCACGCCGTCCGGCACCGGCAGGGGAGGGGACGTGTCGGCCCAGCGGCTGGCGACCAGCGTCAGCTCCGGCTGGTCGGCCGAGAGCAGCAGTTCGGCCCCCAGGAACCCGGCGTGACCGGGCAGTCCCCCCAGAAAGACGTGCAGGGCGGCGCGGGCGGCCTCGCCCTTTCCCTCGGCGTAATGCACCTGCATCAGCTGCGCCTCGTTCCGGGCATCAGTACAGGCTCAGCGGATTGTGGGGGTTCCAGCGCAGGTACGTGCCGAAATGCAGGTGCGGCCCCGTGCTGCGCCCCGTGTTCCCGACCCGCCCGACCGGCTGGCCGCGCACGGCCAGTTCACCCTTCTTGACGAGGTTGGTGCTCAGGTGCGCGTAGCGGGTGATCCAGCCGTCCGGGTGTTTCAGCACGACCGTCCAGCCCCAGCCCCGGTCGTAATCCGGGCGGGATTCGAGCACGCGGCCCGAGCGGGCGGCGCGGACCAGGGTGCCTTCCGGCGCGGCGATATCCACGCCCCAGTGGTGCTCGCGCACGCCGCCGAGCACGCGCGTCCCGTACCCGCTGCTGACCCCGTGGTAGCCCGCGACCGGCCACAGCCACCCGCTACCGGACGAACTCGCCGCGCGGACAGTCGCGGTACGCCGGGCGGCCGGGGCTGCCCCAGAGGCCGACGAGGCAGTGCGGGCCGGGATGGTCAGGCGCGCCCCGGTCCACAGGGCCTTGCCGTTGCGGTAGGCGGGATTGGCGTTCAGCAGGGCGCTCAGGCTCAGGCCGTAACGGGCGGCAATCACGGACAGGTTCTCACCGTTTTTCACGGTGTGCGTCCGGGCGGGCAGCGTCCGGTCCGGGAGGGTCAGCACCCACCCGGTCTGCACCTGATCCGTACCACGCAGCCGGGCGTTCACCGCGCGGATCTGCGCCGCGCTGACCCCGGCGCGCGCGGCAATGCCGCTGAGGGTGTCGCCCGGCTGCACCCGGTACGACGTGACCGCCTGCGCCGACGCGCCCAGGCACAGAAGTAGGGTTGCGCCCCGCAGGAACCGCCGCAAGGACTGCCGTTCGTTCACGCCGCGCAGCATACCGGCTCCTGCCTGACGGAATCTGAGCGCCCCGCCGGGCTGGGGCCGCGGTCCCTCACATGCCGGTCCCTCACGCGCCGGTGGCGATCACGTTGCAGGTGCAGCGCGCCAGGCTCGTCACGCGCTCCCGGTCGTCGCGAATCTCAATGGTCCAGACCATCATGCTGCGCCCCCGGTACGACAGCGCCGCCTCGCCCGTCACCCAGCCGTCGGTCACGCCGCGCACGTGCGTGCCGCTCAGGTCCACGCCGACCGCCACCTGCCGCGCCGGATCCAGGTTCAACCACGAGCCCACGCTGGCCAGTTCCTCGGCCAGGGCGAGGTTCGCGCCGCCGTGCAGCCGCCCGGCCGGCTGGCGGTTGCCTTCGACCGGCATTCTGGCTACCAGCCGCTCGCGGCCCACCTGCACGAACTCGATGCCCAGCCGCTCGCCCAGCGTGCCCTGAAGGGCGTTCATGCGGCCTGCCAGCGCCTCGGGCGACAGCGTGTCGAGTTCATGCGCGGTGGGGAACAGCAGGTCGGGATGCAGCGTCATACTCCGATGCTACCGTCCCGGCGGCGCACACGGACGCAGATTGAGTGGTGGGCAACAACCACTCCACCTGCGTTCGTATTAGCTCTGCCGGTGGGCCAGCGTGCGACCCACCCCCAGCCCATGCCGGTACACCAGTTCGCCGCCCAGGAACCCGCCGGCGACCGCCAAGCCCAGCGCCGCGCCCGACAGGGCCTTGCCCAGGCCGCGCCGACCACGCCGCCGCGCCAGCAGCGAGCCCACGTTCAGCAGGAACGCCGCCTCGTTCAGCGTCCCGTGAATCAGGCCGGTGCGCCGCGCCTGCCCGCGCGTGTTCGACCAGTCGGCCCAGCCGGTCGCGATGGTCCCCACTGCGCCCAGCGTGCCCAGCAGCAGCGCCCGGTCCGCCGCCGCGTCGTTCGTGCCCGGCGACGGCGTGGGCAGGTGATCCAGGCCCGCCGCGATCACCCACCCGCCCAGCGGCAGGTGCACCAGAATGGGATGCAGCGGATGCCCCAGCCACTCGCCGTGCAGGGTGTCCATCACGCCGCCGGGCAGGGCCGACTCCGCACCACGCAACAGCGTCTGGAGCGTGTCGGCCACGCCCTCCAGCGCGTCGTGGTCGCTGATGGCGTCTTCCAGAACGTGTGCGGGTGGCCGGGTACGGTTCAAGTTCAGCATAGAAGACCTCCTGTGACGCCCCCACTGTAGGACCGGCGATCCCCGGGCGCGTGCGCCGCGATTTCAGGTTCGTTCATGCGCCCCCGGCGGTCCACCCGGCCGGGCCTGCAATACGACTGGAGCCTCAGTCCGGGATCAGATCCGCCGGGTCCGGCGTCAGGCACGCCTCCCACGCCACCGCGAACTCCGCGCGGTCCAGGCCGCGCCCGATCACCACCAGTTCAGAGGTGCCGTCCCCGGTGTCCCAGGCGTCCGCCGTGAACAGGTCCCGCACCGCCTGAAACAGAATCCGCTGCGGGTACCCGAACAGATCCAGGAACCCCTTGGCGCGCAGCACCTCGGACGGGCGGGACAGCAGGAACTCCGTCATGAAGCGCTGCCACGCGTACGGGTCCAGCGGCCGGTCCGCGCGCAACGTGAACGAGATCAGACCAGGCGTGTGTGCCGCGTGGGCGTCCACGCCGTCCAGCACGCGCGGATCAAAATCATCACGGGCCAGCAGGGCGTCCGCGTCCACCTGCCCCCGCTCCACCCGTTTGATCTCCGCCAGGGGATTGACGCCGCGCAGCACGCCCTGCGCGTGCTCCAGCAACGTCGGGTCGGCGAGGTCGGTCTTGTTCAGCACCACCACGTTCGCGTACGCCAGTTGCCGCGCCGCCTCCGGATGCTCCCGCAACGTCTGAAGCGCGTGCCGGGCGTCCACGACCGCCACCAGCGTCGTCACGCGGAACGCCGCGCGCACCGACCGTTCCAGCAGCGTCGTCAGCACCGGCGTCGGGTCCGCCACGCCCGACAGTTCCACCACCACCGCGTCCGGCTTCTGCTCGCGCATGGCAATCGTCACCAGCGCCCGCAGCAGATCATCCCGGCCCGTGCAGCACAGGCACCCGGCCGTCAGTTCCGTCACGTCATCCTGAAGCCGCTCGATCAGACTGCCGTCCACGCCCTGCGCGCCGAACTCGTTCACGATCACACCCAGCCGGTGCGGCAGCGACCGGATCAGGTGATTCACCAGCGTCGTCTTCCCCGCACCCAGAAACCCACCCACCACGATCACCGGAATGCGTTCATCAGGGCGGTCAGCAGGCACAGTCATGCCGCGCAGGATACGGGGTGCGCGGCGCAGCGACGGTAACGCCGACCGGACCGCCCGTCAATGTGGCAGTGAACCACTGGGACCACCCGTTACTGTGAACGCAGGAGGAACGATGGACGACCCAATCACCCCCTGGACGCCTGCACGTACGACCTCCGGGAATCCAGCGTGAACCCGGGAACACTGATCTGCGCCCTGACGATCACCCTCGCCCTGCTCGGATGCCGCGATCAGGATCAGGCTGGGGGCGGTCCGGGCGGGCCGACCTCGCAAGTCCAACAGGATCGGCAGGTCACGTACGGTGGGAACATCCGGCGCTTCCTCGCGCTCGAAGACGTCAGCCGCGTCGGCTGGCTGGCCGCGCCGCTGGGCATGCAAGGGTGGGTGCCCGGCCCAACCGATTCCCTGCTGTACGCCGCGTTCCCGTTCGCCACGCTCCTCCCGGACGCCTCCTACCCCGGCGTGACCGTTGACGAACAGGTGATCACGAGCTTCGCGGCGGCCAGCATCGACCTGAACGACCTGATCCAGGGCAGGCAGGTGGACACCTCGTCATTGGTTCTGACTTCGGACGTTCCCATCCTGGCGGTGCAGAAAGAAGGCATGGTGTTCATCGTCCTGCTGCTCGCCTGAAAGGCGTTCTCTGCCGCCCGCAGGTCCGCCCGAATCCGTCTGATACGGACTCCGATTGAATGGGCTGCAAAGACCATTCAATCGGAGCGGAGCGAGTACGAGAAAAGCGGGTTCCGGACGTGGAGTTGGCAACCCGGTGCCCTCCCGGGTTGTCAACGAAACAAACGGCAGTCCGTATGAGCCTGACCCCTAGTGGAACGGCTGGTCAACTTCGCCCCACACCAACGGACCTGCGGGTTACTGTAACCGCAGGAGGAGCGATGGAATACCAGCGCAAACCACAGCGGCCAGAACCCGCTACCCGGCAGGCCAGCATCCACACCCCGGACCCGCCTACCCTGACACACCTGGAAGCGCAGGGGTGGGCGCTGCAACGCTTCACGGCCCGGCCGCAGGCCGCCCAGCGACAGGCCGCCGCGCCCGTACTGCGGGCCGCGAGCCTCAACCGACAGGAACAGGACCGCCTGACTGGCGAACGCGCCACCTTGCAACACCAGATCACCACGCTGGACAGGGCCGCCCCCGCACAGCAACCAGCGCAGCCGCCCGTCCCGGTGAAACCCACCACGCCCGCCGACTGGGTCACGGTCATGCGCCGCCGTGCCGAGGGCGTCGAGGGGCAGCGTCTGGACACCCGCGCGTTCGGGGAATTCACGGCCCTGCAACGACAGGTCGCGCAGACCCTCGCCCACAGCTTCCGCAGCGACCGGGGCGAGGCGCAGGCCCGGTACGCCACGTACGGCGAGCACCTCGCCACCCTGCAACGCCACGCGCTGAGCGCCCCGGTGTCCCGGGTGGTGCTGGGCATGGTGTCCCCATCCGAACGCCTGCCCCTGCAACGCGCGACAGATGAGGCGCTGCAACGCCAACTGACGCAGGAACAGGCGGCATTGAACTTCGGCACCCTCCAGACCCTGCAACGGCAACTGGCCGAGCTGGACGCCGAGGCGACCCAGCCTGTCCTGCAACGCATCCAGGCGCGACGCGGGGCGGGGAACCCGCTCTCGGAGGCGATCCAGCGCCACCTGGAGGGGGGCCTGAACTACGACCTGAGCCGCGTGCGCATCCACGACGATGCGGAAGCCGATAAGCTGGCAAAAGGCGTGAACGCCATCGCCTTTACCACGGGCACGGACATTTACTTTCAGAGCGGGAAGTTTAACCCCAACAGTCAATCAGGTCTGGAGTTGCTGGCCCACGAAGTCACGCATACCGTGCAGCAGGCACGTGGAGAAGTCGGCCCAGGCATTGACCCCAGTGGCAGCCATGAGACTCAGGCTCGTGCTATGGGCCGCAAGCTGGCCTCAAAGCCAGTCGATAATCTTAAAAACAAAGCTGGAAGGCATTTGGCTTCAACTCCTGCAAGAACCGGCATATATCAAAATGTAATTCAAAAATCTGCCGATTCGAAAAGTACGCCAGAGATAGGAACCACGAAAGTTCACCCGGATGTTGCGCTAAAAATGCTTGAATCATATAACTCTACCGGTGGTTTCAATTTTAAGCCAGAGCTGGGTAAGGGTGGTGCTAGTTGGTTCGTGACCAAGGGAAACCCATACGTCGGTATTGACGCGAGCAAGAATATTCCTATTGAAGTGAACATGGCGATTTCTAAAGAGGCTTTGGTCTTCAAAGAGGTTGATCTTATTAAACTTCTTAGGGAAGCTGAAGTAGAATTTAAAGATGCAATTGATAAGGAATGGATTAAGAGAACGGGAAAAATGCCGACCAATTCAAATGAAAGAAAGGCATATAAAAACTTCCAAAATCAATTTACTGAAACAAAGATGTGGGATAAAGTCGCTGCCAAGATAAAGGTTTCTGGAAAAGGTGTTGGCAGAGTAGTTCTAGAAAATAGTGTCTTTTCCAAACAGGGGAATGGTGAATTTGCTGTCGTCACCGATCCTAGAAAGATCAAAGTAAAGACTTCGGTTGGCGAACTTATAAGGAGCTTAAATAGGTCTGGATATCTGGTTGAGAAGCCAATACAGGAAGCCTCAGAAAAACTTATAAAGTCTGCTCAGATTAAAGGCGTAGTCAAAGGGGTGTACCGCTATGGCGGACGGTTGCTGATTGTTGTGGCCGTAGCAGGAGATATTTATCAGATCTACCATGCTAAAGATAAGAAGTTGGCGGTGGTAGAATCTGTGGGAGGTTGGGCAGGAGCAACTGCGGCTGGCAGTGCTTTTGCAGTTTGGTTTACTCCTGCGGATGTGGCAGGATGGCCCGCATGGATTGCTCATGGCGTCGGGACACTGGTTGCTGGTGGCCTCGGTTATTGGGTGGGTTCAAAGACTACTCGTACTATTTATCAATTAACCCTGGAAGGTAAATGATGCAGCAGGAAGAAGTTTTCTTTACTTTGGTTGGCCCAATCGGCCCAGAAGATGATTTTTTTGAGTATCGCGATTATTGGGAAAAGACCATTAAGGAGATGGATTTAGCTGTGGTAATTGCTGGAATCCGTGATGTTGAAACGAAATATGCACGTTGGCCTGAAAGCATTCAGGCTATTGGCATCGAGTATATGAACACTCATCCTGAGCATGAGCAAGTTGTACATCAGGTTCTGACAGACATGGGGCTAGACCCAGATATTGAGGATGAGGAGTAGCGCTAGGATAATCCCAATGTTGAGAAATTTTTATGCTCGTGTTTGGTAACTGCTCAGCACGATAAACACGGCAAAAAACGCTTGTTCCCGTTTTGTATGAGCATAATATTTACTGCAA
>NZ_JAGLBB010000061.1 GCF_018260555.1 Deinococcus sp. | reverse complement strand
GCACCACCTGCCCGCCCTGGCCGACGCCGCCGCGCTGATCGTGCCCCGCAGCGGCCTGCACTCGCCAGTCGCCGCGCACGCCCGCCACGGCGCCCGCCCCGCCATCACACTGCCCCTGGGCGCGTACAACGCGGACTGGCTGCTGGACGGCGCGATCGTCCGGCTGAACGGGCACACCGGGACGCTCACGCTGCTGCGCCGCGCCGGGATACCCGACCCCATCCCCAGCTTCGACCTGAACCTGGGAGCCCCACTGACCACGCCCGTCGGCGCGGCGGACCAGCCCACGGTGCTGTCGCCGCACGTGCGGGTGCTGCCGCGCCCCGCGCCGTTCAGTATCGACCTCGCCTGATGCCGGAGCGGGCGACAGGCCCCATCCATGCGCTGCGCGGCTTCGTCGGCAGCGGCAAGACCACCCTGGCCCGAACGATGGAAACGCAGCTGGGCGCGCCGCTGACCCTGCACGCTCTGGCCGTCCCGGATGCCCAGGCGCGCCGCCGGGTGCAGGCCCGCAACGCCCGGCCGGGCGCGCTGTTCATCGCCAACGACACCTTCGAGTTGTTGCGCCCCCGCTGCGAGCTGCTCACCCCGGACGAGGAGGCCTTGCAGGACGTGACCCGCTGGCCCTGACCGCCGCTGGGATCACGGCAGGCGCGCGATCCGTTCCAGGAGCAGGGAGAAGAACTCCCCGTCCCGCACGCCGACCGCCACCTGTGCGTTCGCGGGCCGCCCGGTCACGCCGTACAGGTCGCAGACGGTGCGGCCCAGGTTGGGTCCCTCCTGCGTCTCGACCTGCACGTTCATGGCCTGCCAGTCCAGCAGGTCCGGGTGCAGGGCCGCCGCCACCGCCAGTGGGTCGTGCAGCGCGCCGCCGCTCAGGCCGTAACGGTCGCGGTACACGCCCGCGTAGAAGGTGAGCAGCTCGGCGCACACGGCCCCGGCGCGGTTGCCCAGGGCGCGCAGGGCGTCCACGCGTTCCGGCGTGGCGACCGCCTGCATGGTCACGTTCAGGCCCACCATCCGCAGCGGCACGCCCGAAGCGAACACGATCTGCGCGGCGTGCGGATCGACCAGCGCGTTGAACTCGGCGGCCGGCGTGCGGTTCCCGTGCCCGGTACTGCCGCCCATCCACACGATCTCCCGGATCAGCGGCGCGATCTCTGGCGCGAGCCGCAGCGCCAGGGCCACGTTCGTGAGCGGGCCGGTCGGCACCAGCGTCACCTCGCCCGGTCGCGCCCGCACCGTGCGGATCATGAAGTCCACGGCGTGCCCCGCCTCCGGACCCCGCAGCGGTTCCGGCAGGCCTGCCGCAGGCAACCCGGTCGCGCCGTGCACGCTGGCCGCCGTCACGCCCTCGCGCAGCAGCGGGCGGTCCGCGCCCGCGAAGTACGGCACGTTCCGCCCCGCCTCGCCCGCCAGGGCCAGCACCACGCCTGTATTACGGGTCGTCAGGTTCAGCGGGACGTTGCCATGCACGGCCGTGAACCCCAGCACCCGCACGTCCTCCGGGCTGCCCAGCGCCATCAGCCAGCCCACCGCGTCGTCCAGGCCAGGGTCACCGTCGAAAATCACGGGCAGGGGCGCGGGGCAGTCGGCAGGCCGGGACGTCATGCCGGGCAGCATAGCGTCCACCCTGGAACGCCAGAACCGGACTCCGCAGGCCCGGTCGTCACGTCTGATACGGATTCCGATCGGTCCGGTGTGGTTCTGAATCAATCCGAGCGGACGCGGGTGGGAACAGCATACGGACTGGGCGGTATGGAGCCGCAGGCGGCGCCTTTGCGACCGTGGTGGAATGGAGCGCAGTCCGTATGATTCTCAATCGTCTGCATGATAGGCGGCCAGCATAGCGCGCCGCCTGGCACGCCACCGGTCCCAGAACCGTTGCCCGCCAGAGGCAGTGACCCTCTCGCCTCCACACCCAAAATTCGCATCTGGCGGGCTCCGGGTGAATGGGGGGTCACGACCGTCGAACCCGGTGCGCTCGCGGGTAGGTGAGGGCTTACGTGAACCGGTTCACGGCAGGTAGACCCCAACGTTTCTTGAGGCCCGGCACACCTGAGCCGCCGCGCCCCGACCCTACAGTGGGCGGCATGACCGGACACACCAGCGACGAAGTGGTGGGAACCCCCACTGAACAGCACGAGCACAGTGACGCCGAGAGCCTGCGCCATATTCCCCCCTACGACCAGCGCGGCGTGGTGCAGGATAGCCCTGGCAACCCCGACATTGGGGTCGAGCACGGCGAACCTAACCGACAAAAAGACCCGGAAAACGAGCGGACCAACGACGGGGTTTAATACGAACGACCGTCCGTTTCGTTACCAACCCGGTGTGCGGGTGGTCTGTTGCCTCTTGGCCCGCGACCCGGTTCTCGCCTGCTCGTTGCGCGCCGCAGCCCAGCCCCCGCGCCCGCCTAAACGGCCACCCTGATATTCAACGGTTGAGGCCCGTATCCCTGCCGGATCGGGCCTCATGCTTCTATGGCGGGTGAGTTCGGACAGATTCAGCCTGTTTCATCTACATTTGGTCCGTGCGCCCGGTTGCCCGCTTCGCGGTCCGTTTCAGGGAACGACCTGCCGTCCCCCGGGGCCGTAGCCCGCGAGTACGGTCAGCGCGACCGCATGGGCCTGACCGGCGCGCACGAGCGCCACGACCGCCCCGCCAAAACCCGCGCCGGTCATGCGCGCCCCGAACACGTTCGGGTGCGCCTGTAACAGCGCCACGAGGTCATCGACGCGCGGGTGGCTGACGGCGTAATCGTCGCGCAGGCTGGCGTGACTGGCGTTCATCAGCACGCCGAAGCGCGCGGCGTCCACGCCTCCGTCGGCCAGCGCGGCCTGCACGCGGCCGTTCTCGCTGACCACGTGCCGCGCCCGCGCCCGCAGCGGCTGGGGCAGCGCTTCCAGGCTCTGGGGGTCCCGCACGTCACGCAGTTCGGTCACGCCCAGCAGCCGGGCGGCCTCCTCGACCTGCGCGCGGCGCTCGTTATAGCCGCTCTGCGCCAGGTGGCGGGGCACGCCGCTGTCCATGACGAGCACCTCGGCCCCGGCGGGCAGGGGCAGCAGCCAGCGTTCCAGGCTGCGGGTGTCGAGCAGCAGCATGGTCGCGCTGTTCGCCACGGAACTGGCCATCTGGTCCATGATGCCGCACTGCACGCCCACGAACTCGTGTTCGACGCGCTGCGCGATCAGGGCGAGGCGCTCGTCGGTGGCGTCCAGGATGCCCAGGTCGCGCAGGCCACGCAGGACCGCGACTTCCAGCGCGGCGCTGCTGCTGAGGCCCGCGCCCATCGGGACGTTCGAGGTGACGTGCACGTCCAGCCCGTCCGGCGCGCCGCCCAGCGCCAGCGCACCCGCCACGTAACGCGCGAAGCCGCCCTGCGCGTTCTCGCCCACGGCAAACACACTCTGCTCGTTCAGGTCGGCGGCAAACACGCGGTGCTCACGCGTGCCGTTGGCCCCCAAGCCCACGGTCGTCACCTGCGGGATGGCGGTGGGCAGCACGAACCCCCCCTGGTAGTCGGTGTGTTCGCCCAGCAGGTTCACGCGGCCCGGCGCGGACGCCGTGACCTGCGGCGCGCGCCCGAAGTGCTGCTCGAAGGTTGGAATGGCAGGGCTGCTGGGGGGCGTCACAGGTTCTCTCCGGCGGTGGGGGGGACGGCGCGCAGTTCGGCAGCGGCCGCCTCCGGGAATTTGTCGTTCGCAAACTCCCCGGCTCCCTGTTCGGTCCCGGCGAGGTACTTCATGCGGCCCGGCGCGCGCAGGTACGGGTAGATCTCGATGTGCAGCGGGAACGCCGGGTGCGGCCCGTCCAGCGGCGCCTGATGCACCGTCAGCAGGTACGGCATCCGCACGCCGAACAGTCCGTCCAGGCGCAGCAGGGCGCCCTTGAGGCTGCGGGCGAGGCTGGCCCGCTCCCCGGCCCCCAGTTCGGACAGCAGACTGACCGGGCGGGTCGGCAGCACCCACGTCTCGAAGGAGTAGCGCGCAAACGGCGGCACGACGCTCAGGGACTCGCCGTCGTCGTGGATGATCCGTTCGCCGCTCCCGCGCTCTTCCGCCACGAAGTCCGCCAGCCACGGGCGGCCGCTCCGGGCGTGGTACGCCTCCATCTGCGCGGTCATGCGGGCCTGCACGGGCGGTACGTGATCGTAGGCGTAGATCTGCCCGTGCGGGTGGTGCAGCGTCACGCCGACCTCCACGCCCCGGTTCTCGAAGGCCAGGACGCTGTGAATCTGCCCGGTGGCCGCCAGCCGGGTGGTGCGGTCGGCCCACACGCCCAGCAGCAGGTCCACCTGCGCGTCGCTCAGGTCACTCAGGCGGCCCTGGGCGCTCTGACTGAACACCACGACCTCGCACTTGCCCACGCCAGCACGCGTCCCGGCCGGGCCCGGCGGCGGCGTGGGCGCATTCAGGGTCAGGCTGGGAAAGCGGTTGTCGAACACCGCAATGTCGTACCGGCCCTGCGGCAGTTCCGTGGGGTGCGCAGCGTCGCTGGTGGGAGCCAGCGGGTTGTACTCGGGCGGCGGCAGGAACGTGCGCCCCATGCGGTGCGCGGCGTACATGACCCACTCGCCGCGCAGCGGATGCCAGCGCATGAGCGGGCGGGCGTCCACGGGCTCCGGGCTGGGGCTGGGAATCTCACTGGTCACGGCGACCGGCGCGAGGCCGTAGAGCGTCATGCCGCGCCCGTCGGGTTTCGTGAAGTCCTGCGCGTGCAGGGCTGCGGGGGCCTCGGTGCGGATGGTCATGTCAGGGTCTCCCGGTAAGAGTGCGGGGCCACCGTGCCGCCCTGATCGTGGGTCGGCGCCTGGGCGGGAGGCGCGGGGGGCCGCTGCGTTTCCGGCCGTGTGTGCTGCCACCCGCGTCCACAACCTCGCGGGAGTGCGTGACCATCACGCGCTCGATCCCGACTTCATTATGGTTGGTGCCGGCGTGACCGTGGCGTATCACGTCCACCGCCCCGGCGCTCGGCGGCAGGCGGTGCAGAGGCCTCGGTGTACCGCCGGTCACGCCTTGCAGCAAATCAGAGCAGCCGACTTTCCTCGTGCTGCTGCTCACGTCGGTGGACACGCCCAGGCCGTCGCCGAACCTCAGACAGGGGAGTGCCTCAGCGGACGTCAACGAGTTCGACGTCGAAGATCAGGGTCGCGCCGCCGGGAATCACGCCGGGAACGCCCGCCGCGCCGTAGCCCAGGCTGGCCGGAATGGTCAGTTTGGCCTTGTCGCCCACGTTCAGCTGCGCGACGCCCTGATCCCAGCCCTGAATGACGTACCCCACGCCCAGCGGGAACTCGATGGGCTCACCACGGTCACGGCTGGAGTCGAACTTCTGCCCGTTCTCCAGCGTCCCGGTGTAGTGCACGCGCACCATCTTGCCCGCCTGGGCTGGCGCGCCGCCGCCCTCGAAGTACTTCTCGACTTTCAATCCGTCCGTCATACCGTCAGCCATGGGCGACAGCGTAACGGGTCAGTGCCCCGGCCCGCCACCCTCCCTGAAGTGACCATGAAGACGGGTCGCCTGGAATCCGTATCGGTCCGCCTTCACCTGCTTCACGCGCGCTCGCCAAGCGCCCGGCACGCGCCCGAGACCGTGCGGTGCTACCCTCGGTTCGCTGTGAGCGCACACGACCCCGCCCCGACCATCCCAGTGGCTCCGCCGTCCGGCGCTGGTGCGTGGCGGCGCTGGATTCTGGGTGGCCTGCTGCCCGTGTACCTGCTGAGTACCTTCGGCGCCACCCTGGCCCGCGTGGACGGCGACTCCATGAACGAAACCCTGGACTCCGGTGACGTGCTGCTGCTGCTCAAGTACCCGCGCTGGCTGCGCGCCTGGGGCCTGCCCACCCCGTACCCGCGCCGGGGCGACCTGCTGATCTTCAAGGCCCCGGCCAGCAGTCCCTACGCTTTCGAAACGCTGCGTGGCCTGCGTTACCGGCCGTACAACGTCAAGCGGGTGCTGGCCCTCGCCGGGGACCGCGTGGCTTTCCGGGACGGGCAACTGTTCCTGAACGGCCACGCCGCCGCCGAATCGTACGCCAGCGAGGGTTTCGTGGCCGACCAGCCGGAACTGACCGTCCCGCCCGGCAAGGTCTGGGTCATGGGCGATAACCGCCGACTGGGCAGCAGCCTCGACAGCCGCGCCTACGGACCGGTTGACCTGCGTGACGCCGCCGGGCCCGCCAATCTGCGCCTGTGGCCCCGCCCCGGCCTGATTCCCCGCTGACTGGACGGCAGCGTGCAACCCGCCCATGCCCCGGCTGACTTCCCCTAGGCCCTCTAGCTCTACGCCCTCTACGCCCGGTACGCCGCGCTGCTTTCACTCGCGCCCATTCGGATTGAACAGTGTGTTGAGCCTTTCCTCCGGCGGTCCGTGCGACCGGTACGCCAGGCAGCGATTCACGCGGGCCGCGCGGGACCCTCATACTCCGCTGCTACGGTGCCTCTCATGAACGTCCCCCGTCTGCTGCAGGCCGCTTCCTTGACCGCGCTGCGCCCGGCCCTGGCTGGCACGCTTTTTACCCTGACCCTGACCGGTGCGCAGGCCGGGGCGCAGAAACTGGTGGCCGTCAACGAACCGAAATTGCCGTTCACGGTCAGTCTGCCCGCCTCCTGGCTTGGTGTGAACTTCAACGACGGTGCCGCTGGAATCAGTATCGTCTCGGCCAAGGCGCCGCCTGCCACGCTGATGCGCCTGCTCTACACCCCCAAGGGCGGCGCGGCCCCCACGCCCGCCAGCGAGTTCGCCAAATTCGAGCAGGGCGTGAAATCCACCGGAGCGTCCATCCGGCAGACGGCCAGCCGCACGGTCGGGTACGGCGGTCTGGGCGGCCTGGAACGCAACTACACCCTCACACACCCCAAAGGAACACTGAGCATGCGCGTCTGGTACGGCGTGGGGGCCAAGAACCTGTACTCGTTCCAGTTGACCGACACGCCAAAGCGGTTCGGGGCCGCCAGTGACACGTTCAGTAAGGTACTGGCTACCGTCAAATTCCGCTGACCTGCGCCACCCGCCCCGCGTTTCAACCGGCTCATTCTGTACTGGATGTGGACCGCGGCGGGAACGGGCCATACGCCAAACGGAGTCGGCCCCCGTTGCACCGATGCTGAACCCCCCGGACGCAGCCGGACCACGCCCGGGCCGCCTCTGGACCATACCCGCCTGAACGCCGACACTGTTAACCGCGACGGCGAATACCCGGAGAGGCTACCCCGGACACCCGGCGTCCCGGCCCCGGATGACCTGCCCCTCTCGCGCCCGGTGTGGGCTACCCCGGAGGAGCGTGCCATGCGCCTTGACGAGAGAGCCAAAGAGGGGGAAGGGGACCGCGTGACCTCTGGCCACCCCTGTCCCCTCGCTGTTCTCCACACTGCGAAAGCTTGATGCTCAAGAGGCGAGGGCCGGTAGAAGAAACCGTGACGTTCCTTCCACCGACCCCCGGTCGCGGTCAGCCGAGCGTGCTGGCGACTCGGTTCATGAGGTCGCGGGCGGCGTTCACTTCGTCGGTGCTGATGGTGTGGCCCAGGCCCGGGATCACACGGGCGTCCACATCGGCGCCGCGTGCGCGGAGGTTCGCGGCCGTTTCCTCGAAGCGGGCAAGGGGAATGTGGCCGTCGCGGGGGTCCACGGCCATGAACACGGGCGTGCCGCTCAGGTCACCGCTCTGATCAAGGGTGATGAGGCCGCCGCTGAAGGCGATCACGCCGCCCAGCCCCGGCGTGCGGCTGGCGTATTCCAGCGCCAGGCACGCGCCCTGGCTGAAGCCGCCCAGCACCACGCGGTTGGCCGGGATGCCCTGCGCGGCCAGTTCGTTCATCACGGCGTTCACGGTGGCCAGGGCGCGGTCCAGGTGAGGCTGGTTCTGTTCGATCGGGGCCATGAACGACTGCGGGTACCAGGTGTTTCCGTCGGCCTGCGGCGCGAGGTACGTGAAGGCGCTCAGGTTCAACTGACCTTCCAGCGTGAGGATGTCGGCGGCCGTGCCTCCGCGTCCGTGGAGCAGGACCACCGCGACCTGCGCGTCCGTCAGGGGGCGTCCGGCCGTCAGGACCTGCACGCCCTGTCCGCCCGCTTCAGGCCCGGTCTGCGCGGGGCCCGACACGCCGCTCACGTCGCGGCTGCCGATGGTGACGCCGTACTCGCGGTTCACGAAGCGGGGCACGTGCGCCTCGATCTGCGCGCGCTGCGGCTCGAACCACGCCGGGAGTTTCAGGTGCCGGCCGAGTTCCTCGACAGCTTCATCGTTGGGGAAGCCGGGGGCGTCGGTGGCGATTTCGAACAGCACGCCGTTCGGCTCGCGGAAGTAGATGGAGTGGAAGTACTGGCGGTCTTGCACGGTGGTCGGGCGGTACCCGGCGGCCTTCAGGGACGACAGGTACGCTTCCTGCTCGGCGTCGTCACGGGTCCGCAGGGCCACGTGGTGCACGCTGCCCGCGCCGAAGGTGCCGCGCGGCTGGCCCGGACGTTCCACGACGTCCACGAACAGGCCCACGCCGTCGCCGCTGCCCCGGAAGCGGGTGCGGGGGCCTTGCGGGTCGGCTTCGGTACCGACTTCCGTGAAGCCGAGTTGACCGACCAGCAGCTGGCGCACGGCGTCCGTGTCGCGGACCCAGGCGGTCACGGAGTGGAAGCCGCGCAGTTCATGGTCGGCCGGGACGGGCGAGGCGGGCCAGGGCTGCACGGGCAGGCCGTCATCGAAGGCCAGTTCGATCCAGGTGCCGTCCGGGTCCTCGAAGGTCAGAACCGACTGCCCGAACCGGGTGCTGGCCGTGGCGTTCAGGCCGTGCTGCGCGAGGCGCGCCTGCCAGTAATCGTGGCTGGCGGCCGGGACCGAGTAGGCCAGGGCGACGACCTCGCCGTTGCCACGCACGCCGCGCTGCGCGCCGGGCCAGGGGAAGTGGGTCATGATCGTGCCGGGCTGCCCGGTGTAGTCACCGTAGTAGAAGTGGTACGTGCCGGGATCGTCGAAGTTCACCGTGACTTTCACCAGGCGCTGCCCCAGCACCTGCGTGTAGAAGTCCACGTTGCGCTGGGGATCGCTGGCCATGACGGTCAGGTGGTGCAGGCCCTGGACGGGGCTCGTGCCGGGAGCGGGGGAGAAGGCAGTCATGGGGAAAGACTACTTAACATTGAATTGTTAAAAGTAACACAAATCACAAGATGTGGATATCCGAAAAGGATGGCTAAACAGGCCCACCCAGGCGGACAGGGCCGGGTAAAAGCAGGCTCCAGCAGGCAAGGAGGTCGCCCGGTGCTGTTCCGGACCGAGGCCATCCGGAGGAATCACCTCCACGTCCCGAATCCGGATCATCCGGACTGCCGCTCCATTGCGCCACAGTCGAAAAAGCGCCGCCTGCGGCTCCATACCGCCCAACCCGTACATTGTTCCCACTCGCGTCCGCTCGGATTGATTCATAAGTGCAGCGAATCAATCGCAATCCGTATCAGGCGCCGCTGCGTGCGCTGCGGCGGCGGCCCGTCGTGACCGGCGCCGCCTCTTCCCTCTGGCGCATGCCCAGCCCCAGCTTCTTGGAGAGCCGCGTCAACTCGGCAAGCTCCTCGGCGGTCAGGACCGAGAAGGCCTCGCGGATGCCCGAGACGTGTGTGGGCAGCACCCGCCCGACAAGCGCCTCGCCGTCGGGGGTCAGGGAGACCCGCATGATCCGGCGGTCTACCTCGTCCCGGTCGCGGCGCACCAGGCCGTCGCGTTCCAGGTTATCGATCACCATGGTCAGGTTCCCGCTGGACCGCAGGATCTTCTCGGCCAGGACCCGCTGACTCAGCGGCCCCAGATGGTACAGCGCCTCGATCACCCCGAACTGGCTGATGGTCAGGTTGTGTGCCGCCAGATGCCGGTTTGAAGCGGCTTCCACGGCATGAGACGCGCGCCAGAGCTTTATATACGCGTCCAACGCCGCTCGGTCCTCGGGTGAGCCAGCGTAACGATTCGGCATGAAGCACATGCTGGGGGCGCTCCTGCATGAAGTCAAGCGAACCATTCCCCCCCCGGGCCAGCCGGGAGGGGGTGATTCGGGCGCGTTCAGGGCAGGCGCTGGCGTCAGCCGCGCGCGCGGTACTCCTCGGTCGCCAGCCGGACGCAGGTGGCCACGGCGCGCATCGCCACGTAGACCTCGTGGGCGGGTGGGCGGGTCGGGGCGAGGCGGATGTTGCGGTTGTGCGGGTCCCGCCCGCCCGGGTACGTCGCTCCGGCCGGGGTGAGGCTCACGCCCGCCGCGTCCGCCAGGGCCACCACGCGGTCCGCGACCGGCTCGGTGGTATCCAGGCTGATGAAGTACCCGCCGCGCGGATTGTTCCAGGTGGCGAACGAGCCGTCCGTGCCGAGTTCCTCGCTCAGAACCTCGTTCACCGCGCGGAACTTCGGTTCGATCAGCGCCGCGTGCGCCGCCATCAGGCCCTCAAGGCCGCCCGGGTAGGCCTGGAGGAACTTCACGTGACGCGCCTGCTCGACCTTGTTCGGGCCGATACTCTGCGCGTTCAGGTACTTCGAGAGCCACTTCACGTTGTCCTCGCTGCTGCCCAGGAAGCCCAGGCCCGCCCCGGCGAACGTGACCTTGCTGGTGCTGGCGAACACGAAGGTCCGGTCCGGGAAGCCCCCGTCACGCGAGAGCGCCACGAGATTCACTGGCGTGTCCTGCGCGGCCGGGTCCGGCGACAGGTGATGCACGCGGTACGCGTCGTCCGCGAAGACCGTGAAGTCCGGCGCGGCCGCCTTCAGCGAGGTCAGGCGGCGGGCCTTCTCGGCGCCTATGGTCTCGCCACCGGGGTTCGAGTACGTCGGGACGAACAGCACGCCCTTCACGGACGGATCGGCCGCCGCGAGCCGCTCGATAGCGTCCACGTCCGGCCCGTCGGCCTGCATGTCCACGGTCAGCAGCTCGAAGCCCAGCGTCTCGAGCAGCAGGAAGTGCCGGTCGTAGCCGGGCGTCGTGACGATCATCTTCGGGTTCTGACCCACCCAGGGCTTCCCACCGCGCAGGCCGTGCAGCAGCGCGAATGTCAGCACGTAGCCCTGCAATTCCAGGCTGGCGTTGTTCCACACGATCACGTTCTCGGGCTTCAGGTCCAGGTACGCGCCGAACAGCGCCCGCGCGGACGGCAACCCCGCCACGCCGCCCGGGTAGTTGCGCAGGTCCAGGCCGTCCATGTGCGTCTCATTCTCGCCCAGCGCGCCTAGCAGACCGTTACTCAGGTCGAAGTCCGCGTCGGCGGGCTGCCCGCGCTGCATGTTCAGTTTCAGTCCCTGCGCCCGGACTGCCTCGTACGCCGCGCGCGCCCGTTCCAGCCCCGTTCCCGCTCCTGTGCTTCCTGTGTCGCTCGTCATGCCCACAGGGTAACGGCCCGCGCGGTCCATGATGCCCCGCTTGTGCGTTCAGCCCCGCCTCGCTCAGGGCACGCCGCGCCGGGTCAGGTGTTACACTTCGGGCGCCCCGGACCGTTACGTTCCAGCTTATACGGACTCCAATTGAATGGGCTACTAAGACCATTCAATCCGAGCGGAGCGAGTAGGAGAAAAGCGGGTTCCGGACGTGGAGGTGACAACCCGGTGCAGTTGCGGGTTGTCAACGAAACAAACGGCAGTCCGTATTATTCGTTTTTGCATCCTCACCCATTTGCAGTTGTGCCCAACAGGAGAGCCCCAATGCAGTACATCGTCCACCGTCCTCGCGTCGGAGTGTTTATCGACACCCAGAACCTCTACCACTCGGCCCGCGACCTCATGGAACGCACCGTGAACTTCGAGACGATCCTGAACGTCGCCACCGCGGGGCGCGAACTCGTGCACGCCATCAGTTACACCGTGGAACGCGAGAACGAGGCGACCGCCCGCCCGTTCATCTACAAACTCTCCACGCTGGGTTTCAAGGTGCGGCGCATGAACCTCACGCTGCACCACGTCACGGACGTCGGCAAGGCCATCTACGAGGGCAACTGGGACATGGGCATCGTGGCCGACATGGTCCGCATGATGGACTCCATGGACATCATCGTACTGGGCAGCGGCGACGGCGACTACACCGATATCGTCGAGGTGCTTCAGGAGCGCGGCAAGCGCGTGGAGGTCATCGCGTTCCGCGAACACACCGCGCAGAAGCTCATCGACGCCGCCGACCGCTTCACGCACCTACCCGACATCGAGGACGCCCTGATGCCCGCGCGCCAGCCGAAGGCCAGCAAGCCCGAGGAGTAAGGCGTCATGTCGCCCGAAGCGCCGCCCCCGAGCATGTCGCCCGTCACCACCCTGAGCGCCGAGCAGGCCGCGCGCGCCGACGCAACCCTGGCCCGCCTGAACTTCGAGCTGCCGCCCGGCCGCGTCGCGCAGACCGGCGCGGAACCCCGCGACGCCGCCCGCCTGATGGTCGTGGGCGAGGCCGTCACGCACCACATCTTCCGGGACCTGCCGGGCCTGCTGCGCCCCGGCGACCTGCTGGTGTTCAACGAGAGCCGCGTCATCCCGGCGCGCGTGATGGCCCGCAAACCCGTGGACGCCGCCGGTCACGGAGGCGGACAGGTGGAAGTCCTGCTGCTGCGCGAGGAGGACCGCCCGGACCTCGCTGGACACGGCCCGCACCTGTGGAGCGCGTACCTGAAACCCGCCCGGCGCGCCGGAAACGAACTGTGGCTCGGCGACGGCGAGCACCGCCAGCGTGCCCGCGTGGTCGCACAACTGGAGGACGGCGCCCGCATCCTGGCCTTCGATCACGACATAGGGCCGCACCTGGACCACATCGGCCGACTGCCGCTCCCGCCCTACATCGACCCCGGTAGCAGCGACGATACGTGGCGGGAACGCTACCAGACCGTGTACGCCCGCGCGCCCGGCAGCGTGGCCGCCCCTACCGCCGGTCTGCACTTCACGCCGGAGCTGCTCGCGGCGCTGGACGCCGCCGGGGTGCAGCGCACCACCGTCACCCTGCACGTGGGGGCCGGGACCTTCAAACCCGTCACCGGCCCCGTCGCGGAGCACACCATGCACGCCGAACGCTACTCGGTGACGCCGGGGGCGGCGCAGGCCATCAACCGCGCCCGCGCCGCCGGACGGCGCGTGATCGCGGTCGGGACCACCACCGTCCGCACCCTGGAAAGCGCCTGGGACGGCACGCAGGTCCGCGCGGGCGAGGGCGACACCCGCATCTTCATTACACCCGGCACCCCGGTGAACGTTCCGGACCTGCTGATCACCAACCTGCACCTGCCCGGCAGCACCCTGCTGCTGCTCGTGGCCGCCTTCGCCGGAGAGGACCGCATTCAGGCCGCGTACGACGCCGCCCTGCGCGGCGAGTACCGCTTCTACTCGCTGGGCGACGCCACGCTGCTTCAGAACAAGAGGTAATGCGCCGGTCGTTGGGAGCAGCTGAATCGGACTGCCGACTGCTTCTTCAATACCCCGCCAGTACGCCGCGCCGCCGCTTTCACGCCCGGAATCCGCGCTGTTCCTACTCGCTTCGCCCGGATTGATTCGGTGCAGTTCTGAATCAATCGGAATCCGGATTACACCTCCCGTTTCAGGGTGACCGTCGCAGCCTCGCGCGTGAAGCCCAGGCGGTCGTTGATGGCCAGCATCGGCGTGTTTCCCGTGTGATTGCCGGTGTGCGAGTGCGTGAACCCGCGTGCCAGGGCCGCGCGGGCCGCCGCGAGTTTCAGGGCGAGGCCCAGGCCACGACCGCGCCACTCGCGGCGCACGCCGGTCAGGCCGTTATGCAGGTGGCCCGGCTGGGCGGGCAGCGTCTGCGCCAGTTGACTGGTGCCCACCCACGTGCCGTCCGGGGCAACGGCGATCATCACGCCGCGCGGGTCCAGTTCACGCTGCGGCATCCGCATCCGCCAGACCTCGAACGGCCACACCTGCACGGGTGCCGCGCTGGGCACGTCGGTCAGCAGGGCTCGGATCAGCTCGTAATGTTCGCGCGGCTGCGTGTCCCAGGGGTCCGAGGCGGGCGCGGTCAGGTCGGCGAGCGACACGACGCGCACGCCGCTCGCCAGGGCGCGGGCCTCCTCGTCCGCGAACGCCGCGAAGTCCACGCTTCGCAGGTCCAGGACGCTACTCCACATGCGGTCGTGTTCCGCCCAGCCGCGCCGTAGCAGGTGCCCGGTCTCCCACCAGCCCTCCCGCAGGCGCGTGACGCCCACCCGCGCGCCCGCCGCGCGCAGCACCTCCAGGCCGTATTCGACCAGTGAGTCGGCCAGCGCGGAGCGGCGGTACCCCGGGTGCAGCGTGACCGTCAGGTCCAGCCACCCGTCATGGTTGTCCATGCCCGGCACGCCCGTCTGCACCGCTCCGATCAGTACGCCACCCTGGAACGCCCCGCGCTGCGAGTGATGCTCGTCCGGCAGGCGCCCCGCTGCTTGCCGCTCCAGGGTCACAGCGTCCGTGGGGTTCTCCGGGTGCGCCAGGGTCAGCAGCGCCGCGTACCCGTCGGTTCCCAGGTCACGAAACGACACGTCAAGGAACGACAGGTCGGCGGGGGTTTCCTGCGCGGAGGGCAGCGGGGTGTTCTCGCTCATGGGGTGCAGCAGATCACACGCCCTGCGCCCGGGGCATCCGCATTTCAGCGCAGTGAGGTCAGGGAATCACGGGCATCAGGCCGTCACCTTCATACGGGTTCCGTCTGTTTCGTTGACAACCCGGAACGGCACCGGGTTGCCAACTCCACGCCCGGAACCCGTTTTGCTCCCACTCGCTCCGCTCGGATTGAATGGCTTTGCAAGCCATTCAATCGGAGTTCGTATCATTGATCGCCGGGACCGATCGGCTCGATGGGGAAGATGCGGCCCGCCAGGGATTCCAGCCCGCGCGTGCCCGCGCGTTTCTGGCAGCCCTCTGTGGCGGTGCACAGCGTAATGTAGCGCGTGCGGCGCGCGGCGACCTGCACGCGGTACAGCGCGGCCTCGCTGCGGCTGCGGGTGGAGTGGCACAGGTCGCAGTGCAGCGCCCCACGCGTTTTCGGGTCCAGCGGCGTGAACTCGGCCAGTTGCTCGCCGTGAACCAGCGCCAGTCGGCCGTCCGCGACCGGGTACAGGCCCAGCGTGGTCGGGGCGGGCCGCAAGGCGTCCTGCTCGCCGAACAGTTCGCGGTGCGTGTCCGGGAACAGTTCGCGCAGCAGGTCCCTCACATCGTGCGCCCGCGCGGGGGCTCCCTTCTGGTGCGGGTCGTTCATCGTCCCCAGTGTAGGGCGCAAGGCCGCCCAGCAAAGTGGAAACGGGCACAGGGGCGCCCGCACAGGCGGGGTAAACTGGAAGCTGTGAGCTGCCTTCTGCCCCGCACCACCCTCCCCCGCTGGCAGCGCCCTTGAGGTCCCGCACCGCCAACCGCAGCGGCATCGTCATCCGCCGCCGCGTGACGCCCGCCGGGGACATCCTGCTGTCGCTGCTGACCCCGCAGGGCAAACTGAAGGCCGTGGCGCGCGGCGGGGTGCGCGGCCCGCTCGCCAGCCGCCTGAACCTGTTCCACCACGTGAACGTGCAGGTGTACCAGGGACCGCACAACGACCTTGCCAGCGTGCAGCAGGCCGTGCTGGAGGGCGCGCTGCCCACCCTGGCGCAGCCGGAACGCTACGCCTTCGCGCACCTGATGGCCGAATTCGCCGACGCGCTGTTCCAGGAAGGGGAGTTCAGCGAGCAGGCCTTCGATCTGTTCGCGGGCGCCCTGCGCGGCGTGGCGCACCAGCCGGACCCGGAATGGGTGGCGCTGGTCATGAGTTACAAACTGCTGGCCCTGGCCGGATTCATTCCGCAGACCGGCTTCTGCGCCCGCTGCCGCGCGCCCGATCCGCAGCACCCGGACCCCCTGGGCGGGCAACTGCTGTGCCGGGCGTGCGCCGCCCTGCCCGCCTACCCACCCGACTCGCTGGAGTTCCTGCGGGGCGCTGCCCGCCGCACCGTGCGTGCCAGCATGGACGCGCCGCTACCCTCCACGCAGCGGCCCGCGCTGTGGCGGGCGCTGGAACGCTTCGTGACCGTGCAGATCGGGAACGTGCAGTCCTGGCGGCAACTCGTGCCGCACGCGCAGGCCGCGCCCACCCTGTAGCTGTAGCCGGTGAGGTCCGGTTGCTAAGTACACTGCGTTTATCTCGTAGATAAACCGCGCGGAGCGCGTAACAGAAGAAAGTACGTTGGAGCGGGAATGGAGAGGTTCCGGTGCTGTCCCGGAATCTCGCAATGTTAGCTTCAAGGTACTTAAGTACACTGTGGTTATCTTGTCCATAAACCGCGCGAAGCGCGGAGCAGAAGAAAGTACGTTGGAGCGGGAATGGAGAGGTTCCGGTGCTTTCCCGGAATCTCGCAATGTGAGCTTCAAGGTACTTAGAGACCCTGCGCGGCGATGGCGCCCAGCAGCGCGATCGGGGCCGTCTCGGCCCGCAGGATGCGCGGTCCCAGCGTCACCGCGTGCGCGCCGCCCGCCACCAGCCGCGCGACCTCGGCGCCGGACAGGCCGCCTTCCGGGCCGGTGATCAGGGTCACGGGGGCCGACCAGTCGAGCACGTCGGTCAGGCGGGTGTTCGAACCGGGCTGCGCGACGAACACCTGTCCGGTCAGCGGCACGTCTGCCAGCGCAACGGGCGCCAGCACGGGCGGGATCACGTTGCGGCGCGACTGTTTGGCCGCCTCCTGCGCCACGCGGTTCAGGCGTTCGAGTTTCTGGGCGCCGATCTCGCGGGCGTCCGCGCGGGCCGTGACGGTCAACTGCACGGCGCTCACGCCCAGTTCAGTGGCGGCGCGCACCACGTCGCTCAGCTTGTCGCCCTTCAGCAGCGCCACGGCCAGCGTGACCGGATACGGCGTTTCCAGGTGGGTTTCGATGGCCTCGCCCAGGCGCAGGGTGGCGCGCACTTCCTCCAGTTCGGTCAGGGTGGCCAGCGCCTCGGCGCCCTGACCGTCGAACACGCGCAGGGCGTCCCCGGATCGCAGGCGCAGGACGTGCAGGTGCCTCGCCTCGCCCGGACCCAGCGTCATGACGGCCGAGAGGGCAGGCACCCGTACCCGGTGCCGGGGCAGGTCAGCGCGGGGCTGGTCGGGGCTCACGCGTTCCGGGCGGTCACGAGTGCCCAGTCGCCGTCCGTGCGCACCTTCACATCCGTGAAGCCCTCGCGCTCCAGGGCGCCGTGCACCAGCGGCAGTTTGCTGACCAGGATGCCGGTCAGGATCAGCGGCGCGCCCGGGCGCAGGTGCCCCACGTACGCGCCCACCAGCAGGTCATGCAGTTCCGCGTACAGGTTGGCGACCAGCACGTCGAACACGCCGTCCGTGACCACGTCGCCCGGCAGGTCGTCGCCCAGCGTGCCCACCATGAACGCCGCGCGGCCCGCCGGAACGCCGTTCTGCTGGGCGTTCTCCGTGGCAATCGGAAGGGTGACCGGGTCGATATCCACGCCCAGCGCGTAGCGGGCGCCCAGCAGCGCCGCCGCGATGGCCAGCACGCCGCTGCCGGTCCCCACGTCCAGCAGGGTCTGCCCACCCAGGTCCAGCGCGCAGAGCGCCTCGACGGCCATGCGGGTGGTCGCGTGGTGCCCGGTCCCGAAGGCCATGCCCGGCTCGATGATCAGCGGCACCTGGGCGGCTGGCACCTCGGCGCGCAGCCACGGCGGCACGATGGTCACGCGCCCGGCAGGCACGGGCCGCAGGGTCGCCTTGAATTCCGCCTGCCAGTCCTGATCGGCCTCGTCCCGCCACTCGCCGTCACGAATGTCGGCGCTCAGATCGGCCTGCTCGCCAAAGTACGCGCGGATCATACCGGCGCGCTCCTCCAGGCCGGTCGCGCCCGCCTCCCACAGCAGGTCGAGGTGAGCCTCGCGCGTTTCGAACGTTCCGGGAAGGTGGTAGACCAGCATGCGTTGAAGTGTACCGTAAGGCCCCGGCCGGACGCCGCCCCGCGCGCCGGGTTTATGCGGCCAGCACGCACCCTGCTGGGTCGCCCGGCCCTGCGCCGGGTTCCTGTGGTCAGGGACTGATACGGATTCCGATTGATTGGGCGCACGTAACTGCTCAGCAGGGGACGATCAGACAGAGAAATTGGGCATGAGAATATCCCCCGTGAACACGCTGACCAGTC
>NZ_JAGLBB010000060.1 GCF_018260555.1 Deinococcus sp. | reverse complement strand
TCATCTTCTGTTTCACACCCTCATTCTGAGGTCAGAAGCCGTGCTGGACGTCCTTTTCTAAAACTGAAAGATGTCAGTCATCTGAAACACGGTCGCCAGCCGGTACGCGGTCGCGTCGCCGCCCACGGCCGTCAGGAAGCGGGCCGTGTCGTGCGAGTCCAGCAGGTTCAGTTGCGCGCGCACGATCTCCGGGTGGTACAGGCGGGTCAGGGCGGTCACGCGCTCCGCGAAAGCTTCAGCCGTCATGGCGTCCACGTGGCCCGTGCCGCTGCGTTCGTTCATGGGCTGGTCCAGGGTCTGCGCCCCGAAAAACGCCAGGCAGGGGCGCATGAAGTGGTAGTTCATGACGGCGTCGAACTGGTCGCCCTGCAACCAGCGGTGCGCGTCGCCCCAGATCTCCCCGACGATGTACGCCTCGGGATTCACGGCCTTCACGCGGCGGCGGAACTCCTGCCAGAAGGAGTCGTCGTCGATCTCGTTCGGCACGTCCAGTCGCCAGCCGTCAATCCCGAACTTCGTCCAGTACGCGGCCACGTCCCACAGGAAGTCCCGCACGGCCGGGTGGCCAGTGTTGAACTTCGGCAGGGCGCGGTTGCCCCACCACGCGGCGTAACCGGCGGGACGGGTCTCGTCGTACGCCTGGAGCGGCCAGCTGTCCACATGGAACCAGTCGCGGTACGCGCTCGCCTCGCCCTGCTTCAGCAGGTCGTTGAACTGAAAGAACCCCCGGCTGGCGTGATTGAACACGCCGTCGAGGACCACGCGCAGGCCGCGCGCGTGCGCCGCGTCGATCAGGGCGCGCAGGGCCTCGTTCCCGCCCAGCATGGGGTCCACGCGGTAGTAGTCGTGCGTGTGGTAGCGGTGATTACTGGCCGACTGGAACACCGGGCAGAAGTAGATGGCCGTCACGCCCAGACCCTGAATGTAATCGAGCCGCTCGATCACTCCCCACAGGTCACCGCCCATGTACCGGTGAACGTGCGGTTCGTCACCCCAGGGTTGCAGGTTCAGGCCCGTCACGCGGCCACTCCGGGCAAAGCGGTCGGGGAAGATCTGGTAGAACACCGCGTCCGCCACCCAGTCGGGCGTGATGGCGTGCGTGTGGCGGGACTGGTCGGGGCGCAACGAATTCATCTCTGCGGCAGCATAGCGGGGATGCCCCGGCCGTCCCCCTGATCCAGGCTGCCAACCCCACGCCCGGAACCCGCCTGCGGCTCCATACCGCGAAACCCGTCTGCTGTTCCTACTCGCGTCCGCTCGGATTGATTCGGAACCGCAGCGAATCAATCGGAATCCGTATCAGGCCGGGGGGTCCGCCTCTGCCCACGCCCGCAGGAACGCCCGCGCGCCGTCCGGCGTGTTCACCTCGCCCAGCGCGGCCGCCTCCGCCAGGGCGCGGGCTGCCCGGCCCACGCGCGGTCCGGGTGGCACACCCAGCAGCGCCATGATCTCTTGCCCGTCCAGCAGCGGCGGCGGGGGGGCCGGCTGATCCTCCAGGGCCGCCAGAACCCGCTCAAAGCCCCGCGCGTACGCCCGCCGGGACGCCTCGCTGCTTGATGGGCCGCGCGCCGCCTCCCGATCGGCCAGCATGAGAGACAGCAGGTCTGGCAGCAAGTCCCGGCACCGGTACACGAACCGCCGCGCCTCCCGCTCATTCGCCGGGAGCGGCAGCATGTGCGCCCCCACCAGCGCCGACACGCGCCGCACGTCACCCCCCGGCAGTTTCAGGCGGGTCAGGATCTCGGCACTCAGCCTGGCGCCCACCCGCTCATGCCCGTGGAACGACACGCGGCCCGTCACGGGGTCCACGGCGCGCGTGTGGGCCTTGCCCACATCGTGCAGCAGGGCTGCCCAGCGCAGCGTCAGCGGGGCGTCCGGCCGCCGCGCCAGCACCTGATGCAGCGCCTCCAGGCTGTGCCCGAACACATCCAGGTGATGAAAGCCGCCCTGCGCCACCCCCAAGCCCTCACGCAACTCCGGAACGGACAGGGCCAGCAGGCCCAGGTCCTCCAGGCGGCCCACGCCCCGCGCCGCGTCCGGCGACAGCAGCAGCGCGTGCAGTTCATCCCGCACCCGCTCCCAGGCGGGCATGGGCACTCGGCCCGCCCCCAGGTCCGCCGCGACCTCCCGCACCGCCGCCTCCGTCGCCGCCTCCAGTCGGAAGCCCAGCGTGGCCTCAAACCGCGCCGCTCGCCACGCCCGCAACGGATCGGCCCGCAGGTTCTCCCGCGACACCATCCGCAACCGCCGCGAGCGCAGGTCCGCTCGGCCACCCGCCGGGTCCAGCACCCGCCCGTCCGCCCACACACCCAGCGCATTCACCGTGAAATCCCGCCGCAACAGGTCCGCCGTCACATCATCCGGCAGCGGCACCAGA
The DNA here is from genome assembly GCF_018260555.1 of Deinococcus sp. GTDB lineage: Bacteria > Deinococcota > Deinococci > Deinococcales > Deinococcaceae > Deinococcus. The sequence continues at coordinate 16,622 of NZ_JAGLBB010000060.1, read as the reverse complement.
TCATGCTGCACGCCCCCCGGCGCACTCACCCGCCAGTACCCACGCTCCTCATCCAGCGCAAAGGCCGCGCCCCCCGACGCCCGCGCCAACTCCTGCGCCGCGCCCACCGGGTCCGGCACCGCCCAGTCAAAATCCCTGGCTGGCACGCCCCGCAACCAGTCGCGCGCCGCCCCACCCACCAGGAGCGCCCCAGGCGGAAAGGCAGGCAGAGGTGCGCGGCGACCGAACATTCCCCCATGCTACCCACCCGCCGCCCCCCACGCCTCATACAGCCTGCGCCCCATTGCGCTCAATCCGCATTTCGTTCCTACTCGCATCCACCCGGATTGATTCGGTGCGGTTCCGAATCAACAGCAGGCCCTACGAGCCATCTGGCCCGCACTTGCCAAACCCCCCGCCAACTGCTACAGTTCACGGCGCTGAGGGGGCTTAGCTCAGCGGGAGAGCATCCGCTTTGCAAGCGGAGGGTCTGGGGTTCGAATCCCCAAGCCTCCACCATAAGAAACCGCGCCTGGTGCGCGGTCTTCTTTTTGTCGTTGCTTGCCCAGCCGCCGCGCTGGCCTTACCTGTAGCCAGGCGGGTCAGTTCATCACTCTGAGCCGCGCCAGGTTCGACGTACTGCGGCTGTAAATACGCTACGTTCATGGGTGTGATTCCCTCGTGATCAGCGCGATGATGGTGGCCGTGATCGGCGTGGGCCTGCTGGCGGGCGTGCTGGGCGCGATTCTGGGTCTTGGGGGCGGCGTGATCGTGGTGCCGGCGCTGGAGTTCGTGCTGCCGCATTTCGGGCGGGATATCAGTATCGGGCAGGCGGTGGCGGTCAGTCAGATCGGGGTGCTGGCGGTCGGTCTGAGCGGCGCGGCCAGTTACCTGCGGCAGGGACTCGTGCGCGCCCGCACCGGGTACCTGCTCTCGCCGTACACGATTGTGGGCGGCGCTGCCGGGAGTTTCCTGGGTCTGATCCTGCCAGCGCGGGCGGTGGCGACGGTGTTCGCGCTGCTGCTGCTGTACTCCGCGTACAACCTGCTGCGGGGCCTGAAACGGGTGGAGGTCGAGCGTCCCCCTTCGCGCCTCGTGCCGCCCGCCATGACGTTCGCGGGGGTCATGAGTGGCCTGCTGGGCATCGGTGGGGGCACCGTGCAGGTACCGGTCCTGAATCTGCTGGCAGGCGTACCGATCCGGCAGGCGATTGCCACGAGTACCTTCATTATGGGCCTGACGGCCGTGGGCAACGCGCTGGTGTACCAGGCGGGCGGCCTGCTGGACGTTCGGCTGGCGGCCGGGATCGCGCTGGGCGTACTCATCGGCGCGCGGGCTGGGGCGACCCTGCAAAGCCGCATTCCGGCCGCGCAGCTCAAGCTGTTCTTCAGTCTGCTGCTGATCTTCACGTCCGGGCAGTTGCTCTGGAAGTACTGGGGGCAGGCGTGAGTGCTTCTGGACCTCCATCCGGGCCGGAGACCGAGCTGGCCGGGCTGCCCGCGTGGCTGTACCCGCTGGGCTTCTGGGTGGGCGTGACCCTGCTGGTGGTCGGGGTGCTGCTGCCTGATTATGCGTGGGTGGGTGTGGTGTGGATTGCGTCGGTGCCGGTACTGGCGGCCGTATGGGTGGCGCTGGCCGGGTGGCGCGTGGACCGCCGCCTGAGCGTGGCTGCGCTGCTGGCACTGGCGGGGCTGGCGCTGGTGGTCGTGGTCCGGCAGTTCATCGGGTAGCCCGCGCGGGCCTCTGCTCGGGGGCCGCATGGTGTCCCGTGTGACGCCGCTGCCGGACGCGCCAGGCGGACCCCGGTGGAGGGGGGTGCAAAACCCTTCAAGCCGGGGGGACAGGTGGAGATGCGCCGCCCAGTGGGTTGGAGGGAAGTGGGCTGCCGGGCGTGGAGGTGTCAACCCGGTGACGCTCTGGGTTTTCAACGTGCCAGACGGCAATCCGTATGAGGCGGCGCAGCGTGGAATGCGGCGTGCTGTGCGGCGGGATCTGCGCTGTGCCGGTCGCTGGGCGGGCCGCGGGTGTGGTGGACAAACGCCCCGATCCCGCCGTAAACTTGAACCGAGTCTAACTTTAAGTGATACGGACTCCGGTTCAGTGGTTTCGCAACAACCGTTCAATCCGAGCGGAGCGAAGAGGAGACAGGCGGGCTGCCGGGCGTGGAGTGGACAACCCGGTGGAGTGCCGGGATGGGACCGACGCACGACGCAGTCCGTATGAGCCCCCTCAGGAGGTCGCATGAAAATACAGAAAGCTGCCGTTATCGGCGCGGGCGTGATGGGCGCCGCCATCGCCGCGCAACTCGCCAACGCCGGGATTCCCGTGATGCTGCTCGACATCGTCCTGCCGGACAACCCCGACCGCAACTTCCTGGCCAAGGCTGGCATTCAGCGTGCCCTCAAGGCCCGCCCCGCGGCCTTCATGGACCCCGCCCGCGCCGCCCTGATCACGCCCGGCAACCTCGAAGACAACCTCAAGAACCTCAAGGACGCCGACTGGATTCTCGAGGCGATTATCGAGAAACTCGACGCCAAACGCAGCCTGTGGGAACGCGTGGAGAAGGTCGCCAAGAAAACCGCGATCATCAGCAGCAACTCCAGCGGCATCCCCATGCACCTGCAGATCGAGGGCCGCAGCGAGGACTTCCAGCGACGCTTCGTGGGCGCACACTTCTTCAACCCGCCCCGCTACCTGCACCTGCTGGAAGTCATCCCCACCCCCAAAACCGACCCGAACGTCACCGAGACCTTCAGCGAGTTCGCGCAGACGACCCTCGGCAAGGGCGTCGTCGTCGCGAACGACGTGCCGGGCTTCGTGGCCAACCGCATCGGCGTGTACGGCATCATCCGCGCCATGCAGCACATGCAGAAGACTGGACTGACCCCCGCGCAGGTCGATCAGCTGACCGGCCCCGCGCTGGGCCGCGCGTCCTCAGCCACCTTCCGCACCGCCGACCTCTCGGGCCTGGACATCATTTACCACGTGGCCAGCGACCTGGGTCAGGCCACCCCGGACGACGAGGACTTCACCCTGACGCCCGCCTTCCGCACGCTGGTCGAAGAGAAGAAGATGCTGGGCGACAAGACCGGCAGCGGCTTCTACAAGAAAACCAAGGGCGCGGACGGCAAGACGAAAATCCTGAACCTGAACCTCGACACTTTCGAGTACGAGGACCAGGGCCGCGTTAAAGTCGCCGCCGTGGAAGCCGTCAAGGGCCAGCCCCTCGACGCCCGCGTGAAAGCCCTGTACGCCGCTCAGGGGCCCGAAGGCGAGTTCCTGCGCGGCGTGATGAACGACGGCTTCTGGTACGCCGCCAAGATGGCCGGGAACGTCAGCAACCGAATCCAGGACATCGACAACGCCCTGAAATGGGGCTTCGGCTGGGAACAGGGTCCCTTCGAGACCATGGACACCCTGGGCGTGCAGACCGTCATCGCGAACCTGGAAGCCGAGGGCCGCACCCTGCCCCCCCTGCTGGCCGCCATGAAACAGTCCGGCCGGGACGCCTTCTACGCGGGCGACGAGACCGTCACCCCCGAAGGCCAGCCCACGGCGTATGAGGCGCCGTACTTCATTCTGACCGACCTGAAAAAAGACGCCACGAAGGTCATCAAGAAACGCGCCGGGGCCAGCGTCATCGACCTGGGCGACGGGGTCCTGCTCGCCGAATGGCACGCCAAGATGAACGCCCTCGGTGAAGACCAGCTGCGCACCGTGCAAGACGCCCACAAGCTCGTGCAGGACATGGGCTACGCGGGCCTCGTGATCGGCAACCAGGGCGAGAACTTCAGTGCCGGAGCGAACCTGCCTTTGATCCTCGCGCAGGCCCAGGCGGACGAGTGGGACGAACTGGACGACATGATCAAACAGTTCCAGCAGGTCACCACCTCGCTGCGCTTCAGCCCCCACCCCACGGTCGCCGCGCCCTTCGGGCTGACCCTCGGCGGCGGCGCGGAATTCACGCTGCACGCCGACCATGTCGTCGCCAGTGCGGAACTGTACATGGGCCTCGTCGAGGTCGGCGTGGGCCTCATCCCCGGCGGGGGCGGCACCAAGGAAATGCTGCTGCGCTTCACCGATCAGCAGCAGCCCGGCCAGCAACTCGGCGCCACCCTGCTGCCCGCCGTGCAACGCGCCTTCGAACTCATCGGCACGGCCAAGGTGTCCACCAGCGCCCTCGAAGCCCGCAAGCTCGGCTTCCTGCGCGACACCGACACCGTCGCCATGAACAAAAACCACATCCTTGAAGACGCCAAACGCCAGGTGCTCGCCCTGGCCCCCGGCTACGTGCAACCCACCCCCCGCCAGGACATCCCCACCATGGGCGACGCCGCCATCGCCGCCATCAAGAGCGCCCTGTACGGCATGCACGAAGGCGGCTACATCACCGACTACGACCTCGTCGTCAGCGGCGAACTCGCCCGCGTCCTCGGCGGCGGCACCGGCAACAACCGCGCAGCCAAAGTCAGCGAAGGGCACCTCCTCGACCTCGAACGCGAAGCCTTCCTCACCCTCCTCGGGAAGAAAGGCACCCAGCAACGCATCGAGCACATGCTCAAAACCGGCAAGCCGCTGCGCAACTAACGTCGATAGTTGATGGATGAAGGTTGAAAGAGGACAGATGACTCAGGCGCGCTTCTTCGGGTACGAAAAACTGGATGTCTACCACCTGTCGGTGGAGATGGCGGCGAACGTCTACCGCGTGTCAGGGAGCTTTCCTCAGGATGAACGCTTCGGCCTGACCAATCAGCTGCGCCGCGCGGCGACCTCGGTCACCCTCAATATTGCCGAAGGGGCCGGGCGAGACTCCCGCAAGGACTTCGCCCACTTCCTCACGCAGGCCAGAGGTTCCACGTACGAGGTCGCCAGCGGACTGCAACTCGCCGTGCGGCTGGGCTTCGTCCCGCAGGCCGACACCCAGAGCATTCACGAGCAGGCGCAGACCATCGCCGCCATGCTCAGCGCCCTCGCCCGTAACCTGAAGGCCGAAGCATGAAGCGCCAACCATCAACCATCAACCATCACCCATCAAGCGGCGGCCACCTGACCGACCGACTCCTGAACGTCCGTAAACGCCGCGCCCTCGGCTGGGCCGCCCTGGCTTACGCCGGGGTGATCCTGGCGGGTGCGTTCCTGGGTGCGGAGATCACGTTGCGCAGCAAGACGCGCCGCGTGAAGGGCGTGATCGTGCCGGTGGGTCGGCGGGGGAACAGTGTGTTCCTGCCGGCCAGTCCCGAGACGCTCTCGCGCGGGCCGATCGGGCTCTTGCCGCTCCTGCCCAACAGGGGGCACGCGGTGCTGGGGGAGCGGCAGGTCGTGGGGACGCTGGTGCGCCGCGAGGTGACGGGCGAGCGTGGCGTGCTGCCCAACGGAGCGCTCGCGTGGGCCAGTACCTTCGTGTACAACGGCACGCCCGCGCAACTGGGCGTGGCGTTCGAGCACACGGCCGTCCGCACGCCGCTGGGCGACATGCCCGCGTGGCACATTCCGCCCAGCGGGGACGCGCCGGGCCGCGCGGATACGCTGGTGATCGTCATTCACGGGCACGGCGGGCAGCGTGCCCAGGCGCTCCGGATGCTCCCGGCTTTGCAGCGCACCGGAACGGGAAGCCTGTTCGTCACGTTCCGCAACGCACACGGCGCTCCGGCCTCCCCTCAGGGCTACCTGACGCTGGGTGACCAGGAAGCCGAGGATGTGCTGGCCGCGCTGCACTGGGCGCAGGACGCCGGGTACAGACGGGCCGTGCTGTACGGGTTCTCGATGGGCGGCAACATCGCCCTGAGCGTCCTGCGCCGTAGGCACCGACCGTACCCGCTGCCGATCCTGGGCGTCATGCTGGACTGCCCCGTGCTGGACTGGCGGGACACCATCCGCTCGCAGGGCACCCGTTTCGGCATCCCGGCGTTCATGGCGCGGCACGTGGCACGCTTCGTCGAACGGATCGTCACGCGCCGCAGCGGTCAGGACTTCGACACTGTCGATCAGATCGCCGCCGCCCCCACCTTCGACGTGCCCATGATCCTGTGGCACGGCACCCGCGACCGCACCATTCCCATCAGGCAGGCCGACCGTCTGGCCGCCGCCCGCCCCGACCTCGTCGAATACCACCGCGTGGAAGGCGGCAAACACATCCGCGTGTGGAACATTGACCCCGCCCAGTACGACGCCCAGCTCGAAACCTTCATTGCCCGCGTGGTGCCGGAGGTGGAGGGGTGACTGATGTGAGGGTCGTGTGGGCGAAAGCAGAGGTTCTCCTGTGCTTTCAGACCACCCCTGGCCGGGTCTCGATTCACTGCTCAGAGATCCGAATGAATCCTTTGTCGCTCAACCTATGTCTGCTGCCGAGTTCGATGATCTCTGGCAGCAATCTCAGAAGAACCATCCGACCTGAATTCCGGTCGAATCCTCCAAGGAGTAACCCTAATGCGTGACGCTGTTATTGTTTCTGCTGTTCGGACGCCCGTTGGTCGTGGCGTGAAAGGTACCCTGGCGAACACCCGCCCCGACGATCTGGCGGCGCTGGTGATGAACGAGGCCGTTAAGCGCGCCGGGATTGATGTGGCGCTGGTCGAGGACGTGTACTTCGGGTGCGCGATTCCGGAGGCCGAGCAGGGCCTGAACATCGCGCGTCTGGCGGCGCTGCGTGCGGGCCTGCCGGACAGCGTGGGGGGCGTGACCATCAACCGCTTCTGCTCCAGCGGCCTGCAGACGATTGCCATGGCGGCGGCCGCCATTCAGACCGGGCAGGCGGACGTGATGCTCGCGGGCGGCGTGGAAAGCATGAGCATGCTGCCCATGAGCGGCCATAACCCCAGCCCGAACCTGGATCTGGTGGACACCCGGCCCGGCGCGTACATCGGCATGGGCATGACGGCCGAGAACGTCGCCGCAAAGTACGGCATCAGCCGTGAGGATCAGGATGCGTTCGCGTTTCGCAGTCACCAGCGGGCGGCGGCGGCGCAGGACGCCGGGAAGTTCGACGCCGAGATCGTGCCCGTTCCGGTGCGCGTGGATACGGTCAAGGGCACGAAGGTCAAGTCCGAGACCATTCAGTTTGACCGGGATGAACTGATCCGCCGGGACGCGAACCTGGAGGACATGGCCAAGGTGCGCCCGGCGTTCAAGGCGACCGGTTCGGTCAGCGCGGCAAACAGCAGCCCGTTCAGTGACGGCGCGGCCGCCGTGCTGATCATGAGCGCCGAGAAGGCGCAGGAACTGGGCCTGAAACCCCTGGCGAAGTTCGTGGGCTTCGCGGTGGCGGGCGTGGCCCCGGAACTGATGGGCATCGGGCCCGTGAAGGCCATTCCCAAGGTGCTGGCCCAGACGGGCCTGACCCTGGCCGACATTGACCTGATCGAACTGAACGAGGCGTTCGCCGCGCAGTCCCTGGCCGTGGCGCGGGAACTGGGCCTGAACGAGGACATCATGAACGTGAACGGCGGCGCGATTGCGCTGGGCCACCCGCTGGGGTGCAGCGGCGCGAAACTCGCCACGACCGCCATCTACGAACTCGGTCGCCGGGGCGGAGGGAAGGCCCTGATCACCATGTGCATCGGCGGCGGCATGGGCGCGGCCGGCGTGCTGGAAGTGTACGGGCAGGAGCAGGCCGCCGACTGATCGGCCTACCAGAGCGGGTGGCGAGGAGGCTGTATGGTCTGTCCCACCCGCTCTGTCGCGCGGGGTCTTGCCGGGACCTTTAGGGTCGGCGCGTTCCTGACGTAGGCACGCTATGATGGGAGACAATCAAGTCGCGTCTGTGCGGCTGGGAACGGCTCCCATAGGCCGCCCTGGTGGAGACAGTTCGAATGGAACTGTCTCCATTGCTGTTTGGTCATCTCTTCACCCTGACACCCGGTGCACAGAGTGCTGAAACAGTCGGGTGCCCTGATGGTAAGTCCCTGTTCCCGTGGAGGTAATCGATGTTGAATGTAACCCGTATCATTCCGCTGCTGGCCCTGGCGTCCGGGAGTGCCCTGGCGGCCAGTTCATCCGGTACGGCCGACCTTCTGTTCAGCTTGTTCTGGGTGGTGCTGGCCGCGTCCGTGTTCGGTGCGGTCGCCTCTAAACTGGGCGTGCCGGCGGTGGTGGGGCAGGTGCTGGCGGGCCTCCTGATCGGCCCGAGTCTGCTGAATCTGGCCCGCCCGGACGACTTCCTGCTGAGCCTCGCGGAACTGGGCGCGGTGTTCCTGCTGTTCATGGTGGGTCTCGAAACCCGGTTCCGGGACCTGCTGGCCGTGGGGAAGGTGGCGCTACTCGTCGCGGTGCTGGGCATCGTCATTCCGCTGGCGCTCGGCTTCGGCTTCGGGGTGTTCCAGGGGCAGGGCAACGTGAGCGCGCTGTTCGTGGGAACGGCCCTGGTGGCCACGTCGGTCGGTATCACCGCCAAAGTCTTACAGGAGATGGGCGTGCTCGACGCCCGTTTCGCGCAGGTGATCCTGGGCGCAGCCGTCATTGACGACATTCTGGGCCTGACCCTGCTGGCCGTCGTGAGCGGCCTGGGTGCGGGTGAGAGCATGGGGGCGGCGCAGGTCGCGTTGATCCTGGGCCTGAGCGTGGGCTTCGTGGCGCTGGTCCTCGCGGTCGGCATTCCCCTGATTCACCGCTTCCAGCCCCGGCTGCGCAGCCTCAGCATGGCGCGCATGTTCAACGTGGCCATCGTGGTGGGCCTGGGCGCCGCTGCCCTGAGTACCGAGGCGGGCCTGGCGCCGATCATCGGGGCGTTCCTGGCGGGCATGGTGCTGGCCGAGGTGAAAGACGAAGTGGAATTCGAGTCGAAAGTACACGCCCTGGAGGCGTTCCTGGCCCCGATCTTCTTCGTGGTCGTGGGATTGCAGCTGGACCTGAACGTGCTGGGCACCCCCACCGTGATCGTCGCGGGCCTGATCCTGACCGTACTGGCTGTGATCGGCAAGGTCTTGGGCGGTCTGCTGGGCGCGCGCAGCATGGGCCGGCAGCAGGCGCTCGTGGTCGGTGTGGGCATGGTCCCGCGCGGCGAGGTCGGCCTGATCGTCGCCAGCCTGGGTCTGGGTGCCGGGATCATCACCGGGAACGTGTACGCAGAGGTGCTGCTGATGGTGCTGCTGACAACCATCCTGGCGCCGCTGGCCCTGCGCGTCCTGGCCCGCCGGGCTGGACCGGAAGCCGACACCGCGAAAGCCTGAACCAGGCGGAGGAGAGTACAGGCGTCCCGTCTCCTGACAGCTACGGACTCTGATCGAATGGCTTGCCACGCCATTCGACCAGAGTCTTTGTCGGTTCAGGTGGCCAGCGTGCCAGGCGCACCGTTGCGCCCCAGCGGGCGATTCGGGAAGGACTTTAGGCGGCTCATGCGGCCGGCGGTCCTTCCTGTCCCTGTTGTTCCGTGACTGCACCTGACGGGCCGGTCGCTTGCGGCCCGTGCGGTACGCTGGGCGGATGCAGGACGCCGCTCCCATCCTCCGTCCCCGCCTGAGATTGCGGGTCTCTCCGGCTGCCGAGACGCACATCCGCGCCGGGCACCCCTGGGTGTATGAATCCAGCCTGCGCGACCAGAACCGGGAGGGCGACGCCGGGGAACTCGCCGTGATCTACGACCGCCGCGACCGCTTCCTGGCCATCGGTCTGTTCGATCCGGACAGTCCCCTGCGCGTGCGGGTGCTGCACCACGGCCCGCCTGTCACGCTGGATGACGGGTGGTGGGCCGCTCGCCTGGACGCCGCCCTGCTACGCCGCGCCCCGCTGTTCGGCCCGGACACCGACGGGTACCGCGCCGTGAACGGCGAGTCGGACGGCTGGCCGGGACTGGTCGTGGACCGTTACGCGGACACGCTGGTCCTCAAGCTGTACACCGCCGCGTGGTTTACTCATCTGGAACGCGTGCTGGACCTGCTCGAAGCCCGCTTTCCCGGCAGTGGGGTCGTGCTGCGCCTGAGCCGTAACATTCAGGTGCGCGCCGCCGCCGCCGGCCTGCACGACGGTCAGGTGCTGGCGGGCGTGGTCCCGGACGGCCCGGTCATATTCCACGAGACCGGACTGGCCTTCGAGGCAGACGTGCTGCGCGGTCAGAAAACCGGCTTTTTCCTGGACCAGCGGGAGAACCGCCGCCGGGTCGAGCGGTACGCCCGCGACCGCCGGGTGCTGAACGCCTTCTCGTTCAGCGGGGGTTTCAGCCTGTACGCCGCGCGGGGCGGCGCCGCCGACGTGGTCAGCCTGGACCTCAGCGCCCACGCCCTGCGCAGCGCGCAGCGTAACTACGCCCTGAACCCGAAACTGGCCGCCCCGCACGAGACCGTGCAGGCCGACGTGTTCGAGTGGCTGACCGAAACGCGCCGCGAGTTCGACCTGGTGGTGCTGGACCCGCCGTCACTGGCGCGCCGTGAAGCGGAACGGACAGGCGCGATCCGCGCGTACGGCAAACTGGCCTCCGACGGCATTCGCCGCCTCGCGCGGGGCGGAATCCTGGTCAGCGCGTCGTGCTCCGCGCACGTCAGCGCCGACGAGTTCTGGGCGGCCGTACGCGAGGCCGCAGGCCGCAGCGGCCGCACCTGGAAGGAACTGCATACCAGCCAGCACGCCCCGGACCATCACGCGACCTTCGCGGAAGCGCAGTACCTCAAGGCGATCTTCATTCAGCTCGACCCATAGGGACTGCGGGTCGAACGGTCTGCCAAACCGTTTGACCCGGGCGGATGCCAGGAGGAACGCGGGGGCGATCCCCCGGCCCTGCCCGGCCTTCAGTTCTGATACGGACTGCCGCTCCATTCCGCCACAGTCGGAAAAGCGCCGTCTGTGGCTCCATACCGCGAAACCCGTCTGCTATTCCTACTCGCGTCTGCTCGGATTGATTCAGAACTGCACCGAATCAATCGGAATCTGTATGAATAGTCGTCCGCGCCTCGGCGCCCTCACCGGCGAGGTGCAGCCAGGTGCCCAGCACGCTGTCCGGGTTCAGGCTGACCGAGTCGATGCCCTGCTCCATGAGCCAGCGCGCGAGGTCCGGGTGGTCGCTGGGGCCCTGCCCGCAGATGCCCACGTATTTCCCGGCGCGTTTGGCGGCGGCGATGGCCTGCGCCATCAGGGTCAGCACGGCCTCGTTCTGCTCGTCGAACAGGTCCGCGACCAGCCCGGAGTCCCGGTCCAGGGCCAGGGTCAGCTGCGTCAGGTCGTTGCTGCCGATGGAAAAGCCGTCGAAGTGCTCCAGGAACTGATCAGCCAGGATGGCGTTGCTGGGAATCTCGCACATCATGATGATCTTCAGGTCGTTCTCGCCGCGTCTCAGGCCGTTCTTAGCCAGGATCTCGATGATCTGCGCGGCCTCGCCGACAGTCCGGACGAAGGGAATCATGACCTGCACGTTGGTCAGGCCCATGTCGTCGCGCACGGAGCGGATGGCCTCGCATTCCAGCGCGAACGCGGCCGCGAAGTCCGCTGAGCGGTAGCGGCTGGCCCCCCGGAAGCCGATCATGGGGTTCTCCTCGTGCGGTTCGTAGGCGGCCCCGCCGATCAGGTGGGCGTACTCGTTGCTCTTGAAGTCACTCAGGCGCACGATCACGGGTTTCGGCGCGAACGCGGCGGCGATGGAGGAGACCCCCTCGGCCAGTTTCTCGCGGAAGAAGTCGCGCGGCGTGGCGTACCCGGCGGTCTTCTCGTCGATCTGTACCCGCACGTCCTGTGGCACGTTGGGGTAGTCCAGCAGGGCGCGGGGGTGAATGCCGATCACGTTCGAGCAGATGAACTCCACGCGCGCCAGGCCCACACCCGCGTTCGGCAGGGCCGCGAAACTGAAGGCCCGGTCGGGGCTGGCGACGTTCATCATGATCTTCATGCCAACCTCGGGCATGTTTCCCAGTTCCACGCGGTTCACGCGGAACGGCACCGGCCCGGCGTACACGAAGCCCGTATCGCCCTCGGCGCAGGACACTGTGACCGTCTGCCCGCCGCGCAGTTCACGGGTGGCGTTTCCGCTGCCCACCACGGCCGGAATGCCCAGTTCGCGCGCGATGATCGCGGCGTGGCAGGTGCGGCCGCCCCGGTTGGTCACGATGGCGCTGGCGCGTTTCATGACGGGCTCCCAGTCGGGGTCGGTCATGTCGGCCACGAGCACGTCGCCGTCCTGCACCTGACTCATCTGGGAGAGGTCGGTGACGACCCGGACCACGCCCGACCCGATGCGGTTCCCGACGGCGCGGCCCTCGACGAGCACGTCGCCCCCGCCGGTCAGTTCAAAGCGTTCCATGATCTGCCCGGCGCGGCTCTGCACGGTTTCCGGGCGCGCCTGAAGAATGTAGATGCGGCCGTCCACGCCGTCCTTGCCCCACTCGATGTCCATGGGGCGGCCGTAGTGCTTCTCGATGGCCACGCACTGCCGCGCCAGTTCAGTCAGGTCGGCGTCTGACAGCGAGAAGGCGCGCTGCTCATTGAGTGGCACGTCCACGGTCTGCACGCCCCCTTCCGGCGCGTACTTCATGCGCTTGGCCTTGCTGCCCAGCGTGCGGCGCAGGATGGCCTTCTTACCGCTGTTCAGGGCGGGTTTGTACACGAAGAACTCGTCGGGGTTGATGGCCCCCTGCACGACCAGTTCGCCCAGCCCGTAGGCGCTCGTGACGAGCACGGCGTCGCGGTAGCCGCTCTCGGTGTCCAGCGTGAACGCCACGCCCGACGCGCCCAGGTCCGTGCGGACCATGCGCTGCACGCCGGCCGACAGGGCCACGTCCGCGTGCGAGAAGCCCTGGTGCACGCGGTAACTGATCGCGCGGTCGTTGTACAGGCTAGCGAACACCAGCCGCACGTGGCGCAGCACGCTCTCGATGCCGCGCACGTTCAAGAAGGTCTCCTGCTGCCCGGCGAAACTCGCTTCTGGCAGGTCCTCTGCGGTGGCGCTGGAACGCACGGCCACGTCCGGGTCGGTCATGCCGGACTCGGCGGCCAGCGCGGCGTACCCGTCCCGGATGGCCTGTTCCAGCGCGGCGGGCAGTGCGGCGGCCTCTATCTGCGCGCGGATTTCTCGGCCCGCCTGGGCCAGCGCCACCACGTCGTTCACGTCCAGCGCGCTCAGGCGGGCGTTGATGCTCTCCTCGCTGCGGTTCTCGGTCAGGAACAGCCGGAACGCGTCGGCGGTCGTGGCAAAGCCGCCGGGCACGCGCACGCCGGCCCCCGCGAGGCCCTGGATCATCTCACCGATGGAGGCGTTCTTCCCGCCCACGATCTCCACGTCGGTCATCTTTAGTGTATGGAACACACGAATCATATCCATTGCTTTTCTCCGATCCAGAGGGCCTCCAGAAGACTGGAAGCGTGGGAATTAGTGTTGCACCCCGCCAGCTTACCCGAGGGCACCCCCTCGCACCGCCACTTGTCCAGTGACACGGGCCGCCTGTCTGGATAGCTCCTCATACGGACTCCGGGTTGAATGGGCTGCAAAGCCCGTTCAATCCGAGCGGAGCGAGTGGGAGCAAAACGGGTTCCGGACGTGGAGCCGGCAATCCGGCGAAGTTCCGGGTTGTCGGCGAAACAAACGGAACCCGCATCGTACGGACGGCGCTCCATGGCACCACCGTCGGGAAGGCCGCCGCCTGTGGATCCATGGCGCCCAATCCGTGTGCTGTTCCTACTCGCGTCCGCTTGGCTTGATTCGGTGCGGTTCTGAATCAACCGCAGTCCGGATCACGTGTCACTCTGAAGGCATGACCCAGGCAGACGCCGCGCCCGGCCCTTCGCCCCATCCCCGCACGGTCGTCATCGTCAGTGACCATACCGGCCTGACCGCCGAGAGCATCGCCCGCGCGCTGCTGGCGCACTTTCCCGGTCACTCGCTGCGCTACCTGCGCCGCCCGTTCACCGCTGACCTCAGCGCCGCGCAGGCCGTCACCCGCGAGGTCCTGGCCCTCGCGGAGCGCGGCGAACACCCGCTGGTGTTCACGACCATCACCCGCCCCGAGGTCCTGACCGAACTCCAGGCGTGCCCCGCGCAGGTGTTCGACCTGCTCGGCCCCGGCCTGAGCGCCCTGGAACAGGAATTCCAGCAGAGTGCCACCCGCACCGTGGGCCGCCACCACGACATGCACGACACCGACGCTTACCTGTCCCGCATGGACGCCCTGGACTTCGCGCTCGCCACGGACGACGGCGTGGGCGACAAGCAGTACGGCCTGTCCGACGTGATCCTGGTGGGTGTTTCCCGCGCCGGTAAGACCCCCACCAGCCTCTTTCTGGCCCTGCAGCACGGCGTGAGGGCCAGTAACTACCCGCTGGCCGAAGACGACTTTGAGCGCATCAGCCTGCCCATTCCCCTGGAGGCGCACCGCCACAAACTGCATGGCCTGACCATCGACCCGCGCCGTCTGCACGCCATCCGCACGCAGCGCAAAGCCGGCAGCCGCTACGCCAGCCTCGAACAGTGCGAATACGAGGTCCGCCGCGCCGAACGTATGTTCCAGCGCGCCGGTATTCCCGTGCGCGACACCACCAGCGCCAGCGTCGAGGAAATCGCCGCCGGGATCCTGAACGCCCTACGCCAGGGAGAACGGTCAGCCTGAGCGCTGATCTGGGTATCCTTCCCGGCGTGCGGGACTGGATGAACCGCGTCCTCGTGAACCTGCTGGGTGCCCAGCCGCCCGTGCCCTTCTGCCCCGTGCCCGGACAGCAGCCGGCGCAGGAAGTTGACCCGAGCATCATCGCGCATAGCCCAGGGGGCAGCCGGAAACCGCTCCCCGTGCCTCCACTCGGGGCGGCCCGCTCCGGGTGCTCCGGCCCCATCCGTGCTGTTTCAGCGCCGCGTTCGGTAGCGGCGGATCAGGGTATTCGTGGAACTGTCGTGCTTCAGCTCGGGTTCGGAATCGGCGTGCAGTTCGGGCACGATCTTTCCGGCCAGCACCTTGCCGAGTTCCACACCCCACTGGTCAAAGGAGTTGATGTCCCACACGGCGCCCTGCACGAAAACCTTGTGTTCGTACAGTGCGATCAGTGCGCCCAGCGTGTGCGGGGTAAGGCGATCGGCGAGGATCGTGTTGGTGGGGCGGTTGCCGTCGAACACCCGGTGCGGGGCCAGGTCGGGCTGCACGCCCTCGGCCAGCACGGCGTCCAGTGATTTCCCGAAGGCCAGCGCCTCGGTCTGCGCGAACACGTTCGCCATGAGCAGGTCGTGGTGCGGCGCGCCGTCACCCAGCGGTAGCGGATTCAGGGTCTGGCAGAAGCCGATAAAGTCCGCCGGAATCAGCTTGGTACCCTGGTGGATCAGCTGGTAGAAGGCGTGCTGACCGTTCGTGCCCGGCTGGCCCCAGATGACCGGGCCGGTCTGGTAATCCACCTGCTGCCCGCCCAGGGTGACGTGCTTGCCGTTGCTTTCCATATCAAGCTGTTGCAGGTAAGCCGGGAAGTACGCGAGGTACTGGTCGTACGGCAGCACCGCGTGGCTCTGCGCGTCATGGAAGTTGTTGTAGAGGATGCCCAGCAGGCCCAGCAGCACCGGGAGATTCTTCTCGAGCGGGGCGGTCCGGAAGTGCTCGTCCATGGCGTGGAAACCGGCCAGCAACTCGCGGAAAGCGTCTGGCCCGACGGCCAGCATCAGGCTCAGGCCGATGGCGCTGTCCATGGAGTAACGCCCGCCCACCCAGTCCCAGAAGCCGAACATGTTCGCAGTGTCGATCCCGAACTTCTGCACGGCCTCTGTGTTCGTGGAGACGGCCACGAAGTGCCGCGCGACCGCCGCCTCGTCACCCAACGCCGCGAGCAGCCACGCGCGGGCACTCCGGGCGTTCGCCATGGTCTCCTGCGTGGTGAAGGTCTTGGAACTCACGATGACCAGCGTCTCAGCCGGGTCGAGTCCCTGCGTCTTCTCGACCAGGTCCGTGCCGTCCACGTTCGACACGAACCGCAGCGTCAGGTCCCGCTGCCCGTAGTGTTTCAGCGCTTCGGCGGCCATGACCGGCCCCAGGTCGCTCCCGCCAATGCCGATGTTCACGATGTTCTTCAGGGGCCGACCCGTGTGACCCAGCCACGTTCCGGCGCGCACCTGATCCGCGAAGGCCGCCATCCGGTCAAGGACCTCATGAACGTCGGGAACCACGTTCCGGCCGTCCACGATCACGGTCGCGTCGGCCGGGGCGCGCAGGGCCGTGTGCAGCGCGGCGCGCCCCTCGGTCACGTTGATCTTCTCGCCAGCGAACATGGCGTCGCGCCGGGCTTCTACACCAGTCTCGCGGGCCAGGGCCATCAGCAAACTCAGGGTCTCGTCGGTCACGCGGTTCTTGCTGTAATCCAGGTACAGCCCGGCCCCCTCGGCGCTCAGGCGCTCGCCGCGCTGCGGGTCGGCGGCGAACAGGTCGCGCAGGTGCAGGTCGCGGGTGGCTTCGGTGTGCGCGGCCAGAGCGCGGTAACTGCTCAGGCGCGTCAGGGACGCGGTGGCGGGGGCGTACGTGGATGGGGTCCGTTCTGGTGCCATGTGGTATTCCTCCCGGAGTCGCGGCGATCACCTGAGCGGCTCGCGCTCCTCAACGCCTGCGAGCATACCGCCGCCCAGCGCGCAACCGGACTGTCCGGCCATCACGCAGCGTTCACCTGACCCGGATTCCGATTGATTCACTGCAGGTAACTGCTCAGCAGGGTGACTTCCGGGAGTCGATTGGGTAAGGTGGACCATCAGCGAGACTCCCTGCCCAAACTGC
>NZ_JAGLBB010000005.1 GCF_018260555.1 Deinococcus sp. | reverse complement strand
AGGAGCTATATCTCGACGCTGGGCAAGCAGGGTCTGAACAGCTGGCATGGACTGGTCAGCGTGTTCACGGGGGATATTCTCATGCCCAATTTCTCTGTCTGATCGTCCCCTGCTGAGCAGTTGCCCGCACCGAATCAATCGGAATCCTTATCAGTCTGGCTGGGGACGGATGCAGTCCGCCCTGGTCGCCAGCTTCGCGTGACCCCCGGTAGGGGCAGTGTGGATTTGCTGAAGGTGTGGTCGGTTGGGGGCGAGTAGGCTGTCTGACATGCTGGTGTCGAGTCGGGTGCAGGATCTGCTGGGGCGTGAGCGGGCGCTCCTGGGTGACGTGCTGGGGTTGCTGGTGGGGCAGGGGGCTCCGCCGGAGGTGGTGGAGGGCGCGCGCCTGGCGGTGCGGGCGCTGGATGAGGCGTTCCTGCTGGTGGTGGTCGGGGAGTTCAATGCGGGGAAAAGTTCGTTCGTGAATGCGCTGCTGGGCGCGTCGGTGTTGCCGGAGGGAGTAACGCCGACCACGGACCGGATTTACGTGCTGGTGAACGGTGAGGTGCCGGGGCAGATGGAGGCGACGCGCGATCCCTTCGTGAGTCGTCTGACGTACCCGCTGCCGAGTCTGGAAGGCGTGGCGCTGGTGGATACGCCGGGCACGAACGCGATTATCCGGCAGCATCAGGCGCTGACGGAGGGGTTCTTGCCCCGGGCGGATCTGGTGTTGTTCCTGACATCGGCAGACCGGCCGTTCACGGAGTCCGAGCGGCAGTTCCTGTCGCTGGCGGCGCGCTGGGGCCGGAGCGTGATCATGGTGGTGAACAAGGCGGACCTGCTGGAGACGCCGGAGCAAAGGGCGCAGGTGCGGGCGTTCGTGGAGGTGGGCGCGCGGGGCGTGCTGGGCCTGACGCCGCCGGTGCTGCTGATCAGCGCGCGGGCCGAGCAGCGGGGCGGGGACGTGGGCTTCCACGCGCTTCGTGAGGTGCTGCGGATGCGGCTGTCCGAGACGGAACGCACGCGCCTGAAGCTGCTGAGTCCGCTGGGCACGGTCGCGGAGTTGCTGGCGGGTGAGGCGGCGCGGGGTACGGCGGCCCGGCAAACCCTGTCCGAGGACCTGGGGGTGCTACGGGAGCTGGAAGCGCGGCAGCTGGCGCACCAGGAGAACACCCTGGGCGAACTGGACGGGCAGCTCAACCGCGTGAACCGCCTGCTGAGCGAGTTCGAGGTGCGTGCCGACCGGTTCATTGACGAGAAGTTGCGGTTCGGGAACCTGCGCGGCCTGCTCAACGGGCGGGAGCTGGAGGAGGCGTTCCGGCGGGAGGCCGTGGCAGAGCTGCCGGACGCGATCGACCGGCAGTTCGGGACGATGATCGACCGCTTCGTGGAGGTGAACCTTGGCTTCTGGGAGGACGTGCAGGTGTTCCTGGCACGGCGGCAACCGGAGTCCGCGGTGGCCCGCACCCGCTTCAGCTACGACCGGGCGGCGCTCCTGGAGGGGATTGCCGGCAGCGCGCAGCAGCACCTGCAGACGACCACGCAGACGGAACTGGCGCGGCAACTGTCGCGCGACGCCGAGGACGCCATGAAGGGCGCAGTGGGTGGTCTGGCGGGTGGCCTGGGCATCGGGGCGGGCCTGGGCGCGCTGATCGGGGCGTCCGCGCTGGATTTCACGGGCGGGATTCTGGCGGGCCTGACGCTGGGCAGCCTGGGTCTGTTCGTCCTGCCGAACAAGAGGTTGCAGGCGCACCGGCAGCTCCGCGAGAAGGTCGCGGCGCTGCGCGAGGCCCTGGAGCGGATCGTGCGCAGTGAGTACGGGCGCGAGCAGGAGCGGGCCGATACGCGCCTGCGGGACGCGGTGCGGCCATTCACGCAGTTCACGGCGCAGGAGCAGACGCGCCTGAATGACGCCGAGCGCAAACTCACGGCGCTCCAGGCGGAACTAGACGCCCTGAGGACCGAGGTGGGGGCGCTGTCCGCTCCGCCGCTGCCACCAGGAAGCGCAGCCAGCTAAGTACCTTGAAGCTCACATGGCGCCATGCCGGGAAAGCGCCGGAACCTCTCCATTCCCGCTCCAACGTACTTTCTGCTGCTGCGCGCTCCGCGCGGTTTATCGACAGGATAAACGCAGTGTACTTAAATGGCCCCTGCCCGGGGTCAGGGCATCGCTTCGGCCTCACGGACAATCTGCAGGACGCGTTCGCGGATGCTGCGTTCCTCGCGCAGGTAGCGTGCGGCGCTCATCTGCACGCCGATGGCCGCCACGACCGTGTCGCTGGGGTGACTGTCGGGCAGGCCGCTGTGCAGCGTGTGGTAGGGCACGCCCAGGGTGCACTGCCCGGGAATCCATTCCTCGATGGAGTAGGCGTACCCGAGGCGGCGGACCTTGGCGACCTCGGTGTTCCATTCGTCCAGTGAGGTGATGGAACTGGGCGTGCACGCCTCGAAACTGCGGGGGGTGATGTCCGCGTGGGCGTAGAGTATCTTGCCGCTGGCGGTGGCAGTGGCGGGCAAGTACACGTCGAGCGGCAGGTCGATGTCGGCGTCCGGGTGGCGTTCGCGGATGGTCGCCACGACTTCCTCGCCTTCCAGGATGCACAGGAACGCCACGGCGCGCACTTCCAGGGCCAGCCGGGTGATCAGGGTGCGGGCCTCCGGGAACCAGGGGAGCGAGGCGGTCAGTTGCGCGCCCATCTCGGCGAGATGCCAGGACAGGCGGTACTTGCCGGCGGGAGTGCGGCGCAGGAAGCCCGCCTCGGTCAGGCCAGCGAGGTAGGCGTGCGCGGTGGCGCGGGGTACGCCCAGGTGAGAGGCCAGCGCCCGGACGCCCCATTCGGGTTGTTCGGCACTGAAAGCTCCCAGAATGGTGGCCGCTTTCTGAAGTGAGAGCACACGTCCAGCCTACAGGGACGATGGCAGATTGTATACATCTTTTTCCCCGGTTCCTGCCTTCCTTCGACCGGGTTCAGCAATCCAGTCCCAGGGGCGCCACCTGCAAGGAAGCGCACGCTACAGTGCCCCCTGTGCCTGCCCGTCCCACCCCCCGAGCCACGCGCCTGAACCGCACCCTGTTGCTGGGCCTGCTGGCACTTGGCCTCGCCGCCCTGCCGATCGTGGCGGCCCCGGCTTCTGTCCCAGTCAGCACCGCCCCGGTCAACACCGCCCCCGACAGCGCCCTCCCGGCCAGCACCGCCCCAGCCAGGCAGGCCGCGCGCGGCGAGACGGTGTACATCCTGGCCTGCGCCATGTGTCACGGCGACCGCCTGGAAGGCCTGACCGGTCCCAGTCTGCGCGACGAGAGTTTCGAGGCAGGCTTCGCGGACCTGCCGCCCCTGGGCCTGCACGACCTGATCCGCGACACCATGCCCCAGGATCAGCGCGGCACCCTGAGCCCGCAGGAGGTGCTGGACGTCACCGCGTACCTGCTCGGCCAGAACGGCCACATACTCCCGGACACCGGCCTGAACACCGGGAACCTCTCCAGGCTGCTGCCGCGCCGGCAGGACACACCGCGCGCGCCCTGAACCGCAACGCCCGCCGTCTGGAACGCCCGCCGTCTGGAGAGGACCTGTCCCGTTCAGTCGCGGCGCAGGTACGCGAGCATCAGGTCACCCGTGGCGCGCAGGGCGTCGGTGTGCGTGCGCTCGTAGGCGTGACTGGCGTCCACGCCCGGCCCGATCAGCGCGACCGGGTAATCCCCACCGGCCCGCCACGCCGCCGTGCCGTCGGAAGCGTAGAAGGGGTAGATGTCCACCCGCAGGTCCAGCCCGGCCGTGTGGGCGGCGGCGCGCAGCCGATTCCCGAGCGCGTGATCGTATGGCCCACCGCCGTCCGCGACACACAGCGTCACGTGATGCTCGCTGCTGGTCTGCCCGTCCCCGACCGCCGCCATGTCCACGGCGATCAGCTCATCGGTGTGCGCGGGAATGCCGGTGGCCGCGCCGTGCCCGACCTCCTCGTACGTGGTGATGTGAAAGGCCGCCGTCACGCCCGCCGGGCGGGCCAGCAGGTCGCGCGTGACAGCCAGGAACACCGCGACAGCTGCCTTGTTGTCCAGGTGCCGGGCCTTGACGTACCCGCTGCCGGTCACGCGGGGCCGCGCGTCGAAACTCACGAAATCCCCCACGCCCACGCCCAGCGCCAGCACGTCCCGCGCACTGAGCACCGGTTCGTCCAGCCGGACTTCCATGACGGCCGCCTCGCGTTTCAGATCCCGCAGCGCCGCGCCGTGCACGTGCGTACTCTGCCGGACGTTCACGACCGTGCCCGTCAGTTCCCGCCCGGCCTGCGTGTGCACGTGCACGTCCTCGCCCTCCACGGTCGCCCAGTCGTACCCGCCCAGTGCCCACAGCCGCAAGCGCCCGCTGTCCTTGACGCCCTTGACCATCGCGCCCAGCGTGTCCACATGCCCGCTGAACGTCACGTGACCCGCGCCCGTGCCCGGCACCTCCCAGCTCAGCGCGCCCTTGGGCGTCCGGCGAGACGGCACGCCCAGCGCCCGCAATTCCGATTCGATCAGGGTCACGGCGCGGTCCGTGAAGCCCGTGGGGCTGGGCGTGTCCAGCAGGCGCACCAGCACGTCCAGGATGTACCCGAGGTTCAGGCCCGGCGCGCTCACGCCGGTACGTCCAGTTCAGCGATCACGAACCCCCCGGCCTGCGCGGACGCCAGGGTCGCCGCGAGTTCCGGCGTCCCCGGCAGCGCCAGCACATGCAGGTTCTGTACAGCCCGCCCATGCAGCTGCGCCGCCAGGTCCGATCCCTCGAAGGCGTCCGGGCCGGCGGCGCGGATCAGCACGTCGCCCTGCTCGGCCCGGAAGTCCGGGTGCAGCGTCCAGCCCTTCGAGAAGGTCTCCCAGTCCGCGCCGGGCGGAGCGTCCCACTGCACGAACGCCACCAGCCACCCGGCCGCGCGCGCTCCATCCACGTGGTGCGCCCAGTCACGCACCAGCGCCCGCTGGTCGTTGCGGTCCTCCAGATCGTGACGCTGGGCGTTCAGCAGCAGCAGGGCGTTCGGGGTCAGAGTCATGCCGCCCAGAATAGGGCAGGGCGTGCAGAGCCCGGCGCCGGGCCATACGGACTGCGTTTGTTTCACTGATACGGATTCCGATTGATTCGGTGCACTTCTGAATCAATCCGAGCGGACGCGAGTAGGAACAGCATACGGAGTCCGCGGTGTGGAGCCGCAGGCGGCGCTTTTCCGACTGTGGTGGGATGGAGCGGACTCTGTATGATACGGATTCCGATTGATTTGGTGCAGTTCTGAATCAATCCGGGTCCGCCTCAGCCTTCCCGGTTCAGCCCTCGGCCTTCATGGCCATGATGCTGGACCCGGCGTCCACGTACACGGTCTGCCCGGTCAGGCCGCTGCCCAGGTCGCTGAGCAGGAATAGCGCGAGCTTGCCGACCTCGTCGGGCGTGGCGTTGCGGCCCAGCGGGGCGGCCTCGGCGGCCTTCTCGTACATGGTTCCGAAGCCTGGGATGGAGCGGGCCGCGATGGTCCGCATGGGGCCGGCGCTGATGGTGTTCACGCGCACGCCGGCCGCGCCCATCTCGCTGGCCAGGTAGCGGGTCGTGGCTTCCAGCGCGGCCTTGGCCACGCCCATCACGTTGTACCTGGGCACGACTTTCTGCGACGCGTGGTAGGTGAGGCTGATCACGCTGCCGCCGGGACGCAGCAGGCTCTCGGCGTGCCGGCACGTGGAAACCAGTGTGTACGCGCTGACGTTCAGGGCGGTGTTCCAGTCGGCTTCGGTAGTGTCCAGGAACCGGCCGTCCATGGCCGGGCGGGGCGCGAACGCGATGGAGTGCACGAGGTAGTCCAGTCCCCCGAATTCGTCCTTGACGCGGCTGAACAGGGCGCCCAGGTCGTCCTCGCTGGTCGCGTCGGCCTGCTGGGTCCAGACGTTCTCGTGTCCGGCGAGCAGTTTGTCCAGTTCACCTTTCAGGCGTTCGCCCTGGTACGAGAAACCCACCCGGCACCCGGCCGCCAGAAGCTGCTGCGCGATGGCCCAGCCGAGGCTGCGTGCGTTCGCTACGCCCATCACCAGGGCCGTTTTACTGCTCAAGTCAATACTGACACTCATGGGGGGGACTCTAGCAACCCGCGCGTGAGCCTGCTGAAGCCGGTGCAAAACAGGCCCCGTGCGTCGCCCTTCCGGGCTGGGGCGCTTCATGCCGGAAAGCCGCCCTGCCCGGTGTGGGCCCTGCTACGGACTCTGATTGTATGGGCTGCGAAGACCCTTTAATCCGAGCGGAGCGAGTGGGAGCAGGGCGGGTTCCGGACGTGGAGCTGGCAATCCGGTGAAGTTGCGGAGTGTCAGCGAAACAAATGGAACCCGCATGAGGCGTCAGAATCCGGTGAGAGATGACCCTGCATACTGAACGCCTGATGCTGATCCGCGCGCCGCACCTCACTGCGCCGCACGCCTTCACGACGCGTGCCGGTGGCGTGTCCACCGGTCCCTACGGTGGGCTGAACCTCGACGACCGTGAAGACGACCCCGCGCACGTGCAGGAAAACCGCCGGCGGCTGTGCGCCGCGCTGGGTTTCACGCTCCCCCAGGTGGCCCGCCTGACCCAGGTGCACGGCACCGACGTCGTGCACGCCCGCGCGGGCGGCCACTGGACCGGGGACGCCCTGGTCACCGCCGACGCCGGGGTGCTGCTGGCCATCGGCACCGCCGACTGCTACCCGCTGCTGCTGCACGACCCGCACGCGGGCGTGATCGGCGCGGCCCACGCCGGCTGGAAGGGCACGCTGGGCCGCGTGGCCGCCCGCACCGTGCAGGCCATGACGGCGCTGGGCGCCGACCCGGCGCGCATTCTGGCTGCTGTCGGCCCCGGCATCCGCGCCGCCGCGTACCCGGTGGGCGAGGAGGTCGCGCTGGCCTTCGCGCAGGGCGGCCTGGGCGCGTTCGTGGGCGCCGACGAGGACGAATTGCGTGGCGATCCCACCTGGCATCTGGACCTCGCTGGAGCGAACGGCGCGGCGCTGCGGGAGGCGGGCATCCCGGCCGGGCAGGTGTGGGTCAGTGGCCGCTGCTCGACCGAGGCCGATTTCTACTCGTACCGCCGCGATTCGGGCCGCACCGGGCGTATGTGGGCCGTGATCGGCCAGCACGCCCTGCGCGGCGGTACCGGGGGTCAGGCGTGAGTCTGCTGCGCCCCGGCGCCGTGATCGACCACGTCACGCACCTCACGCCGGAATTCCTGGCGGACCGGGGCCTGCACGGCCTGCTGCTGGACCTGGACAACACCCTGGTCCCGTACGGCAGTTACGACCCGGCGGGCGTCACGCAGACCCTGGCGTGGGTGCGGGACCTGAAGCTCGCCGGGGTGGGGCTGTACCTGCTGAGCAACGCCACCGGGCGGCGCGCGGCCTTCTGGCTGGACCGACTGGAATTCCAGGGTGTCGGGCTGGCCGGGAAACCCAACCCACGCGCCTTCCGCCGCGCCCTGAGCGAACTGAGGCTCCCGCCGCACCAGGTGGGCATGGTCGGCGATCAGGTGTTCACGGACGTGCTGGGCGGCAACCTGAGCGGCCTGTACACCATTCTGGTGCGCCCCCTGGCCACCAACGCCCTGCCGCACACCCGCGTGGCCCGCCGACTGGAACGCGCGGTCCTGAAACGCTACGGGCATGACTGGAACCACTGACATGACGCCCCCTCTGGCACGACTGCGCCCGCTGACCGGCCAGCACGCGGCCCCGCCTTCTGACCGCATCGCCTTCTGACCGCATCTTTCCGCAATTTTCCCGTTCCCTCACGCCGCGCGGCCCGACCGGGTCTGAACAAGGAGACACAACATGGCACTCTCAATCGGTGACCGGCGCCTGGGCGCCATTCTGCTCGAACAGGGGTACGTGAACGACACGGACCTGCAAAAAGCCCTGGTCCGTCACGCCGAGGTGGGCGGGCGCCTCGCGGAGATCCTGATCGACTCCGGCATGGTCGGCGAGAAACGCATCGCGCGCGCCATCGAGGAGGCGCTGGGTATCCCGCTCGTGAACCTGCTGGTCGTCACGCCGCAGGCGCCGGCCCTGGCCGCCGTGCGCTCCCAGACGGTCCTGAGCGTGCAGGCCTTCCCGTTCGCCCTGGAGGGCAGCACCCTGCGCGTGGCGATCGTGGACCCGCTGTCCAGCCTGAGCATCGAGGCGCTCGAGGACGACAGCGGCCTGACCATCGAGCCGTACCAGGCGCTGCGCGACCAGATCATGTGGGCCATCGCCACGCACTACCCGGACCTGAACCTGCCCGCCGAACTGCCCGCCGACGCCGAGGGCAACACCGCAGGCGACATGCTGGGACAGCGCCTGATCTCGCGCGGCCTGATCACAGACGCGCAGCTTCAGATCGCGCTCGACGCCCAGCAGCAGACGGGCGAACCGCTGGGTTCCACACTGATCGCGCAAAAAGCCGTCACCGAGGACCAACTGTACGAGGTGCTGGCCGAACAGGCCGGCGCGGTCTACCTGCGCAACCCCCGCGATTTCCAGCCCAGCGAGGACGTGCTGGGCAACATGCTGCGCGCCGACGCACTTCGCCTGAACGCCGTGCCCGTCGACGAGACCGACTCGGGCGTCACCGTGGTCGCCAGTGATCCCCGCAAACGCGAGGACGTCGGGGCGCTGGTGGGCCGCCCCGTGCAACTGATCCTCGCCAGGCCCCGCGACGTTGAACTGCTGATCGAGCGTTTCTACCCGCAGCGCGGCCGCCTGGGCGAGCAGATGGTGCAGCAGGGCACCCTGTCACGCGCGCAACTGCGCGAGGCGCTTCAGGTGCAGGCCCGCGAGGGCCGCGTCAGGCCCCTGGGCGAGGTGATCCTGGCACTCGGCTTCGCCGGGGCCGACGAGATCGATAGCGCCCTCCAGAAACAGAAGGCCGGGGGCGGCCGACTCGAAGACACGCTGGTGCAGTCCGGGAAGCTCAGCCCGGAAATGCTGGCCCGCTCGCTGGCCGCGCAGCTCGGCTACGAGTTCCTCGACCCGGTTCAGAACCCGCCGGACAGCAAGGTCGCGCTGATGATCCCGGAAAGCACCGCCCGCCGCTACGGCGTGGTGCCGGTCCGCCTTCAGGGCGAGTCGCTGGTCATCGCCATGAAGGACCCGCGCAACGTGTTCGCGCTCGATGACCTGAAGCTCATCACGGGCCGCGAGGTCATCCCGGCCGTCATGGCCGAAAAGGACATCATCCGCCTGATCGAACGCTACTTCGGCAGCAAGGACATGGCCGACCTGAACCAGCGGCTGGTGCAGGAGAGCAACAAGCGCGACAAGGACAACAAACGTCAGGAGGACACCGATGTCAGCGCGGGCCTCGACGACAACGCCGTGGTGCGCGTCGTGGATAACATCATCCGCGAGGCGGCCCTGCAGGAAGCCAGCGACATTCACATCGAACCGACCGAGACGGCGCTGCGCGTCCGCTACCGGGTGGACGGCATCCTGCGCGAGCAGAACGAGCTCCCCAGGGGCAGTGCGCAGAGCATCCTGGCCCGCATCAAGATCATGGGTCACCTGGACATCAGCGAGCGGCGCTTGCCGCAGGACGGCCGCGTGCGCTTCAAGAAGGGCAGCATCGACCTCGATCTGCGTCTGTCCACGCTACCCACCGTGTACGGCGAGAAGGCCGTCATGCGACTGCTGCAAAAGGCGAACAACATCCCGGAAGTCGAGCAGCTGGGCTTCTCCGAACACAACTACCAGCGCTACGTGGACACCATTCACAAACCCAACGGCATCTTCCTGGTGACCGGCCCCACGGGTTCCGGGAAGTCCTTCACCAGTTTCTCGACCCTCAAGCGCATCGCGGTTCCCGAGAAGAACACCACCACCATCGAGGACCCCGTCGAGTACGAGATCCCGGGCATCATCCAGTCACAGGTGAACAACACGGCGGGCATGACCTTCGCGCGCGCCCTGCGGGCCTTTTTGCGGCAGGACCCCGACATCATCTTCGTTGGCGAGATCCGGGACACCGAAACCGCCAAGATCGCCGTCGAGGCCGCCCTGACCGGACACCTCGTGCTGGCGACGCTGCACACGAACGACGCGCCGGGCGCGATCGTGCGACTCGGGGAGATGGGCGTCGAGCACTTCAATATCGGCGCGGCCGTCGTGGGTGTGCTCGCCCAGCGGCTCGTGCGTAAGGTCTGCCCGGACTGCAAGGCCCCCACCAACGCCGACCCGGATGTCCTGCGCCGCCTGGGCATCACGGACCGCGACCTGCGCGGCGCGCAACTGATGCGCGGGGCCGGCTGCAACCGCTGCGGCGGCACCGGCTACAGGGGCCGCATGGGCATTCACGAACTGATGGTCATCGACGAACCGCTGCGCGTGGCCATCGGTTCAGGCAAGAACGCCACCGAGATCGCCGAGGTCGCCACGACCAAGAGCGGCATGAAAACCCTGCGCCAGGACGGTATCGAGAAGGCGCTGTCCGGCATCACCACCCTCGAAGAGGTACTGGCCGTCACCAGCAAGTAAGTACACTGCGTTTATCTTGTCGATCAACCGCGCGGAGCGCGGAGCAGAAGGAAAGTACGTTGGAGCGGGAATGGAGAGGTTCCGGTGCTTTCCCGGCATGGCGCCATGTGAGCTTCAAGGTACTTAATACGGACTGCCGCTCCACTGCGCCACAGTCGGAAGGGCGCCGCCTGCGGCTCCATACCGCGAAGGGGCGCAGGCTGTTCCTCCTCGCGTCCGCTCGGATTGATTCAGAACTGCAGCGAATCAATCGGAATCTGTATAAGCCGCCTACCCCCTCCTGCCAGCCCCACGTTGCCTCTACCCAAGGCCCCCCACCCGAGGTATCCCCATGACCCAGCCCGCCGCCGATATCACCGACATCCTGCGTTTTGCTGCCGACAAGGGCGCGTCCGACGTGATCCTGACCGTGGGACTTCCCCCGAAGTTCAAGTTGCACGGCGTGTACGACTCGCAGGGGTTCACGGAACTGGCCGCCACCGACACCCGCAAGCTCATGTACTCCATGATGAACGAGAAGCAGCAGCGCACCTTCGAGGAACGCCGCGAACTGGACTTCTCGTTCGCGCTGGGCGAGAAGGCCCGCTTCCGCGTGAACGCCTTCATGCAGCGCGGCAACGTGGGCGGCGTGCTTCGACTCATTCCCACCAAGATCAAGAGCGCCCAGGAGATGGGCCTGCCGCAGAACATCATCGACATCGCCAACGCGCCGCGCGGACTGGTGCTCGTCACCGGCCCGACCGGGTCGGGGAAGTCCACCACGCTGGCCGCCATGATCGACTACATCAACACCACCAAGAACCTGCATATCATGACCATCGAGGACCCCATCGAGTTCATGCACTCGCACAAGCAGTGCGTCATCAACCAGCGTGAGGTCGGTGCGGACACCATGAGCTTCAACGACGCGCTGCGCGCCGTACTCCGTCAGGCGCCGGACGTCATCCTGGTCGGCGAAATGCGCGACTACGAGACCATCAAGGCCGCCGTGACCGCCGCCGAAACCGGTCACCTGGTGATGGGCACCCTGCACACCAACAGCGCCCCGGAATCCATCGACCGTATCGTGGACGTGTTCCCGCAAGAGCAGCAGGCGCAGATCCGCGTGCAGCTCGCCAACAACCTCGTGGCCGTCATGACCCAGCAGTTGCTGCCCCGCCTGGACGGCCAGGGCCGCATCCTGGCGTACGAACTGCTGATCGCCAACCCCGCCGTGCGCTCCCTGATCCGCGAGGGCAAGACCTATCAGATCACCTCCGTCATGCAGACCGGCGCGCGCGAGGGCATGGTCACCATGGACGCCTTCCTGGCGAACCTGTACCGCCGCCGCGTGATCTCCTTCGACGTGGGCGTGGAACGCGCCGTGGACAGCAAGGAATTCGCCCGACTCGCCAACGATCCCACGGCCGGCGCGGTCGGAGGCAACGCCGCCACGCCCGCCGGGTACGGCAGCGCGCCGGTGGCCGGCTTCGCGCCCAGCAGCGCCCCTGCACCCGGTGGCTACGCGGGCCGTGACGCCGCAGCCGGGCGCGGCGCGGAGAGTGGCCGGGGCGCCAGCACCACCAGTCCCCCCGAAACGGGCGGTGGCCCCAGCGGGTACGGACGCCGCTGACCCACCCGCAGCACAGGAACGTCCCCCCAGACCGGCTGGGGGGACGTTCCTGTGTGCTGTTGTAACGCCGGGTACTGATACAGATTCCGATTGATTCGCTGCAGTTCTGAATCAATCCGAGCGGACGCGATGAGGAACAGCCTGCGCCCCTTCGCGCTTTGGAGCCGCAGGCGGCGCCCTTCCGACTGTGGCGCAGTGGAGCGGCAGTCCGTATTAAGTACACTGCGTTTATCTTGAGATAAACCGCGCGGAGCGCGTAACAGAAGAAAGTACGTTGCAGCGGGAATGGAGAGGTTCCGGTGCTTTCCCGGAATCTCGCAATGTTAGCTTCAAGGCACTTAGGCGCCGGGCTGGTTGGGGGCCTTGTTCAGGGGCACCGGCATGCTGTCCGTGTCGGCCTCGGGGCTGGGCAGCAGCAGCAGTTCCAGCACCTCTCCGACCCGCTCGGCCGCGTGGATGCGCAGGTCACCGCGGATGCTGTCCGGCACCTCCTGAAGCTGCGGCTCGTTGTCCTTGGGAATGATGACCTCGCGGATACCGCCCTGGTGCGCGGCCAGCAGTTTCTCCTTGACGCCGCCGATGGGCAGCACCCGGCCGCGCAGGCTGATCTCGCCGGTCATGGCGACGTCCATGCGCACGGGGCGACCGGTCACGGCGCTGATCACGGCCGTGGCGATGGTAATCCCGGCGCTGGGGCCGTCCTTGGGCGTGGCGCCGTCCGGGAAGTGCACATGCAGGTCCATGTTCTTGTGGAAGTCGGGGTCCGCGCCGTACTGCGCGGCGTGCGCCCGCAGGTACGCGATGGCTGCACTGACGCTTTCCTTCATCACGTCGCCCAGCGAGCCGGTCATGACGATCTTGCCGGTGCCGGGCGTGGCGAGCGCCTCGACGAGCAGCATGGTGCCGCCCACGCTGGTCCACGCGAGGCCCTGGGCCACGCCGACCTGCGGTTCCTTCTCCATCTTCTCGGGGCGGTGCACGGGCACGCCAAGGTAATCCGGCACCTGCGCCGCGTCGATGACCTTCACGCCCTCCCAGGCACTTTCAAGCAGTTCGCGGGCGGCCTTGCGGGCCAGTTTGCTGATCTGCCGGTCCAGGTTGCGCACGCCGCTCTCGGCGGTGTACTCCTCGACGATGCGGTTCAGGGCGGCGTCCGTGATCTCCAACTTGCCGGTCAGGCCGTGGCTCTTGATCTGCCGGGGCACGCGGTAGCGCCGGGCGATCTCGACCTTCTCCGGCTGGGTGTAGCCGGGAATGTTGATGATCTCCATACGGTCCAGCAGCGGGCGCGGAATGGTCTGCAGGCTGTTGGCGGTCGTGATGAACATCACCTGCGACAGGTCGTAGGGGACCTCCAGGTAGTGATCCTGGAAGGTGTGGTTCTGTTCGGGGTCTAGCACTTCCAGCATGGCGCTGCTGGGATCGCCGCGCCAGTCGCTGCTCATCTTGTCGATCTCGTCGAGCAGGATCACGGGGTTCGTGACGCCCGCGTTCTTCATGGCCTGAATGATCCGCCCCGGCATGGAGCCGATGTACGTGCGGCGGTGACCACGGATCTCGGCCTCGTCGCGCACGCCGCCCAGGGCCATGCGGACGAACTTGCGGTTCAGGCTGCGCGCGACACTCTTGCCCAGGCTGGTCTTACCGACGCCGGGAGGACCGACGAGCACCAGGATCGGGGCGCGCAGTTCGGCGTCGTCCGTGCGTTCCTCGGCGCTGCGTTCCTTGCGGGCCGCCTCGGTCTCGCCGGGCTTGTGGGTCAGCTGACGCACCGCCAGGAACTCCAGGATGCGGTCTTTCACGTCGCCCAGCGCGTAGTGATCGGCGTCCAGGATCTCGCGGGTGCGGGCGATATCCAGGATCTCCTCGTCACGGGTGCTCCAGGGCACGTCGACCAGCCAGTCGATGTAATTGCGGACCACGGTGCTCTCGGGGCTCCCGCCGGGCGTGCGCTCCAGGCGCTGGAGTTCCTTCAGCGCCTTTTCCTTCACGCTGTCGGGCATGCCCGCAGCCTCGATCTTCTCGCGCAGCGCCTCGACCTCGGCCGGGCCGTCCTCGCCGCCGCCGAGTTCCTTGCCGATGGCTTTCATCTGCTCCCGCAGGTAGTACTCGCGCTGGTTGGCGTCCATCTGTTCCTTGACGCGCCCCGCGATCTTCTTGTCCATGTTGAAGCGTTCAGTGTCTCGGCCCAGGAACTTCAGCACGCCTTCCAGCCGGGGGCGCAGCGCGACGGCCTGAAGGATCTCCTGCTTCTCCTCGGGCGTCCAGGTGGCGTGGTGCGTGACCTGGTCGGCCAGCGCACCGGCGTCGGTCAGGGCTTTCAGACCTTCGAGCTGGTAGTTATCCAGGCGCAGGTTCTTGTTCTGCCGCTGGTACTCCTCGAAGGCACTCTTGACTTCCTGGGCCAGTACGACGACCTCGCGGCTGTCGTCGGCGGGCGCGGGCTGCGTTTCGGCGCGCACGCGCATGTAGGCCGAGGGCACCTCGTCCTGCACGGCGGCGCGTTCCTGCGCCTCGACAAGCACCTGGTAGGTGTTGTCGGGCATGCGCACGACCTGCTTGATGACGGCCAGCACGCCCATGTCGAACAGTTCGGCGCGGGTGGGGTCGTCAGTGCGGGCGTCACGCTGGGTCAGCAGCAGCACGCGGCGGTCACTGGCCTGGGCCTCGTCAACGGCGCGTTTACTCTTGGGGCGGCCCACGTCGACGTTCATGGTGACGCCGGGCAGGATCACGATGTTTCTTAAGGCGACTACGGGCAGTTCCCAGATCATGCTTGCTCCTTACGAACGCGCCGGGGTGGGCGCGGCAATGGTTGAGTGTAACGCGGGGACTCCGGTAGACGACACCCCCGCACGGTGTCCCAGAAGTGTAGGGACGCCGCCGGGGGCTCGCTGTAATCTCTGTTGCGTTTAGGCAGACTTCTTGAGTCCCTTAGACTCAAGCAGGGCCAGCGGCGCATCGATGTGTTCCGCGTCGAAGCGCAGGTCCTTCAGACCCTCAACCGGTAGTTCGAACAGCAGGTCCGTCATGGCCTTTTCCAGCACGGCCCGCAGTCCACGTGCCCCGGTCTTGCGGTCACGCGCGCGGTGCGCCACCTCCCGCAGGGCCTCCTCCGTGAACGACAGGTCCACATCCTGGAAGCCGAACAGCGCCTGGTACTGCGACACAATCGCTCCCTGCGGCTCGGTCAGGATGCGCACCAGCGCCTCCTCGTCCAGATCCTGAAGCTGCACGACCAGCGGCAGGCGACCCACGAACTCCGGGATCAACCCGAACTTCACGAGATCTTCGGGGAGGAAGCGCAGCTCGGCCTTCTCGTCGCCCCTGTGCTCGGCCCCGAAGCCCACCGCGCGCACGTTCGTGCGGCTACGGCCGATATCCGCGATCCCGTCGAACGCGCCGCCCACGATGAACAGGATGTTCTTCGTGTTCACCTGCACCAGTTCCTGCTGCGGGTGCTTGCGGCCACCCTGCGGCGGCACCTGCGCGACCGTGCCCTCGATGATCTTCAGCAGCGCCTGCTGAACACCCTCGCCCGACACGTCACGCGTGATGCTGGTGCCCTCGGACTTGCGGGCGATCTTGTCGATCTCATCGACGTAAATGATGCCCCGTTCGGCGGCGGCCACGTCGTACTCGGCGGCCTGCAGCAGGCGCACGATCACGTTCTCCACGTCGTCACCCACGTACCCGGCCTCGGTCAGGGTGGTCGCGTCGGCAATCGCAAAGGGAACTTCCAGCATCTCGGCCAGGGACTGCGCGAGCAGCGTCTTGCCGGTCCCGGTCGGCCCGATCAGCAGGATGTTGCTCTTCTGAAGGTTCACGTCCGGGTGCGCCAGCCGCTGGTAGTGACTGACGACCGCCACGGCCAGCGCCTTTTTCGCCTCGTCCTGCCCGATCACGAACTCGTCAAGGTACGCCTTGATCTCACGCGGGGTCGGCAGCTCTTCCAGGCTGAACTCGGCGCCCACCTTCTTGTTCTGCTTGACCAGCTCGTGCGCCCGCTCGGTGCACTCGTTGCAGATGAACGCCGCGCGGCCCGGAGCCTCGATCAGCTGCGCGATCTGCGGGTGCTGCCGTCCACAGAACGAGCAGCGGTCCCCACCATTCTTCGTCACTGTTGCTCAGCCTCCCCGGACCGGACGCGGTCCACCACACTGTCGATCAGGCCGTACCCCATGGCTTCCTCGGGCGACATGAAGTAATCGCGTTCCATGTCCCGCATCAGTTTCTCGTGCGGAAGGCTGGTGTGCTCATGGTAGATGCCGACCAGCTTGTCACGCAGGTGCAGCACCTCCTTGGCCTGCACCTCCAGGTCCGGCGTGTTGCCCCGGAAGCCCGCCGACCCCTGGTGAATCATGATCCGGCTGTTCGGCAACGCCATGCGCTTGCCCTTATCCCCGGCCATCAGCAGCACGCTGCCCATGCTCATGGCGATTCCCACGCAGATCGTGCTGATCGGCGCCTTGATGTAGCGCATGGTGTCGTAGATCGCCAGGCCCGCGTACACCTCACCGCCGGGGCAGTTGATGTACATCTGGATCTCCTGCTCCGGGTTCTGGCTGTCCAGCAGCAGCAGCTGCGCCACGATGGTATTCGCCATCTGCGACTCGATGGGCGTGCCCACGAAGATAATCCGGTCCTTCAACAGGCGCGAGTAGATGTCATACATCCGCTCGCCACGCCCGGTCTGCTCGATTACGTAGGGAATCACGCTCATACGGGCGATTATCGCACGGCGCACGAAAGGGAACGTAGGCGAACCCAGACTTGCCCACCCGCGCAAGAGGCAGACGGCCCGCGTACACCGCGCCGTCCCGACCGGAGCGTCCCTGGGCCATACGCCCCCCATACGGACTGCCGCTCCACTGCGCCACAGTCGGAAAAGCGCCGCCTGCGGCTCCATACCGCGAAATCCGTATGCTGTTCCTACTCGCATCCGCTCGGATTGCTTCGGGACTGCACCGAATCAATCGGAATCCGTATCACACACGAAAAAGCTCCCCGGCGTGGGGAGCCTTCCCGGCAGCGCGAACGCCGCTTCAGTTGCGCGTTTGCGCGTTCATACCGTCTGCCGTTTGCTCCTGCTCGCTTCGTTCGGATGGAAGGGGCTGCAAAGATCCTTCCAGCCGACTCGGTCTCAGTCCACCAGCAGGGGGATCAGGACGGGGTTGCGGCCCGTGACCTTGCGCACGAAGCGCCGGACGGCTCCGTACATGTCGTCGCGCACGTCCTCGAGGCGTTTCTTCTCGCGCAGGCCCTGTTCGATGGCTTCCAGGGCGACCTTGCGGATCTGCCCGTCGAGTTCGCGGTTGGCGCGCACGAACCCGCGTGACACGATCTCCACGTGCGGGGTGGGGTGCAGCACGGCCGTCATGATCAGAATGCCTTCCTGACTCATGTTCACGCGGTCGAGCAGCACGTCGTCCCCGATGTCCCCGACACCCAGGCCGTCCACGTACACGGCGCCGGCCGGCACGGTGCCCGTGACCTTGAACTCGTCCTGGCTCAGGCGGATCACGTCGCCGTTCTTGGCGATCAGGGTGCGCTTGGGCGGGCGGGGGAGGGTCTGGGCGAGGCGGGCATGGTTGATCTGGTGGCGGGGCTCGCCGTGCCACGGCAGGAAGTACTTGGGCCGGGCGAGGTTCAGGACCGTGGCGAGTTCCTCCTGGCTGCCGTGCCCGGAGGCGTGCACGCGGTAGGTGGGGGGGTAGTACACGTCCACGCCGATCTCGTACAGGCGGTTGATGACGAGGTTCACGGCCTCCTCGTTCCCGGGGATGGGGTTGCTGCTCAGGATCACGCTGTCACCGCGGCGCAGGGCGATCTTGGCGTGGTTTCCGAAGGCCAGGCGTGACAGGACGCTCATGGGCTGGCCCTGGCTGCCGGTGCAGACGTACAGCACCTGCTGGTCTTGCAGGCCGCCGACCTCGTCGTTCGTCAGGAACGGTTCGGGCAGTTCCATGTAACCGAGTTGCTGCGAAACCTGCGCGTACTTGAGCATGGAGCGGCCTTCCATGACCACGCGGCGGCTCTGGCGGTGCGCGATGTTGATGACGTTCTGAATGCGGTGCACGTTCGACGCGAAGGTCGTCATGAACACGCGGCCCTTGATGCCGGCGATCAGGGTTTCCAGGCTGCGGGCCACCTCGGCCTCGCTGGCTGTGCGGCCGGGACGCTCGGCGTTGGTGGAGTCACTGAGGAGCAGCAGCACGCCGTCTTTCCCGGCCTGCTCGATGCGCGCCAGGTCCGAGAGTTTGCCGTCGCTGGGTTCCTCGTCGAGCTTAAAGTCCCCGGTGTGCAGCACCACCCCGACCGGCGTGGTCAGGATGTACCCGGCGTTGTCGGGAATCGAGTGGGTCATGCGGACGAACTCCACCTGGAAGTGCGTACCGATGCGGATCTTGTCGGTCAGTCCGATCTCGCGCAGGTCCACGTCGCCGTCCTTGATGCCGAACTCGGACAGTTTCTCCCGGACCAGGCCCAGCGTTAGGCCCGCGCCGTACACGGGAATGCGCGGCAGGCGCGGCAGGACGTACGGCAGGCTCCCGATGTGATCCTCGTGCCCGTGCGTGAGAATCATGCCCTTGATCAGCCCGGCGTTCTGCTGCAGGTAATCGATGCGCGGAATGATCAGGTCAATGCCCATCTGGTGGCTTTCCGGGAAGGCCAGCCCGGCGTCCACGATCATGATCTCGTCCTCGTAGCGGTAGGCGGTGATGTTCTTACCGATCTCGCCCATGCCGCCCAGCGGAATGACTTCGAGGTGTGGAACGGCGACCGCGTCGGTCTGGTCGGCTGTGTGTGTCATGGGGACTCCGGGTGGCCTGCGGGCAGCGTGCAGGCGGGTTGTGTGAGACGGCGGGGCCTGGACTGCGGCCTGAGTGTGAATCATGCGGTTGTGTCGCTCGGCCCCCCGGTACTGCCCTGGGACGTGGTGCCCGGGGACGGGGTCAGAGCGCGGTACGGTCAGGCTACCACACCCCCGCCCCCTCACGCCGGTCAGGCCGGTGCCGGCGGAGTGCGGGGACGCGGTATCATTCCGGACGTGACCTCTCAACGCATTCTTGTCATCGAGGACGATCTGGATATCGCCAACGTCCTGCGCATGGACCTGACAGACGCCGGCTTCGAAGTGGAACACGCCGACTCGGCCATGAACGGCCTGATCAAGGCCCGCGAGGAGCAGCCCACCCTGATCCTGCTGGACCTGGGCCTCCCGGATTTCGACGGCGGTGACGTCGTGCAGCGCCTGCGCAAGAACAGCGCCGTGCCCATCATCGTGCTGACCGCCCGCGACACCGTCGAGGAGAAAGTTCGCCTGCTGGGCCTGGGCGCCGACGACTACCTGATTAAGCCCTTCCACCCGGATGAACTGCTCGCCCGCGTGAAGGTGCAACTCCGCCAGCGCACCACCGAGAGCCTGACCATGGGTGAACTGACCCTGGACCCCCAGAAACGCCTCGTGACCTACAAAGGCGACGAGCTGCGCCTGTCTCCCAAGGAGTTCGACATTCTGGCGCTGCTGATCCGCCAGCCGGGCCGCGTGTACTCCCGCCAGGAGATCGGCCAGGAAATCTGGCAGGGCCGCCTGCCCGAGGGCAGCAACGTCGTGGACGTGCACATGGCCAACCTGCGCGCCAAACTGCGTGACCTGGACGGCTACGGCCTGCTGCGCACCGTGCGTGGCGTCGGGTACGCCCTGCGCGGCTGAGCCCGGCAGATCCCGTGACAGACCAGTCCGACTCCCGGCCGGGCTTCAGCGGCGCGCACGGCCCGGCCCTGCTGCTGGCGCTGCCCGACCCGCTGCTGCTGATCGCGGCCGACGGAACGGCGCACCTGAACCCGGCGGCGCAGGCGGCCCTGACGGACGCCGCGCCGCAACCCGGCGCAAGCCGCGTGACCGGGTGGACGGCGCTGTTCACGCCGGAAGTGGCGGCCGTGCTGCGCGGTCCCCTGGACGCTGCGCTGGAAGGCCGGACTGCGCGGGCCAGCGTGGTGCTGCGCCCCGGCGGGCCCGTCACGCTGGTCACGGCCGCGCCAGCCGCCCCCGGAGCAGACGGTGAGGCCCAGGCGCTGCTGCACCTGCGCGCGGGCGAGCCGCTGAGCGTCGCCCTGGAGCTTATGGACGCCCTGGGGCTGGGCGTGGCCGTGCAGGACCACGACTCCCGCATCCTGCAGGTAAACCCCAGCGCCACCCGCATCCTGGGTCTCAGCGAGGCGCAACTGAGCGGGCGCGACTCTCTGGACCCCCGCTGGCGCGCCATTCACCCGGACGGCCGGCCGTTCCCCGGCGACACGCACCCGTCCAGCGCCGCGCTGCGCAGCGGTCAGACTATCCGGGACGTCCCCATGGGCATCTACCGCCCGGGCAGCGACGACTGGCGCTGGTTGCAGGTGACGGCCATTGCGCACACCCTGCCCGGCCAGGACACCCCGGCGCAGGTGACGACCGTGTTCGCCGACGTGACCGACCGCCACCGCATGGAAGCCGACCTGCGCGGCAGTGAGCAGCGCTTCCGGTCGCTGGTCGAGGCGACCGCGCAGATCGTCTGGGACGCCCACCCGGACGGCAGCTTCCTGCCCCCGCAGCCCGGCTGGGAAGCCTTCACCGGCCAGAGCGAGGCGAGTTACAGCCACGTGGGCTGGCTGGACGCCGTGCACCCGGACGACCGCGCCCGCACCACCGAATGCTGGCAGCGCGCCACTCTGAGCCGGCAACCGTACCAGGTCGACTACCGCCTGCGCCGCGCCGACGGCCAGTACGTGCCCATGCGGGCGCGCGCCGTGCCGGTCATCGACGACGGCGGCCGGATCCGTGAGTGGGTGGGCACCCACACCGACATGAGCGACGTGCGCGGGGCGCAGCAGGCGCTGATTGACCTGAACGCCGACCTGGAACGCCGCGTGCAGGCGCGCACCCTGGACCTCGCGAACGTCACGCGCTTCAGCACGCTGCTGCTGACTGCCGCCGGGGAAGGCATCTTCGGGCTGGACCTGCGCGGCGTGACCACCTTCGCCAACCCGGCCGCCGCGCGCATGCTGGGCTACAGCGTGGAACGCATGATCGGGCACAGCCAGCACGACCTGGTGCACCACCACCACGCCGACGGCCGCGAGTACGCCCTGAGCGACTGCCCCATTCAGCAGACCATTCAGGACGGCCAGACGCGCCGCGTGGACCGTGACGTGATGTGGCACGCGCAGGGGCACCCGGTGCCGGTCGCGTACGTGGTCACCCCCACCCGCGACGAGACGGGCGCGGTCAGCGGCGCGGTGGTCATGGTGCAGGACACCACCGAACGCGAGCGCGCCCAGGCACACCTGCGCGACGTGATCGAGAACCTGGAACGCAGCAACCAGGACCTCGAACAGTTCGCCTACGTCGCCAGTCACGACCTGCAAGAACCGCTGCGCACCATCGGCAGTTACACCGAACTTCTCGTCCGCCGCTACCAGGGTCAACTGGACCCCCGCGCCGACCAGTACCTGCATTACATGCAGGGCGCCGTGACCCGCATGCGCAGCCTGATTCAGGACCTGCTGGGCTTCGCGCAGATCGGCCGTCAGGAAACGCCGCTGGAACCCACGGACCTGGAGGGCCTGCTGCAGGCCGCCCAGCAGAACGTGCGCGCCACGCTGGAACAGGGCGGCGGCACACTGGAATGGCACACCCCGCACGCCGTGCTGGGGCGGCCGTCGCTGCTGCTGCAACTGCTGACCAACCTGATCAGCAACGCCCTGAAATTCCGCGCCGAGGACCGCCCGCCGCGCGTGCAGGTCCGCTCGGAGCTGGACGGTGCATTCGTGCACGTTAGCGTGCAGGACAACGGCATCGGGATCGCGCCGGAATACCACACGCGCGTGTTCGACATCTTCCAGCGCCTGCACCTGCGTGAAACCTTCGCCGGTAACGGAATGGGACTCGCCATCTGCCGTAAAATCGTGGAGTTCCACGGGGGCCGCATCTGGCTGGAATCCCTGCCCGGTCAGGGCAGCACCTTCCACCTGACCCTGCCCGTGGCGCCCACTTCCTGATGACCCCACCATCCACTCCCCACCCCATCGAGATCCTGCTCGTCGAGGACAACGAACCGGACGTCCTGCTGACCCTGGAAGCCTTCGAGGACGCCCGCGTTCCCAACCGCCTGCACGTCACGCGTGACGGCGTGGACGCCCTGCGCTTCCTGCGTGGCGAGGGTGAACACAGCGGCGCGCCCCGCCCCGACGTGATCCTGATGGACATCAACATGCCCCGCAAGACCGGGCTGGAAGTGCTGGAAGAAATCAAGGCCGACCCCGAGCTGCGCAGCATTCCGGTCGTCATGCTGACCACCAGCCAGGCAGACGACGACGTGCGCGCCTCGTACGAACGCCACGCCAGCGGGTACGTGGTCAAACCCGTGGGTTTCGAGAACTTCCTGGGCGCCATCCACGCGTTCGAGGCGTTCTGGCTGACCTTCGTGCGCTTTCCCCCGCGCGGCCCGTAAACGGCCACCACGTCGCCCCCCCCCCGGGGCGCGGGAGAGGGCCGAGCGGAGCGGGCAGGCTGGGGGGCAGCAACCGTTCCAGCCGGGCAGACCCGGAGAGCTGCGCCGCAGGGCGAGTGGGCGCAGCGCGGCTTCTGGGCGTCCGGCTCAGCCGCCCAGGTAGCGGCTCCACTGCGGCTGCCAGTGCGCGAACTGCCCGTGGGCGTACACCCCGAAGGTCGGGGCGCGCGGGGGGGTGCGCAGCGGCATGGCGGCCTCCTCGGGCGTGCGGTTGCCCTTGCGCTGGTTGCAGGCGCGGCAGGCGGTCGTGACGTTCTCCCAGGTGTGCCGCCCGCCGCGCGAGCGGGGCAGCACGTGATCGAGCGTGAGTTCCTCCGGCGAGCCGCAGTACTGGCAGGCGAAGGTGTCGCGGCGCAGGACGTTGCGGCGATTGAACGGCACCGGGTGCACGCGCGGGCGGCGCACGTAGCGGCGCAGACGGATCACGCTGGGCACAGTCATGACGGTGCTGGGCGAGCGGACCACGTCGGCGCTGTCCTCCAGAATCTCGGCCACGCCGTACTGCACCAGTGTGATGGCCCGCTTGGCACTCGTGACGTGCAGCGGCTCGTACGAGGCGTTGAGGACCAGCACACGCGGCGCGTTCAGGTCGGCCGCAATACGAGGTATTCGGGTGTCTTCCTGCACGTCCGTTCTGGAGGTCATGCACGGCATTCTAGGGCGCGGCGGTCAGGTCAATGTTACGCCGGGACGCTGAGTGATTCCCTGCGGCCCCTGCGGCAAATGGCCTACCGGCGGCCCGGTCAGATCAGCCGGACCAGATCAGCCGGACTAGGTGAGGCGGATCAGATCAGCGCGGAGAGGGTGCCGGGCAGCCATCCGGTCTTCAGGCCGCCCCGGACGAGTTCCAGCGTGCCGTCGGCCACGTACTGCACGGCCAGCGCACCCAGCAGCACGCCCAGCACGCGCGTGACCACGTGCACGCCGGTCAGGCCGATCAGGCGCGCGATCTGCCCGGACAGGCGCAGCGCGAGGTAACACAGCAGCAGCACCGCGGCCGTCACCAGGAACACGGCGGTGAGCAGCAGCGGCGAGCCGTGCGCGTCCGCCGCGAGAATCATGATGCTGGCCAGCGTGCCGGGGCCCGCGATCAGCGGAATGGCGAGCGGGAACACGCTGATGTCCTCGCGCTGCCGGGCCTCCTCCTCTTCCTCGGCGGTTTCCTTGCTGCCGCTGGGCCGCGCGAACACCATGTCCAGCGCAATCAGGAACAGCAGGATCCCGCCCGCAATGCGGAACGAACTGAGGCTGATGCCCAGGTGCTCCAGCAGCGCCCGCCCGAACAGCCCGAACAGCAGGATGATGATGCCCGCCACCAGGGACGCCTTGAGCGCCACGCGCCGCCGCTCGAAACTGGGGCGGTTCCCGGCCAGCCCGATAAAGATGGGCGCCAGGCCCACCGGGTCCATGACGACCAGCATCGTCAGGAACGTCTGGGAGGTGATAGCCAGCATCTCAGGCACGCTGAAGCTCATGCGCTGGCCTTCGTCGTGATCGTGAGTTCGATGCCGAGTTCTTCCAGGATGGGCGTGATGTGGGCGGGGGGGATGGCGCGGCCTCGCGTGGTGTAGGAGGCCACGCTGGCTGGGGCGACATTGAGCTTCTCTGCGAGTGCCGTTTGGAAGCCTCGTGGCTGCTCGCGGATTCGGCGGATGAGGTCTTCTTGCAGCTGCTCCCAGTTCATGTCACTACGGTAGCACGATTTTAGACAGTTGACTAATTTTAGAACATGCGCTAACATTCAGGCATCAGAGAAGGGGCGCAACCTCCGGCAAAGAAAGAGCGCCCCCGACCTGAAATCCCCCCGAACAGAGGATCGCCATGCAAGATACCGCACCCCGCGCCACCACCCGCACCTGGAACACCGTCACCTACGACCGCATGGACGGCGCCATCATCCAGACCCGCCAGCACGCCGTCACCCTGACCCGCACGCCCGCCGGAATCGAAGCCGTCGTGGACGGCCAGCCCTGCGACCTGCGCCACGCCGTCAACATCCTGCGCAGCGCCACGACCACCACCGTCACCCACGAGGTCCTCGAAGCCGCCCCGATCGGCAAGGCCCGCGCCGCCCGCCTGCACCGCCTCATGGCCCGCGCCGGAGTGCCCAGCGGTACGCACTACGCCTTCGCCGCCGCCGCGCTCGACCGCGCCGTTTACAGCCTCGCCGCGCTGACCGAACCCGACGCCCGCGCCGTCTGGGACTTCCTGGCCTTCACCTTCCCGCACATCAAGGCCGCCGCATGACCGCGCTCGAACACCTCACCGCCAGCTGCGCCGCCGCCCCCCTCACGCCCGAGGAACGGACCCGTGCCCTCCAGGCCATCGAGCAGCGCCGCGCCGTCCTCACCGCCGAACTCGCCCAACTGGACGCCATCACGGCTGGCCACCGCGCCGCCCTCGCCCCCGAGCACCAGTTCCGGCTGCTGGAGAACGCCGGTCGGGGGCGCGAGTGAACCCCGTCGTGCAGGACTGGGAACTGCGCCGCATGGATGAAGTCACCTGGGAGGTGGTGGGCGTGACCTTCACGCCCCGCAGCGGCCGCCGCGACTTCCGCGCGACCGTTCACGCCGTCCACCCGGAGGACAGCGCGATCACCGGCACCGACGGCGACCGCTACCCGCTCGAACCGTCCACCACCGGCACCGAGGCGCTGTTCATCGTCCAGGCGGATCTGGCTCTGCTGGAGGTGAGGGCATGAAGATCGACCTGTACCGCGCCCGGCAGATTGCCGTCGAGGCGCTCGGCCCGAACGGTGACGACACCCTCGCTGCGCTCGACGCGGCGGGGTTGGTCGTCGTGCTCCGGCGGCAGCTCCCGCGTGACACGGGGGACAGCGAGGAGTTGCTCGACGTGCAGCTCGCCACGCCCGCCAACGTGACCCCGATCTGGGGAGTCACCGTCACCACGCGCGAAGGCGAGGTCCTGGAACTGGTGGCCGCTGAGGGCACCGACCTGCAGATCGGGGAGGCCGTGAGCCTCCAGTCGATCATGGGCCACCGCATCAACGTCACCGTGGACCGCGAGGGCGGGCTGCTGCTCGCGGCCGTGGCGGTGGAGCGGTGACCGGCCCGGTCACGAACGGCACGGCGACCAGTCACCCAAACAAAGGACGGAAGATTCACCGGGAGGTGCGCTCGCCTGTTGAACGCTTCTTCGCGCAGACGGAGCGTTCTGGAGAGTGCCTCGTGTGGACTGGGACAATCCTCAAGACTGGATACGGCCGTTTCAGTCGAGGCCGGAAGGCAGAAGGAAGTGTTGCTGCCCATAGATATGCCTGGGAGTTGGTGCACGGCCCGATTCCTGACGGC
The DNA here is from genome assembly GCF_018260555.1 of Deinococcus sp. Taxonomy (GTDB): domain Bacteria; phylum Deinococcota; class Deinococci; order Deinococcales; family Deinococcaceae; genus Deinococcus. The sequence goes on along the minus strand of NZ_JAGLBB010000005.1, from coordinate 52,865 downwards.
CTTCTCGTGATGCACAAGTGTGACAACCCGCGGTGTGTTGATGTAGAGCACCTGTTCCTCGGCACCCACGCCGACAACATGGCTGACAAAAAGGCCAAAGGCCGTCAGGTGCGCGGCGAACGCGCGCCGAAAGCGAAACTCACCGAGGCGCAAGTCCTTGAGCTTCGTGCTAAGGCTGCCGCTGGGGCGCGAGTCTCTGCTCTGGCCCGAAAGTATGGAATAGACCGCAACAGCGTGGCTAAAATCATCGCCCGGAAGAACTGGAGTCACCTATGAATGGCCGTGCCATTTATTCGGTGGACGACGATACGCTCCGCTGGACTCCGGAAAACCGCCTGGACGCCAACGAGTACGCCCTGGTCAAGGCCGCCGGGTTCAAGTGGTGGGGCCGCACCGGGGCCTGGGTGGCCGTCTGGACGCCCAGCCGCGAGGACCACCTGCTCGCCCGCGTAGGGGAGATCACGCACGAAGCGGACCCGGATGACCCGCAGGCCCGCGTGCAGCGCTTCGCCGGTCACGCGGCGGCGGCCGTCAGCCGGTCTGAGCAGCGCGTCACGGCCGCCCTGCAGGGCCTCCCGCCCGACGGGGAGCCCATCAAGATCGGGCACCACAGCGAGAAGCGTCACCGCCGCGCCATCGAGCGCAGCGACCAGAACATGCGCAAGGCCGCCCTAGAGGACAAGCTGGCCGACTACTGGCGCGGCCGCGCACTGGGGGCCGAGCGCCGCGCCCGGCAGAAGTCCGACCCTGGCGTCGTGCGCCGCCGGATCGGTCGCCTGCAGGAGCAGCTGCGTATCCATGAGCGCACCCTCGCCCAGGCCCCGGACAACCGGTACGCCCGGCGCTGGCATGAACACCTCACCCTGCGGATCGCGTTCGAGGGCATCGACGCGCGTACCCCGCGCCGGACCTGCACTGGCATGAACACCTCACCCTGCGGATCGCGTTCGAGGAGGGGAGGCTGGCCAGCCTGAACCCCGAGCCGTTCGCGCCCCTGACCGCCTACCAGAAGGGCGACGTCGTGGTGCACAAGCGGTACGGCAAGTGCCAGGTGCTGAGCGTCGGGCGCGTGAACCTCAAGATCCGCCAGCTGGAAGGCCCCACCAGAGGCTGGGAGTGGGCCGCGCCGCCTCACGAGGTTCAGAAACCGTAACGTGTGCCACCACCCGACCGAAGCGAGTGCCGCTGGGAGAAGTTCCAGACGGCACTCGCTTCGGTCAGGCACCGCGCGTCAGTAGGGGCTCTCCTGCACGAACACAGACAGGACGCCCTGCGCTCCCTCCGGCAGGTCTTCCAGGATGACCGTCACGCCATCATCCGCGCCGTACAGCAGGTCCAGATCAAGAGGCCTGCTGCCCCCCGTCCTGAACGTCGCAGCGGCGCTCCCCCCGGTGAACCGCCAGTCCCCCAGGGGCTTCAGGTCCTTGCTCAGCACTTCTGACAGGACAGTCGTGACGCTGCCGGACGGGCCGTCGACACTGAAGCAGGTTTTTAACGAGTCGGCGGGAGGACGCGCGCATGGGATCTCCTTCACGGGCGCGTGCTCTTTCACGGCGGCGACGGCGTACGCCATCAATTCTTCCCGAGTCCACTCTTTCATTGACCGTCCTTCCATGCACCCGCTGACCATACACATCAGCACAGCGGCGTAGAACATCCTCACTGGACACCTTCCTTCTGGAGCCGGGCGATCCAGCCATTCGCGTCATCGCGTCCAGGGTGCCAGCTCATCCAGTGGCTGACGAATTGCTGCAGGACCGCACTCCGGTCCGGGTCGCGAATGGTTACCTGATTTCCCCTCGCGGCAATCTTGGTGAGCACGCTCGGAAGGGTACTCGGCGTCATGAGTTGGGGGATCGGCAGGTTGAACGTATCCAGGACGCCGGTTCCTCGCCCAGGGATCGGGATGGGGACGGTCAAGTTCTTGGTCGGGCCGATCCCCAGGGACTTGATGACAGCGCGCTGCCCTTCGCTCAGGGGCACGGTCTTGACCTCCTCCACCCACTTCCAGACGGCTTTGAACGCCGCATACGTTTCGACCTTCTTGAGCTTCTGCTGCGTGGCCTCGAGGAGAGCGTTGTACCCGATGTTCGCCTCGACCATCTCGTCGGCGTAGTTCATGCCCCGCATGAGGGACGGGAGAATACTTTCGCGTCCCGATTCCGCTTTCAGGCGGGGATCTTGTGTGGTGCTCACGCCGCCGCTTGGTGTCACGCGCACCTGCGTGCCGCCCGCTTCCTGGATGTCATGGGCGCCGTACTGCAGGATGGCCTTCTGCTCCGGTGTGAGCTCAGCTGGGTTCATTCCCTGAAGTGCTGTGGTCAGCGGGAACGCCTTGTGACTGTTCGTCATGTCGACCGCCGGTCTGAAGTTCGGGTTGCCCCGCGCGCGCGTGAAGCGCGTCAGGTACTCGATCTGACCGGGCAGGTGCGTGTCACCGCTCAGCGGCACGATGTCACCAGCCATGCGGTAGTGCGTGCTGCGTGCGTCGGTCTTCTCCGTGAACCTGGCCGCCATTTCGTCCGTCACGCCAGGGGCCTGGAAGGTCACGACCTGAGTGACTTTCTCCGGCCTCCGGGCCGCTACGACCTGCGCGAGGCCCCCGCCGAGGCTGTGACCGGCGAAGATCGCCTGCTTCACCTGCGAGAGGGTCACGGTAATGAGTTCCCAGTTGGCGTTCACCTGATTGACGCCGACGCTGTCCTTGGCGAAGTTCGCGAAGATGGAATCCACGCCGCCCTCGCGGTTCGTGACCTGCACGCCGTCCGTACCGCGGAAGACCAGGATCGGATCGTTGAACACGGTGCGCCTGGCGCGAACGGCCGGATCCTTGATCTCGTTCAGTGGAATGGGTAGGAACGCCCGCATCTGAAAGCCCCACAGGCCGGTCACGAGAGGCCCGGCGTGGTACCCGAAGAAGGCCAGGAGCCGCTGGGGTTGCAGGTTGCTTTCCTTCTCGATGGCATTCTTGTCGCGGTCGGCGTCCTGAAGGTCCAGGTCTTCTTTCAGGGTATTCAGGTCCGAGTCATTCATGTACACGGCGCGGATCGTCAGCTGTTCAATGAAGGCGTGCAGGCTGAGCTGCTCCTTGTTCAGGTCAGTGGACGTGCCGATTTTCTTCTGGATGGCAAGGGCGTAGTTACCGCCGTAATGTTTTGCCAGCGCCGCGTAGAACTCCAGCCCGCCGTTTCTCTGCATGAGCGTGCGGACGGTGAGGAGTTCCGCGCGGTCCATGCTGTCGAGCAGGGGTTTGAGCTTGATGATCGCGATGGGGCGTGGCCGGGATTCGCGGGACAGGAGGACGCCGCTTTGCAGGGCGTGGGCGAGGACGTCCTTGTGCTCGCGCGCGTACGCCAGGGCGGCTTTCAGGACCGCGTTGCCGGTCGGGGCAGCGGGGCCTGGGGTGGAAGTGCGATTGGGTATGGTGGGCGTGACCGTGGACTGGGTCGTGTCTTTGACGGACGGGCGGCGCACCGGGGAGGCATTGGTCATAGGAACTCCTCTCCCGGAGTCTACTGAACTACCGGTCACTGTGAGGCCGCACTTGCGTAGGGGCAACCCCTGGTCTCGCCGGACGGCCCGGTTTCCTGGATTGCTGCCCACCACGGTAGGCACGCGCTGATGGGCAGGGTCGCCACGCGGCGTTCTCGGAGGTCAGTTCCGCGTTGATCGCGGCGGCGGGACAAGGGCCACCGGCCGCCGCCAGCGGCGATCTGTCAGCCCCAGCTGACCTCGGCGGTCACGTCCGCGACGCAGGGCTGCTCGCCGTCCCAGGCGCTCTGAGCCAGCTCCTGCGCCTGCCCGTAGGTCAGGTGCGGGTACGCCTTGACCAGCTCGTTGATGAGGCTGTGGGGACCGCTGACCTGCACGCGCTTGAACGAGTCCAGAACGCCTCAGTGAACGAGGTCGAAGCTACGGGCGGCGGGGCGGATTGCGGGGGTGCTGGATTCGGTCATAAAGTACGCTCCTGATCGTCTGGGACGGTGTTTTTAGCTGTCTTCAGTCTGAAGGTCGGACCCTGGGAGGTCAAGTCGGATTTGACCGAAAACGCCGTCCCAGACGATCGCGTTCGGTTCGGCTGAACAAAAAAAGAGCGGGAGGCCTGAGCCCCCCGCTGCTGGTCTGGTCGGTCACGCCGCGCGGCTCACCTGCCACTGCGCCTTGGCCTTCAGGCGGGCCTGCACGACTCGCGCGCGCGCGTCGTCCGCCGCCTCGCCATCCAGCAGGTTCACCGTGACCGCCTGCCCGTCCAGCAGCAGCTGGCCACCCTCGACCGTCACCAGCGTCCAGAAGGTCTCGCCGTCCGGCGCGGCCGCCAGGAACGCCAGCCACGCCGCCCCCTCGCCCAGTGCGCGCCCAGTGGCGGCGGCCAGCTCCTTGCTCGCGTACACGGCCTGGGGCTTCGCGGTCAGGTGCATCAGGGGGTTGCGGGCCTCCTCGCTCGTGGCCACGGCCAGGCCGCTGACGTCACCGCCGCAGGGCGGGCCGTACTTGATCACCGCGCGGGCGGGCTTGTCGGCCTTCGGTGTCGCGGTGCGCTTGGCCTTGGCGGGTTTCTCCTCGCTGACCGGCGCGGCGGCTGCGGCCGTCTGCTCGGCCTCCACGGGGGTCGCCGCGGTCGCCACAGGTTCAACCTCGGCGGCAGGTATCGCCGGGCCTTCCAGGGCCGTTCCCAGGGCATCCTCCAGGGTGTCCGGCTCGCCCTGTTCCGCGTTCGCGGTCAGCTCGGCGCGGATCTCGGCGGCCGCCTCGAACGCCTCATCCCGGCCCATCTCCTCGGCCTGGGCGATCAGGCGGCGCAGCTCGCCGGGCGTCACGCGGGTCTTGCCGTCGTTGGTGGTCAGGTGGAAGTCGGTGCTGGTGCGGGTCACGTACAGGCCCACGGCCTTCGCTTCGGCGAGCAGCTGGTCTTTCTGGGCGGCCGTCATTGCTTTGGTCATAATCGTCTCCTTATCGTCTGGGACGGTGTTTTCCCGTTCCTCGGATGTCTGTAGTCTGAACGTCGGACGGTCCGAAGTAAAGTCGGATGAAACGAAAAAAGACCGTCTGCGACGGCCTCGTTCGGTTCGGCTGAACAGGGGAGGGGTGGCAAGAATGACGGATCAGGCTGGCCGACTGTGGAGGGGGTCAGCCTCGGTGGTTGAGCGATTGCCGGAGTGGTGCCTGCCGCTCCGCATGCAGGATAGAAATGTTCCTGGACCTGACCTCACTTGCCCTGAATTCGCGAAATGCACCCGTTACACTGCTCCGTATGCCCGTCGAACTCATCTGGGATGGAAAATATGACCAGCACGGCAAGCGCGTGCAACCAGTACGCCTGGCCCTGCCGTTCCAGACCATCGAAACCATCAACGAGAGCAACCAGCAGCGCATGCAGACGCTGGACATGTTCAGCAGCGGCAAGGATGCAGAGTGGCGCAACCGTCTGATCTGGGGTGACAAGAAGTACGTGCTGCCCAGTCTCCTCGAGGAATTCCGGGGAAAAGTTGATCTCATCTACATTGACCCGCCATTCGCAACTGGATCTAATTTTAGTTTTACTGCAAGCCTTCCGGAAGATCCTGATGGCGGTGGTAATAACGTCAGCTTTACTAAGCAACCAAATGTCTTGGAGCAGAAAGCGTATAACGATACGTGGGGCAAGGGATTAGACGGATTTGTTGGCTGGTTGTCTGAAACTCTCTTATTGCTCAAAGATCTGTTGAGTGAGAACGGGAGTATATATGTGCAGCTTGACGATCATATGGCCCATTATGGAAAAATTCTCATGGACGAGATATTTGGCATAGAGGCATTCAGAAATGATATTACATGGCAGAGAACAAATTCTCATAATATTAATCCGAAGTATTATCTTCGAGTGCAGGATAGAATCTTATATTACTCTCGGGGCGACTACTCTTGGAGCGCCCAGCGTACGGAGTATTCTGCGGAGCAGCTTGCTAGATACAAAGCTGATAAATCTGGCCGTATGTACACGGGCCAGGACCTCACTATTAAGAGTTCTTCTGCATCCAGGCGTGATGTTTGGCGAGGTACCCAGCCGGGAGCTGGAAGAGCATGGGCTCTCTCTCTTGAAGAAAGAGAGAAGCTATGGGATCAGGGGTTAATATTAACAAAGTCTGACGGTAGCCCTCGGCTTGACGGGCTCAAAATATTTCTTGATGAGAGAGAAGGTAAACGCGCTACGGATCTTTGGAATGACATTCAAAGAGTGGGCAATACCAGCGATGAGAGGCTTAATTACCCAACCCAGAAACCCGAAGCACTTTTGGAACGCATCATCAAAGCGTCTTCCAACCCTGGCGACCTCGTACTTGACTGCTTCTGTGGATCTGGTACCACGGCAGCCGTGGCCGAGAAGTTAGGGCGGCGCTGGATCACCTGTGACCTGGGGCGCTTCGCTATTCACACGGCACGCAAGCGGCTGCTCAGCATTGAAGGAGTCAAGCCCTTTGTGGTGCAGAACCTGGGTAAGTACGAGCGTCAGGCGTGGCAGGCCGCCGAATGGGACGACCTGGAAACGGCCCGCGCCCGCGAAGTGGCGTACCGGCAGTTCATCCTCCAGCTCTACGGCGCTGAGGAACTGCCCGGCGGCACCTGGACGCACGGCCTGAAAGCGGGGCGGCTGGTACATGTGGGCGCCGTCGACGCCCCCGTGACGGAAGGTGACCTGAAAGCCATCGTGCGCGAGGTCTGGCAACGCGCCGGAGCTGAGGGAGCCACCGCCAGCGCGGACGTACTGGGTTGGGACTTCGCCTTTGAACTGAACGAGACCGGCCTGAACATGGCCAAAAAGGCGGGCGTGGAGATCAAATTCAAGAAGATCCCCCGCGAAGTGCTCGAGAAGAAAGCCGTGGATCAGGGTGATATCCGCTTCTACGAGCTGGGCGCAGCGGAGGTCGGGACCGAGATCAAGGGCCGCCGCCTGACCCTGACGCTCAAGGACTTCCTCATGCCGCAGGACGACATTCCCCAGGACGTGCAGAAGAGCATCACGCACTGGTCGCAGCTCGTGGATTACTGGGCCATCGACTGGGATTTCAAGGGCGATACCTTCCATAACCAGTGGCAGGCGTACCGTACCCGCAAGCAGAGCAAGCTGGAGCAAGTGGCCCGGCACGATTACGAGGCGCGCGGCACGTACACAGTGCTTGTCAAAGTTATCGACATTCTGGGGAACGACACCACTAAGACCCTCACGGTGGAGGTGATTTAGCGCTTGACCGGCCCTGGGCAGCGTATCCCGCAGGCGCAACTGTATTTCGGGCCGGTCGGGCGTGGGAATTCCCAGCCGCAGAAGTTCCTGCTGAGCGATCAGTTGGGGCTGTGCGCGGTGAAGTTTCAGCAGAACCCCCAGGGTCCCCGCATGCTCGTCAACGAGTGGATCGGGCATGGGCTGGCCGCGCAGTTGGGCATCCGGCACGCTGCTTATGGCCTGGTCGATGTCCCGGCCGCTGCGCTGCCTCATGGTGGTTGCATCCGCATCACGGACGATGACGGTGACGAGGTCAGGTTGCTGCCCGGCCTGCACTTCTATTCCCAGTGGTTAGAGCCCGCCGACGATCTGAAACCTGAGGACCTGACACTGGGAAGCATGATGGCCGACATCGGCATGCTGGCCGGAGTGGCTGTCCTGGACGCCTGGCTGGATCAGCGTGACCGTAAGCCCCTGAACCCGAATATTCTGCTGGTCCGGCGCAGTGGGCGGTCCAGCCTGTACCTGATGGACATGGGAATGGCCTTTCGCAGCGCCATCTGGGGTCTGGGTGATCTCCTTGATCCCACGTTGCCGGACGCCGCAGCGCCTCTGCCGTACAGCATGTCACCGGCCGATCTATTCAGGGCGGTGCGGCCGGCCGACTTTGCGCCGTATCTCGACGCTGTCAGTGGTATGACAGAGGCAATCGTTCAGTCTGTAATAGATGGCCTACCCCGGGAGTGGGGGGTTACGGTTGAGGAACACACTGCGTTGGTAAACTACTTGCTCACCCGTGCCCAGGCCCTCCCCGATTACTTTGAGGCACGGTTTCAGCGTCCAGGACAGGAGTGGTGGGAATGAACAAGCAGACTGACAATGATTGCAAGACAGTGACGCAGGGGCGGACGCTGTACTCAGTCATCCGGTATGTGCCCAACATTCTGCGTGAAGAGTTCGTGAACGTGGGCGTCCTCGTGGTCAGCCCTGGTCAGAATTGGCACGGCCTCCGGGCGCTGTCCTCCTTTGGCGAGGGCTCGCGCGTCAAGCTGCTGCCCGGAGGGGACGGCGCATTCGTGAGGCATGCCGTGAAGGCGCTGGGCGGAGCACTCACGCGCTACAGCGAGTACGAGTGGACAGAAGAGCGCTTCCGGGACTTCACCGTGGCCTACGCCGCCAATAACCTGCAGTTGACGGCGCCCAGGCCTGCAGCCGTGTCGGACGCTGCCGGGCTCCTCCAGATGCTCTTCACCCAGTTGGTGGAGGACGTCAGGGCTGAGCGGACGGTGCCCCAGCGTGGCCGCACCGTCATCCGTGACGAAGTGAGGTCCGTCTTCAATCAGAGAGGCCTGTTCAGGTTGGGTCTCAAAGAGGACTACATCCTGCCCGTTCGCTCCGAGCCGGTGGTGGATCTGGCCTACCAGAACGGTGTGTGGCACTGCTATCAGGCCGTCGCGTTCGACGTCGATCGACGCAAGGCGTCCAGTCAGGTCAATGCTTTCCGGCAGACCGTAACGGATGCGCGCCGCGCTGACGATCCGCTACTCGCACAGGGGCACTTCGCCGTCTTCACGAACCACCGTGGTGACAGTGAGTTGCGCGAGGATCTGCTCGGTCTGCTCGAAGAAGAATCCATTGAAGTCCTTGACGTGCGTGACGCTCTGACTGAGGCCAGCAAGATCGCTCATGATCTCCGCTCTCATGACCTGATTCCCCGTCCGCAGGCCTGAGGCACATTGGGCAACGAGCTGGACGATTGATTTCTACACTGGATCAATGCATCTCGACCATTCTCGCCGGCTTCACGGGCAGCAATAATGGCGCCCCGCAAGAAGGCTCAGTCCGCTGACGGAACCCTCTTCGACATTTCGGAGTACATGGCGACCGCCGTCTGTGTACCCAAGCTGCGTGAAGCGGTGCAGGCATGGCGAGAGGGCGGATACAAGGGTGTGACGGGCACGACGCAGTTGCTGCTGCGTCACTGGTTCCACACGGAACACCGCCTGCCCAACGGGCGGATGTTCACCTACCACGCCGCGCAGCGGGGCGCGCTCGAAACGTTGATCTACACCTGGGAAGTAGCGGGCGTCCGTACCCGTCTGGACCTGCTGGAGGCGTTCGCCATCAAAGAACTCCTGCAGGGTCAGCAGCTCCCCGGAAATGACGGTCTGTCCCGACTGGCGCTGAAAATGGCGACTGGCAGCGGCAAGACCAAGGTGATGAGTCTGGCGGTCGCGTGGCAGTACTTCAACGCCATCCGTGAGCGTGGCCCTGCGGTGGCGTCCGCTTACGCCAAATCCTTCCTGGTCATCGCGCCAAACATCATCGTGCTGGAACGCCTCGCGCAGGACTTCACGGGCGGGCGAATCTTCCAGACTGACCCGGTCATCCCGCCCGCCCTGAAGGCCTTCTGGGATGTGGAAGTCGTCGCCCGCGGCGAGGGCGGCAGCACGGTCAGTAGCGCCGAAGGAGTCCTGTACCTCACGAACATCCAGCAGCTCTACCCGGTCGCGGAGCCGGAGGCGGCCAATCCCCTGGCCGCGATGCTGGGCAGCCGACCGCCGACCACCCTGACCCCCACGGTGCCGTTCACTGACCGCATCGTCAAGCGCGGCCAGCCGGTCATGGTCCTGAACGACGAAGCTCACCACACCCACGACGAGAACAGCGCATGGAACGGCGTCATCCGCGATCTGGCCCAGAAGGTCCCCCTGAGCCTCCAACTGGACGTGACGGCCACGCCCCGCTTCCAGAAGGGCGGCCTGTTCCCCTGGGTGGTATACGACTACCCCCTGAAGCAGGCCATCCTGGACGCCATCGTGAAACGCCCCGTCAAGGGCATCACCAAGGCTGCTGAGATTCAATCCGACATTGCCAGCGTGCGCTACCAGGCCTTCCTGACAGCTGGAGTGAACCGCTGGCGTGAGTACCGGGAAGCCCTGCAGCCCTTCGGGAAGAAACCCGCGCTCTTCGTCATGATGAACACGACGGCCGAGGCCGACGACGTGGCCGACTGGCTGCGCACCAAGTACCCCGAGGACTTCGGCGGTGAAGGGACGCTGGTCATCCACACCGATAAGACGGGCGAGGTCAGTAAGAAAGATCTGGAGACTGCTCGCCGCGCTGCCAGCACCATCGATGAGGACGACAGTCCCACGAACGCAGTGGTATCCGTGATGATGTTGCGCGAGGGGTGGGACGTGCAGAACGTGACCGTCGTGGTGGGCCTCCGCCCCTATACCGCCAAGGCCAACATCCTGCCTGAACAGGCCATCGGACGTGGTCTGCGCCTGATGTTCCGAGGCCAGGGCAACGGCTACACCGAGCGCGTGGACATCATCGGAAACAAGAACTTCATGAGCTTCGTAGAGGAACTGGAGAAGCTCGAGCAGATCAAGCTGGACGCTGAGGACCTGGAGGGCGGCAAGCCCATCCTCATTCCGCAGATTCACTTCGTACCCGAAAAAGCCGAGTATGACATTGCCCTGCCGATGCTAAGCGCCTCTCTGATCCGTAAGCGCAGCATTGCCGATGAAGTGGCCGCCCTCGATGTCATGGCTTTTCAGCACCAGCCCCTGCCCCTTAAAAAAGGCAGCAAGAAAGCGCAGACCTTCCGCTACGAGGGCAAAGACATCCTCACGCTTGAAACACTGGTCAGCAAGGACTATGAAATCCAGACGCCACAGACCGCCGGAGAGGTCATCAGCTTCTACGCCAAACTGATCGCTCAGGACGTCAAACTTCCCAGCCAGTTCAACGTCGTCGCCCCCAAGATCCGCGAATGGTTCGAACACCGTGCGTTCGGCGAAACCGTCAGCCTCGACGACGGAGCCGTCATCCAGGCCATGAGTTCCAACGTGGCGGCCTACGTGTGCCGTGACCTGTTCACCAAGGCGCTGCGGGCTTTCAGCATCGAGGGACAGGAACCCGAAGTCATTGCCGAGCCGGTGCGCCTGTCCGACATCAAACCCTTCCCATGGACGCGCCCGGTCTATGAAGCGGACAAGACGCCCTGGAACCTTGCACCCTGCGGAAACGGTTTCGAGCGTGAGTTCGCGAAGTTCCTCGACATGGCGGATGACGTGCGTGCTTTCGGCAAGCTGCATGAGCAGTTCCCTTTCAGCATCGCGTACGTGGATGGCTATACCAGCCTCCGCTACTACCACCCGGACTTCGTTGCCATCGACACCACGGGCGTCCACTGGATTATCGAAACCAAGGGAGCGGAAACCGAGGAAGTGCAGTTCAAAGACCGCGCTGCTACCCAGTGGTGCGAGCACGCCACAGCGCTGACGGGAACACCCTGGCGTTACCTCAAGGTCCCACAGAAGCAATTCAAGAGCTTGCAACCCGAATCGCTCGCTGAGCTGCAAGCGCTCCATAAGGGTGGCCCACTGTTCTAGTGAAATGGGATAGCTCAACAGTTGTCCCGCACGTATTGGGAGTGACGCTGAGTGATGACAGCGACCAGATCTCTACGGGCCATGCGAGGGTCGCCCATGTACGTCGGAGCGCTGCTGTACCTGCTGCTGATCTGCCTGGCGAGCGTGGTTACCTGCCTGTACTTGCTGTGGCAGATGGTCACACAATCGGGAACACGCGGCCCGGAATGGCATCTTCTGGTCTTCGGGGTGGTCTGGGGGACCGGGGTGCTGATCTACCTCCCGCGCCTGCTCCGGCCCGCAGCAGGGGAGACCGCATGAACGAACCCACGCAGCCCGGTGTGTACGTCACCGTCACGCATGTCGAAACCGGAGAGGTCGTCCGCCAACTCGGTCCCTACGACACCGCCGCCGCCGCACGAACCGCCGCCGGCGAGCAAGCAGGTCAACTGCTTACCTGGTCCCGCGACGCGGAAACGTGGCGCGCAGAGAAGTACCCTCTTTCGTACCTCATTCCGGCCGATCCGCCCACCGAACTCCCCTAACGAAAAAAGGCCCCCCGCCTCACGCCAGGGGCGCGGGCAGGGGGCAAAAACGGCGCAAGTTGTCCGTCAGTCGAAAAGGCGTTTGAAGGCCATCTCGATCAGGGCTTCCGCCAAGGCATTGTCGAGCAGCATTAGCAGCCACCCGGCGGACGGTGGCGCGAACTCCCGCACCAGGAGTTGCAGGACCGTCCGCACGATCCGGGCGCGCGGCACACCAGCCACTGCGCCCTTCAGGTCCTGCGCGGCCCGCACCGTCGCGTCGATCAGGTCGGTCACCTCGGTCCAGGTGGCGCCGTCACGAAGCGCGGCCGCCTTACGGGTCAGGAGCGATACGTGCTGCTCGACCCAGGGCGTCACGGTGTCGGCCGTCAGGGGCGCGCCGCTGCGGGCGGTGACGGACAGGGCCAGGAGGGCGGTCAGGATCTGGGATTTCAGCATGGTCACTCCTAAATGGGACGGCCCCCGCTGTCTGCGAGGGCCGGTGAGAGGGCGGTCGTCAGTTGCTCAGCAGGTTCAGGGTCCGCGTGAAGGCCTCGTGTCGCGTTTCCAGATCGGCGGCCGCGTCACGGGCCACGTCGAGCGGCGCGTCACTGGCCAGCAGGCCGTACCGGGGCACGTTCGTGAGCGCCCGCTGGTACAGCCGCTCCCGGTCGTCGAGGCCGATGGTCCCGCCGTTGATGGCGCGGGTCACCGTAACCACGTCGCCACGGTCTGCCGCTGGGTTCAACCCGTGAGCGGTCCAGAAGGCGCAGGCGGCGAGGCTGCTCACCCCGTACTGCAACAACAGGTCCGGATTGGCGACCAGATCGAAGCCGATCAGGCGGCCGTACGTGACGTAGTTGCTCTTGCCGGTCAGTTGGAGTTGCCCGCGCCCCCGGTACAGGAAGCCCTCGCCGGGGCCGTTGCCCATCCGGCCGGAGTACACCCGGTCCCCCAGGGCCAGCGGGTTGAACGCGAACGGCTCCGCGCTCGCCACGGTCGGGAAGCGCGACGGCCACACCTGCCGGATGCGGGTCGCGCGGTAGTTCAGGTTCTCCTCCTGGGGGATCAGGCCCGACTCGTGCGCCAGCTGCGCGGTCAGCATCGCCACCTGTCGGGGCGACGTGATCCCGAACTGAAGCGCGGCCGCCTGGAGCTTCTGGGCGGCCACGTCCGGGCGGGGGTGGCGGGGATTCAGGGCGCGGATGAGTTCAGGCGTGATCATGGGGTATCTCCGGGCGGGCGAGACGGGGGCGCTCAGCTGTTCTCTGGATGGCCCAGATGCCGTCCAGAATCACCCACGTGACCAGCAGCACCGCCGCGAGGTTCCGGTACGTTTCCTCAATCGGGATGAGCAGCGGCAGGGGGCCTGCGTTGTGCCGCCACACGAAGAACACGCCCACGACCGTGTGCACGATCACGGCGAACAGCCGCCGCCCCCGCCGGTCCGTCCAGGTGGGCGACACGAGAATCAAGCGGATCAGGGCGCTGATGAACCACCCGCCTGCCAGGACTGCCCACATCAGATTGAGCCAGTAACCGTGGATGATCACGCGCTTTCACCTTCTTTCGTGGGAGTAGCGGGAGCGAGTTCCGCAATCTCAACACCGTATTTTTGGCCGAGGAGTTTCACGGCGGCCCGCAGCGTCCACAGGGGCGGAATGGCCCCGGCGAGCGTGCCGAACGTGGCGCACACGTAATCGTCCAGGGAGGTGAGTTGCACGAGCAGGATGGTGCTGCTGGCACTGAACACCAGGGACAGCAGCAGGAAGCCGTAGAGTTTGCCCTTGTCGCGGGCCATATCCATGGCGAGGCTGGTGCCGAGTTGCGCGACCAGGCCCAGCACGGCGGCGAGGGTGGCGAGGAGCCAGAGAGGGGGGCCGTGTTTTTCCATGAGGCACCAGGTACAGATCAGCCGGAGCGTGAGAAACCGCCAGTGGGCCGGAGCACTGGCGGTCGGTTGAAAGGGAAGCGGGGACGCGCACGGTGGGGTACGGCTACAGCAGCGTGGTCAGTCGTTCCTGGTGAGTCATCGTCACCCCCCTGATCACCTGATCCGTTCCACCGTGAACTCCGCGCTGGCGATGTCCACGGTCGCCGCGACCGGGTGATCCGCGTAAATGAATAATCGGAGGATGGTGCCCTCACTGAGGCCCACTACCCGCTGATTGATGACCCCCTGCCGGTTCGCATTGGCGACCCCCCAAAAGAAGGAGTGGCCGTCTCTTTCTTGGAAGTCAATGCCCAGGCCGAGCCCACTTCCCTGCGGCATTCCCCCGTCCACCACTCGGACCTTGCCCCCCAGGCGGTAAAGGCCCTTCTGCGGGGTTGTGTAGATGCTGGTGGCATTGTTGAAGGCAGCGTGGGAGTCGTACGCAGCAATGACGTGCAGGCGTGCAAACGTCCGTGCGGGAACGGTCTGCGCCACTTCCGTTCCGCTGCCGCTACCCAAACGCGCGATCATGGTCGGCCAGGTGGTAATCGCCTGGCGGGCCGGGGGCGCGATGGGCCTCATGCTTCCCGCCAGTAGTCCACGCGGACCACGCTGGACGCATCGGCCGTGACGCGCATGGCCGTGAGTTGCGCGTCACGCAGGCCGTCCATGCCGCCGCCCTCGTCCACGAGGTTCGTCAGCTGGGCGTTCAGCAGTCCGAACTGCGCCTTCCCCGCTACGACGATCAGCAGCGCCCGGTTGGCACCCTCCGGGACCGTCAGCGCCTGCTCATTGCAGTCGTACAGCATCTCTGAGGGGTAGACGTCAGTCACGGTGGGACGCTGGACGTGCACGCCGGTGCCCTCGAGGTTGTCGGTGCCGCCCAGCAGGGCGGCCAGGGCCGTGATGCCGTCCCGCACCTGCTGTAGCGTGGCCTCACGCGCGGCGTCCGGGTTGCCCGCGCCCGCGCCTGCGCCCGCGCCCGCGCCTGCGCCTCCGATCAGCGTGACGGGCAGGGGGTTGTTCTGGCCGACCATGTAGGCCCGTCCGGTCCCGTCATCAGCGGCCAGCGCAGCGGCGTTGTATTTGAACAGCGCGCCAGATTCTCGTTTACCGTCACTCGCCATGATGTTCTCCTATGGCCCGGCAGAGTAAATCCCCCAGCGCCGGGCACGCGGGGGGAGGGAAGGGGGCGGGTTTACTCCTGGGTGAGCGTGGTGCTGAACCAGTTCTGGCCGTTGCTGTAGCGGATTTTCTGGGGGCCGCTGGCGGGGTCCACGAACTCCCAGTACCCGCCGCGCGGCGGGTCCACGGTCGGCGTGCGGACGATGGGCAGGCTGTAGTGCGTGACCGGACCGTTCAGGGCGCCAGCAGCGGCAGCCTGGAGTTGCACGCCGACCATGCCGTTCAGGGAGTTGTTGTACTGATCCTTTGCCCTCACGTTGATGCTCGCGCCAACCTGCGAAACCGCATAGGAGGGGATGGACACGTCTGTGTTGAACAGCAGTACGAGCGTGTCGTACGGGTTGCCGTATAGCAGCGGTGGGATCTGCACGGTCGTGCCGAGGAAATTGGTGGTCATCCCCAGCGGACTCCCCTCATAGATCGGGGTGCCGTTCAGGTCATACAGGCCGATGGTCTGGAGCGAGCCAGGGGGGGCCTGCACGGCGTTGATCAGGATCTGGTCAATCACCTGGAGCGGGATGGTGTCTGCCCGGATGCTGAGCCGCCGGACGGGGATGTTGGTGCCTGCTCCGCTGATCCGGTCGAGGTTGTCGGCGCCGGCCCCCTGGCTGAGCACGATGGGGCCACCACTGCCGCCGCCACCGCCAGCCCCGCCACCTCCTCCGCCGCTCCCGCCGCCGCCTGCCTCCAGGGTCGTCACGCGGCCGGACAGCGCGGCGTGCTGCGGCTTTGTGGCCACGAGCGGGCCGCCTTCGATCGACAGGTACCCGTCGCCGTCCAGGGTGCTACTCAGGGGGGCGGGGGCGGTCAGGCGGATGGTGCTGACCGTGTCGCTGTTGTCCCTGCGGGTGAGGCGCAGGTACAACTCGGAGTTCAGTGCGACGGGCAGAGGGAAGGTGATCCAATTGCCCGTCCCGCTGGGGCTGAACTCCAGCACGACGTTCGGTCCGTCGATGCCCATGATGGTCGCGCCGTACAGGCTGCCCGGCTGGTTGCGGACGTGCAGAATGATCCCGCCTGGCGGGGTGGCCTGGACGAGCATGATCTGGGTGCTGATGTTCATGGCGCTCCTGATAAGGCGAGCAGCAGCTGCGAGAAGCGGCTGCCGCGCGTGTCGAGTTCGAGGATGAGGGGGTCGCTGGGGGGGGCCACGAGGGCGGTCCTGATCGCCCAGGGGTGGACGCCGCGCGGGGGGCGCTTGCCCCCGGGCGCGTGCGGCCCGAGCGGGTACGCGGTGGTGGCCTGCCCGTCCACCAGCCACGCGGCGGTCTGCGCGTCCACCAGCCACACGCCGACCGTCGCGCGGGCCGTCAGGACCCGCCGGACGGGCGTGCTCAGGGTCGCGGGTCCGGGCGGGAACGTGACCCGCAGCCGCCCGGTCACGCCGGTCCGGTCGTCGGTCTCGTCCGGCCACGCGGCGGGCAGGTACAGGCTGCGCTTGGCGAGTGCCTTCAGGGCAGCAGCACTCTCCAGCCACGCCGCGCCGTTCCAGACCTCTACCCGCTCTGGGCACAGCCACGGGGCGTGCCCTCTTGGCAGCGCCTCGTCGCGCAGGGGGGCCCCCAGGGAATCCGTGACCCGCACGCCCAGCGGCGGCGGGGGCGGCACCCGGTTGTCCGGTTGGGGTGGTCGTTTCTGCCGCGCCAGCCGAGCCGCGCGCCACTCGTCCGGGTGAGCGTGCGTCCAGGGGTCGTTATCTCTGATCGTGACGGCCATCAGTTAGCAGAGCTCCCCGAGTCGCGCGTGGTCGCCTCGTGCGGCGGCCAGGTGTTATGCAGCGGCCCGGCGCGGCCGAAGCCCCGCCACTCCGTGATGCCCAGGCCCGCGAGGAACACGGCCAGTGGCACGGACTGCGCGGTGGGAGGGTCAGGTCCGGGGGGCAGGTCGACGCGCGTCACCTGATCGGCGTGCTCGATCAGCAGCACCGTCCCGCCCGCCGCGCGTCGGTACGCGGCCCAACTGCCCGGGCCGCTCCACGATCCGGCCGGGCAGGTCAGGATGTCCGTGCCCACCAGCGCCGCGTGATCGCTGGTGGGGTAGCCCTGCACCGTCACGGCGCCCCCCGGGCCGCGCCAGCGTTCCCCGCGGGACCGCAACTCCGGCCGGGGTCCGGTTTCCAGTGGCGCCCAGACGAGCTGGATGGGAACGCTGCGGGTGCGCTCCCCGATGGGTAGGTTATAGATCTGGTTCGGGGTGAACGGGTAGGCGGTCCTCGCGTCATCGGGGCCGCCCGAAAACCGGCCGGTCGGAATGGGGATGAGCCAGCTCCCCAGGCCCATCGGGTGCTCCTCGTTCGGCGTGCCCAGGCCACGGTTCACGAGCCCCACCAGTTTGAACAACACCTCGCCTGTCGAGTCCTTGAACACCTCGAAGCGCAGTTCGGTCGGCCGGACGGGAGCAACGCTGTTACTGATCATCTCCTGATCCTGGTACGTGAAATCGATCAACTTGGCCTGGTTGGTGTGCTTGACCGTGCGGGTGCTGCTGGTCTCCACTCCGGTCGCGTACGGAATCACCCGGTTCGTGCTGATGGTGTACGTCCGCGAGAACGTGCTGGACATGGTGGTGGACGGCTCGGGGACCCTCCACCCGGGCCCGGAGATGAACGTCCAGACGCGCGTGCCGGTCACGAAATACTCGCCCGGCGCGGTGGTCTGGGTCTCCTCGATGCCAGTGATCTCATCGTTGGGCCGGATCACGCGCGCCTCGTGATCCACGGTGTACGAGTCGGTCAGGCTGCGCAGCCTCCCGTCATCCAGCGTGAAGGCCCGCTGGGTATCGTCGCCGCCTGCCCGCGACAGGGGCCGTCCGTCCGACGCGTTGCGCGGCACGTGCTGGTTCCCGAAGTCGCTGGGCCGCTGCCCGGTCGCGTACCAGGGCGGCGGCGGGATGAAGGGTGTCTCGTCCGGCAGGCGTGGGGGCGGGACGGTCCGGGGGGCCTGCCCGAACAGCGGGGTAGCCGCCTGTGCAGGCGCAGGGTCAGGTGCGCCGCAGCAGCAGCGTTTCCGGCACCCGCACCCCAGCAGGAGGGTCAGCAGGTCATCGTCGGGCATTCGTCGCCTCCCTCTGGCCTCTGACCAGCTGCCACTCGATCTCATCCCCCGGACGGGGCGGGTACCCGGAGCGGAACACCACCAGGGCGTCCTCGACGATTGCCTCGTTCACCCCGGGGTCCCAGCCGGTCACGAGCCGGACTCGCGCGCCACCCGGTGCCCCGGCGAGCATCAGCGCCCGCCCGGCGTTCGGGTCGGCGCGCAGGGGTTCGACGGCCGCGCTGCCCGGCCCCATCAGGGTGGCGTCAAGGCGGGCGCAGGTGATCTCGGACACCACATCGTCCGGCCCGCCCAGGCGGATGGTGAGACCCTGCACCCGGCCGTCTGCCAGCCAGCTGCCCGGGTGGTAGCCGACCGGGAACGGCACGCTGAACGTCCGGACCTCGCGGTGCCAGTCGGCGCTCAGGACGCGCCGCGCCACGCCGCTCAGGTCGGCGGCGCGGAGCATGGGTACGTTGATTTCACGCTCCTCGGCCAGCCCGGCGTCCCCGGCGTTCAGCACGACGCCGGTGGGGTCCAGCAGTTCGCGGATCACCTCACAGTACGGCCGGCAATCGTAGCTCGGGGGGGCCTGATCGGTCACGCGCGGCGCATCCGGGGTGCTGCGGGTCAGGGCGACGGTACGTACCGCCTCCCGGGTCCCTGCGTCGTACACCGGGACCAGGGTCTGCCCGCTCACGCCACTGCTGTAGCGCCAGCGCCCCGCGCCCATCGGCGCCCAGGTCTGCGTGATGGTCTGCGTGACGTACTCGCGTTCGGTCAGCGGCCCCCGGTCCGCGAGGTCCCCGTCCGCGCCCGCCTGCTCCATGCTCGCGAGCCTGCG
Organism: Deinococcus sp.; assembly: GCF_018260555.1. Classification (GTDB taxonomy): domain Bacteria; phylum Deinococcota; class Deinococci; order Deinococcales; family Deinococcaceae; genus Deinococcus. The sequence goes on along the minus strand of NZ_JAGLBB010000005.1, from coordinate 33,767 downwards.
GGTGGTGGTGGTCTCGCTGGTCTGGTGCCCCTGGGAGCTGTAGCGGTAGGTCGTGAGGGTGGTCTCGTTCGCCACGAGGTCCCCGGTTTGCAGGTTGATGTTCAGGCCGGGGCCGGGGACGCTGAACGTGCCGAGCGGGGTCTTCAGGTCGTACCCCCAGCCGCGCGTCTCGGTGCGCTGTGAGACCGGCCGCCCGTGGCAGACCGGGTCGTAGGTGGTCTCGGTGCGTTTGTACCCGGTGGCCACCCCGTACAGCAGGCGCACCCTGGGCTGCCCGTCCACGGTCTCGGTGACACTCACGTCCCCGGTGGTCACTTCCACCTGAGACACCAGCTGCCCACCCAGCTTCCGGTACCCGCGCTGCACGGTGCTCGTGCCGCTGCTCTCGGCAGGCTCGAACCACTCCGCGTTCGGGAGCAACTCGCGCTCCAGTTCCGTGCGGGCCGGGTCGGGGCCGATCAGGTCCAGCAGCAGGCCCGGCGTCAGGGGTGTGGCGCGCTCGGCGCCGCGCAGGGTCAGGCGTCTGGGCGTCTGAAACCACTGCCGCTGCGGCAGGTCGGTCAGGCGCCAGTCCGCGCTGATGCTGGGGCCGGTGCCCGGCGCGGTGGGTTGCGGCCACGTGCCGACCAGCCGGATGCCCGTGTCGAGCGGCGCGACCCACAACGCCATGCCCAGCAGGCCGTACGTGTCGTCCCACACCTGCTGCGGGGTTTTCCCGAGGGTGCTGTAGTCGGTGCGGCCCTCCACCCAGCTGCTGCTCCGGAGCGGGTCGTCGTCGAGGCGGAACGCGCCGTCCACGTGCGCCTGCATGACGGCGCGCACCAGTTCGCTGACGTTCCGCTCCTGGCGGCCGCCCGTGCACAGGTCGGGGCTGGGGTTGAGTTTCCAGGCGATCAGTTCGGGGAGGCGCACCCCGCGCAGGAGGTGGTCGAAGGAGTTGCGGAACACGAACGTCGTCTGGCCCTCCCCCGTGTCGAGCTGGGGTTCCTGCGTGGCCGCGCTGAACACGCGGGTCGGCAACTCGCCCAGCAGCGCGCCGGTCCCGTTCCGCGCCTGGAGCCTGATCTGCGCGGTCGGGGTGGCCAGGGGGTGCAGGCCGTCCACCGTCACGGTCAGCTCCTCATATTGGCCGGCGTGGCGGTACTCGGCCGTGGTGACCTGGCCGGGCAGTCCGGTGAGGTCGGTGACGTACTCGATGTCCCGGCTGCTGCCGACGCCCGGGGTGGGCATGGACGCGCTGAAAGAGGCCTCCCCGCTGATCGGAATGGGGCGGCGCGCAGTCAGGGTGACGCTGCCGCGCACGCTCGGGGGAGTGCGGGCGCTGAATACCACCTCGCCAGAGAGGCCGGACGGGGGTGCGCCATCACTGAACTGGAGAATGAGCGGCATGGGTCACCTCCTCAGCTGGCGGTCCAGCGCAGCGTGCCCGAGTCGACGGGGATGTTCGGGCCGATGAACATGGCGGTGCCAGCGTGCCCGGCGCCGGGGACGAGGTTGGGGAGAGCGGCAGGCGTGCCGGTCAGGGCGATCCCGGCGAGCGTGACGCGCAGCTCCCCGTCGGCGCTGCTGCCCTGGCTGATGCTGGCGGTGATGCTGGTCAGAGGTTCGTCGCCGGTATTGCGGAGGGTGATGGTCAGGGATGCGGACTGCTGCCCGGTGGCGACCTCCCCGAAATCCCAGGCGGTGATGGTGGCCCCGGTCGGGCCCTGCAGGGTGAGTTGTTTCATCGTGGCTCCTAGCCGAGGTGCAGGGTGAATGAGTAGTTGGCCCAGCCGGGCGCGCGGGCGGGCCGGAACACGGCGTCACCGTCGAGGCGGCAACTGTTGAACGTGCCGCTGACCTCGTAGCCCTCGCCCAGCGTCACGCTGAACGGGGCGCCGGAGCGCTCCAGGGTACTCAGGTGCGCGATCTGCGACTCGGTCAGCACCCACTCCGGGCCGGGGCTGACGATGGCCACGCGGGTGGGCGTGACCGGCCCGAGGGAGCGCAGGTTGACCCCGGTGACACTCACGCGGTCCCGGACGGCCCGGCCCCCCCCGGCGCGTCTCACGGCGTCCGGGGGCACGCTGGGGTTCATGGTGACCCCGGCGATGATCAGGGTGTATCGGGCCATCAGCAGTTCCTCCCGGACCGGCGGGCGCGGTCCTCCAGTTTCCCGATGACTCGGTCTGCCACCTGGTCAGGGTTCAGGCCTGCGCCGTTTACCGTGACCTCCACGTCCCAGTTGGTGGTGTGGTTCGGGGCGGGAACGGTGGCGGGCGCGGGTGACGCGGAGCGCGCCGCTTCCGGCAGGGTTGTTTTTAGAGTTTTGATCAATGCCTGTCCGCCCGCGTCGAATACCTGCGCTGCGTCATAGATCAACTCCCCACTCGCGTTGTACACGCGAGCGGACGATGCGCTGACCTGCGCGGATTTCAGGGCCGCTGCCGCCTGCGCGAGAGTCTGACGGTTCTGCTCGCGGCGTTCCTGGTCCGCGTATGAGTTGACCGCCGCCATGCTCTCGAACGATTTCCCCTGGTACGAATAGGTTACGGGTGCGGGGGCGCGCGCGACCGCAGATTTGCTGAAGCGGTCCACAGCGTCACTGAACAGCCGCGCTGCTTCCGCTTCTTTGTTCGCTGCCCGGATGCGTTCCTGCACGATCACGCTCTCACGGTCGTACTGGATGCCGAGGGCGTCCACCTGATCCGCGAGGCCCTGCGCTTCCTTTTGCCCCGTCCGGGTGAATTTGGCTCCGGCCTTGTCCAGCGCGTCGGCCTGCTTGCGGTAGCGTTCCTCCTGCGTAGCGAACTCGTTGGCGGCCCTGGCGATCAGGTCGGCGTCGCTGCCCCCGAGCGCCTCGGCCAGCTGCTCGCGTGCGGCGTTTCGGCGGGTCTCGATGGCCTGGAGTCTCGCCAGCTCCCGCTGCGTGGTGGCCGCACTCAGCGCGCGCCCCTGCTCTCCGTAGGCGGCGGTGTTCAGGCGCGCGGCGGCCTCCCGCACGTTGTCCATGTTGGTCAGCATCCCGGCGTACCCGTCGGCCAGGGCCCGCACGGCGCCGCGCTGGGCGGTGATCGCCTGCGTGAGTGCGTCGGTCGCGGCCTTCTGGCGGGTGGGGTCGCCGCTGCTGGCCGCGCTGTTGTACTCACGCTCGGCGGTGGTCAGGGCGCGGCGGGTGGTGAGCAGGTCCGCCTGGATCTGCGCGGTCTTCTGCGCCTCCGCTGTTCCTCCAGTCAGGGCGCGGGTCAGGGCTCCCTGGCTGACAGTGAGGCTGTCAGCCAGGGTGCGCCGGTCCCGCTGGACGGCCGTGAGTTTGCGTTCCTGTTCGGCCTGCTGGGCGGTCAGCTCCAGCTCCTGTTTCGCCAGTTCGGCGCGGCGGGTGCCGGTCTGGTCCGGGGCGGCCTGCGCCTGCCGGGTGGCCGCGAGGCGCTGGCGGGTGAGATCCAGGTCCAGTTGTGCGGCGGCCACGGCATCCTCGGACATGCCGGTGATGCGCGCCTCTGCCCGCAATCTCGCCTCTGCCACGTCGAGCGCCTGGGCGTCCCATTCGTTGCGGGCCTGGACGGCCTGGGCCTGAGCGGCGAGCAGAGCCGTCTGTTTCTGCGTGAGGGTGGTGCGGGCCTCGTCCTGCCCCGCCTCGGTCCGGGCGAGATCCAGGGCCCGCTGCGCGAGTGCCACTTCCTGCTGCGCGGTCCTCACGGCCAGCTGTGCACCGGCCACCCGGTCATCGGAGAGGCCAGCCGCCTGGAGCAGCAGTTCCGCCTGCGCCTGGTACAGCGTCACGCGGCGGCGTTCCCCGTCCAGTGGGGCGGCCGTGATGCGGTCCTGCAGGTCAGCGATCTGCCCGGTGAGGGTCAGGCGCTGCTGTAGGAGTGCGTTCCGTTTGGTTTCGTCGGTCTCCCCGCTGATCTGGGTGTCGAGTCCGGTCAGGCGGCCCTGAGCGTTGCTGAGCAGGCGTTGCTGGGCAGCGGCAGCCTGGGCGTCGGTGCGGGCCATGCGGAGTGCCAGTTCCCCCTCCGCATCCACGAGGGCGAGGCGGGATTCCAGCAGCGCGCGGGACTGATCGACGAGTTCCTGTTGCACTGTTACCACCTCCCGTGTCGCCTGTGCCTGCCCCTGCGTGGCCTCCGTGACCCCGTCCGCCAGGGTGCGGCGTTCCTCGTCCGTGAGCCGCAGCTGGGCGGTGCGGTCGAGGATGCCCTGGTACGCGGCCCGGAGGCGGTCCTGTGCGGCCACGATCCGCTGTTCGATGCCGAGACGCTCGGCGGCCGTGGTCGCCAGTGCCTTCTGATTCTCCAGGCCTTTCAGGTCTGCCTGGGCGGCCGTGACGGGCTGCTGCGCGGCGGCCACCTGCGCGGCCCGGATGCGTTCCAGGCCGTCACGTTCAGCCTGCTCGCGGTCCTGCGTGCGCCCGATCTGGTCGGCCGTGAATGTGCTGTCCAGTTCCGCGACGCGGGCGTAATACTCGCGGCGGATCTGGGCCTGTTCGGCGGCGGTGACTCCCTCGGCGGTCAGGCGTTCATTCGTGGTGCGGGCCAGGGTTTCCCGCTGAGCCTGGGCTTCCGCGCGGGTGGCCCGCTCGGCCAGGGCGGCGCGGTCCCGGACGGCCTGCAGTTCGATGCGGGCAACTTCCTGAGCGTTCCGCCCGGCCTGAGCGACCCGGCGCGCCACGCCCAGGTCCAGCTGGGCCGCCTGGGCGTCCCTCGCGGCCCCCTGCGCGGCGAGCTGAGCATCCTGGGCCGCCTGGAATGCGGCGACGATGCGTTTGGCCCGCTCGCGGGCGTCCGCCTCATCCTGCCGCGCCCAGCCCTGCCGGAGGGCGGCGAGTTGCTGCTGCCCGGCCTGCTCGATGCGGGCCTGCGCGGCCGGGTAACCGGCCAGGGCGGCGAGGCGGTCCGCGACGCCCTTCCGGACCCCGGCCAGCTCGGCTTCCCGTTCCGCCTGCCGGCGCGCGGCCCCCTCGGGCATCGCGGCGATGATGGCGGCGCGGGCCTCCCCCTCGGCAGCGGCGACCGCCTCAGCGTTGCTGCGGGCCGTGGCGAGGTCCTCCTGCTGCCACTGGCGGCGCAGCGCGACCTCCTGGCGCCGGCCGCCACTTTCCACCTGGGCTTTCAGGTCCGGGTACTTCGCGTACTCGGCCACCTGCCGGGCGACGCCGTCGCGCAGCTCGGCGAGCTGCAGGTCGCGTTCCGCCTGCGTTTTGGCGCGGCCCTCCTGCATCGCCTGGATCTCGGCGCGTTGCACGTCGAACGCCCCCTGCCGGGCCTGAGCGGCGGCCTGCTGGTACTCCTTGCGGCGCTCGTCGGCCTGTTCCTTGGCGTATTTCGCCCGGACGGCCCGCTCCTCTTTCGCCTGAGCCTCGGCCAGCTCGGCCAGCGCGCCTTTCAGCTCGTTGCTGTTGAGGTTGCCGCCGAACGAGGTTTTCAGCTTCTTGCGTAGCTCATCGAACGCCTTGCCAACCTGCGCGACTTCCTTCTCCACGCCGTCCAGCCCGCCGATCTTGAGCTGGAACGCGCGGTCGTCCAGGGTTTTACGCAGCTCGCGCACGGCGGCGCTCTGTTCCTTGACCTTCGCCGGGTCCACGTTCGTCACCTGCGTGGTCGTCAGGGTGCCCCGGCGACCCGCCTCGCTGCGCAGGGCGGCCAGCTCCAGACGCAAGCCCTCCAGGCGTTTGCGGGCGGCCTCCACCTCCTGCGGATCCACGCTGTACGTGCGTTCCCCGAAGAGCGTCACGCCGGTCACGGTGCCCTGCTCGGCTGCCTGGAGGCTCTGCTGCGCGAGGAGCATCTTCGCCTGAGTGCGGGACAGTTCGGTGCCCTCGTCGGTCAGGGCCTTGACCCGCTTCATGGTGCTGTCGAACGAGTCCTGATTGGCCTTGTCCACCTGATCGTAGATGGCGGCCGTGTCACCCATGATCTCGTTCACCATGACGGCCAGCGCGGCCACGGCGGTGGCGATCAGCCCGAACGGGTTCCTGGCTACCCAGGTGCTGACGGTGGTGAAGAACGTCGTGACGGCCGCCATGAGGCTCGCCCAGATGGCCGGAGCGGCAGCGGCAATCACGGCCCCCCGGAGCGCGATGAACGCGGTCACGAGCGGCAGGACGTACCCGAGCATGTTCTCCGAACCGTTGGCGAACCGTTCCAGCATGCCCACGCCGCCTGATAGGCCCTTGATCAGGCCGGTCGCGGCGGGCAGGAGCTTCTCGCCCAGGGTGATTTTCAGGCGTTCGAACACGGCGATGAGGCGCGCGACCTTGCCCTGGTAGGTGTCCAGGCGCTCTTTCGCCACGCGGGCCGCCTCTCCGAGTTTGCCCTGCGTGGCGATGTTCTTGTTGATCGCGTCGGTGTTCTGGCCGACGAGGATGGTGGCGATGCGGATGGCGTCCTGCCCGAACACGTCCTTGAGGACCTTGTTGCGGCCCTGTTCGCTCATGCCCTTCAGCGCGGCGCGCAGGTCGTCCACGGTACTCAGGAACGGACGGAAGTTGCCTTCCGCGTCGTAGGCGTTCACGCCGATCCGTTCGAGCGCGGCGGCGCCGGTCTCAGTGGGTGACTGGAGGGACAGCAGCATGGTCTTGAGGCTGGTGCCCGCGTCGCTCATGTTCTTGAAACCGCCCTGCGCGGCGGTGGCCATGATGCCGCCAAACTGCTCGATGCTCAGGCCCGCGCCGACCGCGACGGGACCCACCGAGGCGATGGCCTGGCTGAGATCCTCAGCGCCCAGGAACGTGGAGTTGCTGAAGTTCGCGAAGTTATCAGCAATCCTCGGCAGGTCCGCGCTGCTGAGCTTGAACGCGGTCATGGCGGCCGCGCCGAGTTTCGCGGCGGTGGCGACCTCGATCCCGGCAGCTCCAGCGAGGTTCAGCGCGCCGACCAGTCCGCCTCCGATCACGTCCTGCGCACTCAGGCCCGCGCGGTTCAGCTCGAGGATGCCTCTGCTCGCGGCGACGGCGCCCACGCCCAGCGGTTCCCCGATGTTCAGCGCGGCCTCCCGGAGGTCCAGCAGGCCCTGCGCGGTTGGCTGCGTCAGGGCCTTGATGTCCGCCATGCCCTGCTGGAACTGCGCGGCCGTGCGGAACGAGGCGCCCATGGCGACCGTGAACGCGCCCAGCGCGGCGACCGTAGCGAGGATCGGGGCGGGCAGCGCGCCGAACAGGCCCGTGACCTGGGAGAGTCCCGGCACGAACCCGGCGAGTTGCTGGAGGGCGTTGCTGATGTTGCCGCTCAGCCCGGCGATGTTGATGCCGCCCCGCAGGGTGTTGCCCTCGCGCGCAGTCTGGGCCAGCAGGCGGTTGACGGTCCCGAGCTGCTCGGCAGTGAGGTTCCCGGCGGCCGCCATGCCGGTCAGGCTGACGCGGATGCGGTTCAGGTCCGCCTCGTAGGCGGCGACGGCGGCGCGGCGCTGGGCGAGGGTGGTGGCAGCGGCAGCGGCGGCGTCGAACTGCGCGCGGGCTCCGGCCAGCTCGGTGCGGAGTTTGGTGATCCCGTCAGAGTTGACGTTCCGGAGGCCCTGCACGGTGCGGGTCAGGGCGGTGTCGAGAGCCCTGAATTCGGCGCTTCCGGCCGTGGCAGCGGCGGCGGCGGTGCGCAGGCTGGCCTGGATGCCCGTGAGGCGCGCGGCGTAGGCGGTGGCGTTCACGTCCCCGCGTTTGTACTCGTTGTTCAGGCGCTCCAGGTCCGTGAGCAACGCCTGCGTCCCAGCGCTGAACGAGCTGCCCCGGCTCCCGCTCCCGCCGCTGCCCCCACCGGCCGCGCGCAGCTGGGCGATCAGGGCCGTGAGTTGCGTGATCTGCGTGTTGATCTGCGCCTGCAAGGCGGTCAGGGCGCTGACGTTGATGCCGACCACGGCACTTAGAGCAGTCCGCAGGTCACGGACGGCGGTGGCGACGCTCGCAGGATTGAACGTCAGTTTCACGGTGAGGGTGTCGGTGCCCATGGCGTCCGTGATGGTTTTCCGGATGGCGGCCGTACTGGCGCCACTGAGTTTCGCGGTGAGGGTCAGCGTGCCCTGTTTTTTGGCGTAGTCCACGACCTCGCGCAGTGCGTTCAGCGCGTCACGCGCGCCCTTACGGAATGCGGTCACGTCGAGGCTGGCACTCCCGGTCAGGGGGGGCAGGGCGGGTCCGGTCATGTTGGTGCCTCCTGGGGGCGCGGGTCGGGTACGGTGGGGGGATGAGTGGCGATGGGTACGGGCGGGACTCGCAGCGGGCACCAGTGCTGTCGGCTGAGGATCAGGAGCGCATCCGGGCTGAGGAGGCATTCCGGGTGCAGGCCAGGGCCGAGGCGGAGGCAGCGGCGCGAGTGGCAGCGAAAACGCCACAACCGAAGGTCCGGACGCCCGCCCCGCCGAACCCGGAGGTGCTGCGCCGCGCGGCCCTGAGCCCGGAAGCACTGGCGCGAGAGGACCGCCGGAACCGGATCGCGTTGATCGTGTTCGGGATCGTCATGCTGCCCGTGGCGTTCGTGATCATCCGGGCGAACCTGGACGCCGGGCCGAAAATCTCAGCGGCAGACCGGGAGGCGCAGCGGGCCGCGCAGGCGCTGTCGCTCTCCGGGCAGAGCCCCTACACGGTGCGGGAGTATTGCCTGACGAGCGTGCGGAAGAAATTGAAGTCCCCGAGCAGCGCGCGGTTCGAGGAACCCACCCAGCCCGCATGGAACGGGTCGCAGTGGACGTGGGCGTCGTACGTGGACGCGCAGAATTCGTTCGGGGCACAAATCCGGAGTGCGTTCACGTGCGAGGTGTCCGGGGCGGACATGAATGACGCGCGGGTCCGGACGCTGCTGCTGAACTAGCGGACGGCTCGAACCTTCAGCACGAATAGCTCCCGCAAGCGGTAGGCAGCAAAGGCCTGCGCGCCGGTGATCACCGGACCGGGCCGCGCCCAGTTGATGCCGCTGCGCCCAAGGGTGAACGCGGCTCTGGGGTTACTGCGCGCGGCAGCCTGGGCCTGGAGCTGCAGGAGGTTGCCTGTCTCGCCCGTTTCCACGTCGCGGGCATGGTCGGCATCGTTGCTGGCGATCACGGTGGCGCGCAGGGCGGTCGTGCGGGCCGTGGCGTTCAGGCCTCGCAGGTACTCACCCGTGCGGCGGTACGCACCAGGTTGCGTGGCGTAGATGTTCGCGTTGGCTCCGATGATCAGGTGCCCGAGCGTCTCGGCGCGGGTCTGCTCGGCGATGGCGGGCAGGTCATTGGTGGTCTGCTCGATGCGGGCCAGGGCGGCGGTCAGGGCGCGGTCGTCGAGGTTGATCATGCCTGCATGCCTCCCAGGGTTTTCTCCACCTGCTGCCAGCGCCGCTCCTCCTCCAGCTCACGGCGGGTGCGGATGGCGGCGGGCGTGTACAGCCAGGGCCGGGCGCGTTTCTCGATGGTGCGGAGGTGCGCGTTGAACGGGTCGAGGCTGTAGTAGGGATCGCCTTTTTTTGCCTGCCCGGACGGGTTTTTCGGGTCCACGTACCGCTGGCCCAGTTTGAGCCCGGCGGCGGTGCTGGCGTCGTCCAGCGCGTTGAGGCGTGCCTCTGCCTCCCGTTCGGCGTGGATCTCGGCGGCCCGGCTGATGAGGCGCGGCGGCATCTGCATCACGTGCGGGTACGCGGCGACGCCGAAGACCCGGATCACGTACTCGTCGAGGGTGTCGTCGGGTGGCCCTGAGTCAACTGCGCCAGGCGACTGCTCGCGCGTCGGCTCAGGGCGTCCAGTTTTGATTCCAGCTCCGGGGGGTCGTTCAGGTCCCACATGGCCGTGAGCAGGGTCAGCCGGTCCGCCCAGGTGACGGGGCGGGGCAGCTCCTGCCCGCGCAGGCTGGCGTGCGCGAGCCGCCAGAACGTCCCCCACGCCTCGGGCTGGACATCCTGACGGTCAATCTCCTCCCAGTTCTCGCGGACCAGGGCGAACGTGCTGGTGAACGTGAGCAGGTCGAACAGGTGCGCGTCGGCCACCTCAGCACCCCAGGCGTGCAGGGTGACGCTGCCGCCCGTGAGGGTGACGGTCTGACGGATTGGAAACATGATTCTCCTGTTATGGGCGGAGGCCACCCGCGCAAAATAAGGGCGGCGCGGGTGGGCCGGTGGATCAGGTCGCGGCTTCGGTGTCGAGTGCGGTCAGCAGGTCGTTCAGTGTTCTGGCGGGCACGCCGAAAATTGCGCCGTACTGCGTGATCTGCGTGTTGACGTCCGCGAACCTCGCGGCGGGGGTGTAGGTGTGGGCGCGCACCGAGGCCTTGAACAGCAGGGTCTGCTCGCCCTGGCTTTCGCCCAGGCCGTTGCTCTGCAGCGCGGCGCGGGGGTGCCAGAACACGCGGAACATGCGGTCGGCGCTCGTGCCGGGGCGTTTGGCGATCACGACCATGCGGCCCAGGATGCTCGCGCCGGGGGTGAACGGGGTGACGCTGATGCCAGCGAAATCGGGATCGGTCATGGCAACGGCCGGAGCGCCGTTGTGCAGGCTGCGGACCTGCTCGCTGGGGGTCAGGACCGGAATCTCGTAGCTGATGGTCGTCTCGGTGACTCTCTCCTCCACGACGATGCTCGCGCCACCCTCGGGGTTGATCGCGCGGATGGTTTCGCGCGTCACTTCAGAGCTGGGCGCGATGACGGCGTCCTCGGGGAACAGGCACCTCTCGACGAGTGGATTTCCACACAACGACAAACCCCCGCGCTGGGCGGGGGCTTTTGTTGATACTCGAAGTGCAGCTTGATCAAGATTAGGCGAATTCTGCCGAGTTTTGTCAAGCCCCCCCATCGCGCGGCTCCGCTTGGCTGATGGGCGGGTGCTCGCCGGGCAGCGGCTTATCCAACGGGATTTCGCTCTCCAGCACGCCTTTCAGGTCGTGGTCCATCAGGAGGGTGCGGCGGATGGCTTCGAGCGCGCGGATGATGTTTGGGTACTTCGCGAGATCCCGCTGGCGCAGATGCCCGTCGTCGTCGCGGTAGATCAGGTGCTCGCGGTCCTCCTGCCGGCGGCCCTGCTGGCGGCCGTCCTCGCGGTCGCTCATGTCGAGCACCCAGCGGCACAGGCTGGTCCAGGCCTGCGCGCCGACGCGCATGCCGGAGAGGCTTTCGATCTCAGGGGCGTTCGCGACGATCAGGTTGTGCCCGTCGTCGTGGTAGATGAACGTCACGCGGGCGTAGTACTGCGTCATGCCGCCGTCCTCGTGCTGTTCGCGCACGCTGAGGACGTCGCCGTGGAAGTACCGGCCGACACTGTGCTGGGGCTGGTCGCGCCGGAGTTGCGTGGTCAGGCTGGCGATCTCGCGTCGCCGGGCCTGCACCTGCAGGGCAAGGGTGAGGGCGTGGTCGCCCTTCCCGGAAGCGGCCATCTGGCAGCTTTCCAGGGCCAGGGCGTACATGTCGGCCAGGGCGTCGTGCAGCTGGCCGAACACGGCGCTGCCTTTGCTGTTGCCGTCGCTCTTGACGGGGACCATGCCGGCGTCGCTCTGGGCTTTGCGCAGGTACACGCTGAGGACGCCGGTGATTTTCTCCTGCTGGCGTTCCTTGGTGGTTTTCTCCAGCACGTCCGCGTCGCTCAGGAACCAGCGTTGGTGGATGGCCTCGGCGATCTTGTTCATCCACCAGCGCTGCTCCTGATCGAGTTTGAGGTTAGCGGCCTCGTCGGTCGGGACGGGCAGGTGGGGGTGGCGTACTTCGCCACGGCGGCCGCGCAGCAAGGCCTTCTGCTCGGCCAGTTTCGCGGCTTCCTGCTTGGCCTCCTCGAGGAGGATCACGGTGAGCTGGGGGCGGATGGACGCGACGGCCTTGGGGGTGAGGATCCCGGCGAGTTGGCGGGCCCGCGCCTCAGCTTCGACCTGCGTGGCGGGGTCACCGGCCTGCGTGATGAGGAATGCCCAGGACCGGGTGCGGCGCGCGGCGTCCAGGTATTCGGTTGGGTTGGGGCTCTCGTGGATCAGGCTGATCTGCTCCAGGGGCGCGTTCACCTCGTCCCCATTGCGGAACTGCAGGCGGACGCTGTGGAACTTCCGGGTGTGCGTGGGCTGCCGCTTGACGACGCAGGTTTGCCCGGCGCGGTTGGCGGTGGGCTTGGTGGGCGTGTACGTCACCGTGGCGCCCAGGGCGGGCGTGACGGTGTAGGGCGGCTGCGGCGCGGGGATCTGGAGTTGCGCGAACGTGACGCGCTGGCGGTGGCCGTCCGCGAATTCCACGGTGAGCATCAGCTGCTCGGGCGCCACGCGGGGAGGGCGAGTGATGGTGCCGCGCTCCCCGGCGTGAGGGGCTTCGGTGGCGGTGGGTCGATACCAGACCACCTCCCCGACCGCCAGGTCTTCCAGGGTGCGGGTGTGGACCCGGCGCGGCTTGCGGGTGCGGTGACGGTGCTCCAGTTCGGCGGCGTCGTCGAAGTTGCGTTGCCACTTGGGTTTCTTGATGGTCACGCGCGGTCCTTGCGGGGCTTGATGCGGGAGCGGGGTTCGGGTGGGCAGCGCTGCTGGTACTTCTCCAGTTCGATCTGACCCAGGGTGGTGGTGACGTACCCGTCGCCGTCACGGACGATGTACCCGGCGTGCACGAGGGTGGCCAGCAATTCCTTGTAAATGTTGGCGACGTCGTCGTGCTTCTCGATGACTTCAGCGGCGACCAGCGCGGCTTTGAGGGTGCGGGACGTGTCGGCCGTGAAGCCGCCGACGAGACGGAAAACCAGGACTTCGCGCAGGGGCGGCCAGCGGCGGGGCGCGTGAGCCGGGCCGTACTTCGCTTGGTACGTGACCAGGGCGATTTCGCCGTGGCCGGTCAGGACGTACCCGGGACCGTCGGGGCCTTCGGTGGTCCAGCGGATGCGGGCCTGCTGCGTGAGCAGGCGCAGCAGCGCCCGGTGCTGCTCGCTGATCGGCTCGGCGCGTCGACCGGAGTGGAACCCAGCGGCCACCAGTGCGGACAGGGTGGGACGGGCGATGCCGCTGAAGACGGCCAGCAGGCGGTACAGGTCGGGTTGCTGGTCGGGGGTGAGCATGGGCACGGCGTCCTGGCGGTCGGCTTTACTGGTCATGGTGGGCTCCGGGGATGGGGGTGATGGTCACGATGACGTGGCCGGGGCGGGTGATGGGGCCGCGCGTGACGCGAAGGTCGTCGATCAGGGAGTCGTCTGCCCAGAGCTGGGCGTGCGTGAGGGCGTCTTCGAGGGCCTTGGGGATGTTGGACAGGTCCCGCTTGCGCCGGTCGGGCGCGCAGGCGTGCAGGTGAAGGGCGAGGCGTGCGCCGCTGGGCAGGGCGGGGAGGTCGAGGTCCGCGACGTGCGCGATGACCTTCTGGCGGTACGCGCGGCCGTCCAGGCTGAGCAGGATCCGGGCGACGATCTTGCCGCCCCGGCGGGTGATGATGGCCCGCCAGATCCGGTTGAGGCTGGGCGGGTACGGCAGCACGAAGCGCAGGCTCTGGCCGGTCTGAAGGGTCGCCACGGTGGTCGGCGCGGCGGGGGCGCACGGGAAACCCGCCCCGGCGGGGCCGGGGGCGGGCGGCGGCTGCTGGAACAGGCGCGGGTGGCGCTGCATGTACTCGCGCAGCGTGGCGTCCGTGAACTTCAGCCGGGCCCGCCTGTCGTCCCTGAGAGTGGGCAGCTAGGGATCAGGCGCTTGGCGGGTGTTCGTTGCCACCAGCGCTGCCAGGGGCGGACGGTGACGTGCGTGACGGTGACGTGAGCGAAGGACCTCAACAGGCGTGGAACCTCGGCTTGAATGGCGTCCCAGACGGGTTGTCCCTTGTGCGGTCCGGCCAGCACGCGCTGAGTACGCGGATCGTACGGGAACGTGCGCGTCTGGAGAACGCTGAGCTGCTCGGCTTTGTCTGGCGCGTGCCAGTCGGTCACGCCGCCCGTGCAGGATGCGTGAAGGGCGCTTCTTTCGCGGCCGGTCATGCGCTCACTCGGCCGTCGTCCAGGCGCGTGATCGTGCCGCTGGTGAGGCAGGCCTCGATCACGTGGTCCGTTCGTTCCAGGCCGAACCCGCTGGAGCGGAGGCGTCCGGCGAGCATGGCGCCGCTCATGGGGCGGCCATGGCGGCGGAGCGTGCCGGTCAGCAACTCGCATTCCAGGTTGGTGACTGGCGACTGAGGGCGCCTGGCGGGCAGGGCCTGGACGATGGGCGGCTCGGGCGGCCCCTGAAGTGAGTACAGGCCGTCGTCGTTCCGGTGTATCCATCCCTTGCCGTACAGGCGGCGGAGTACAGCGCCAGCGGTGGCGGGCGGTACACGCATCTGGAGACTCATGGCGGCGGGCGTCCAAAGGGCTGCCGGATCTGCGCGTAGGATGCTGAGCACTCGGTCGGTGTTCGTCACGGTCATTCTCCTTCCCACGCGCTTCTGGCGTGGCGGATGGCGTCCCAGACGGTGGGCCGCTCGGGGCCTTCGCGGCGCTCGCCGCTGCTGCGGTCGGTGACGATCAGTTGCCATCCGCCGCCCGTGCCGCGCAGCTCGACGTCCGCGACGGCGCGCAGGCCGTCCGCCCAGTCCAGGGGCCGCACGTCGTCCGCCTGGCCTTGCGGCGTGGCGCCCTGGTAGCGGGTGCGGTCCTGCGCGCCCCGCTGCGCGGCCCTGGCGACGGCCTCCACGCGTCGCTCGGGCGGCACCTGCGTCAGGGGGACGCTCTGCCCGGTGTCGGGGTGCTCGACGTGCGCCCCGGCCGCGAGGTCCCGCACGGTGTCCGCGACGGCCTGCACGTCCGCGCTGCTGGGCCGGTCCTTGCCGGTCACGCTGCGCGCCACGTCGATCACCAGCTGGTAGTCGTCAGGGACGATGCCGCCCAGGGCGCGGGTGACGCGCTCCGGCGGGAGGCTCAGGCCACGCGCTTCGAACTCCGTGGCGGCCGCTGCGTAATCGATCAGCTGGTACGCGCGGGCGCGGCTGAACCCGAAGGTGTCCATGGCGTACGCCTCGAACGTCGCGAACGCGCCCAGGTACAGGCCGCAGTCCCGGATCTCCGCCAGGGCCCGACCGGCGAGGACGGCGGCTGCCCCGCCCACGCGAACGGCGTCCTCCAGTTCCGCGAGGCGGGCGCGCTGCTCGGGCGTCAGGAGGCGCTGCACGGTCGTGGCCGTCATGCGCATGCCGTGCAGGTCCTCGGGCATGGGGGGCAGTGGGCTCACAGGCGGTCCTCGTGCCCGATCCAGGGGAAGTCGGCGGGGTCCAGGGCTGCGCAGGCGCGGATGAGCCGTAGGACCTGCACGCAGTCGCTCACGGCCGCGTGCTTGGCGAGGTCGCTGACGTCCACGCCGCGCTGCGCGGAGGCGTCGGCGAGTTTCGCCCAGCGGTAGGTGCCGTAGTAGTCGTTCCAGGAACCGGCGAGCGGCGAGTACGCGTCCATCACGCACTCCGCACTTCGGCTGATAGCGTTGAAAGTTTTGAGGTCCGCGCTGCCGCCCGCCGCGCCGCCCGGCGCTTCGAACCAGCCTGGCAGGGTGGTGTCCAGCGTCGCGCAGATCCGGGGCAGGTCGAAGCGCTTGTTGTAGATGACGACGCGGCGGCCGGTCAGCAAGTCCCGGATGTCCGGCCAGCGTTCCCCGAAGCTCGGGCAGCCTGCGAGGTCGGCGTCCGTGATGCCGTGCACGGCCTGCGCGCGCGGGTCGATAGGGCAGGTGGGCCGGAAGCGTTCGTCGAACAGTGTGCGGCCATCCGCGTCCACGAGGCCCAGTTCGATCACTTCGCCGTCGAAGCCGGTGGTTTCCGTGTCGAGGATGACGAGGCTCGGGTCGGTCGCCCAGTCGAGGAAGCGTTCAATTACGTCGGCGGCGGTGAGCTGGGTCATGCGTTGATTCCTTCGTCCCGGTCGTCGTCGTCCTTCGGGAACATGGGGGTGTTGCTGGCGTCCTCGATCTCCACGGTGAATTCGGTGTCGTACTTTCCGGGCAGGGCGTTCAGGTAATGCTCGAAGCGGGCGGCAGCGTTGAAGGGGAGTTCCACAACGGCCACGACTTTGAAGTCGGTGGTCTTGCTGCCCTTGCTCTTGCAGGTCCAGGCGCGGCGGTCGCCGCCGCCGTAGATGCGGAGGGTGAACGTGGCGATGGCGCGGGAGTCCTTCTTGGTGCTGATGCGGTGCGCGCGGCGCAGGTGCTGGAGGTTCAGGCCCTCGCCGGGCAGTTCCAGGTGCAGGGTGGTGAACAGTTCCCCGTCCTTGTCGCGTTCGTGCTTGATGGCGTCTAGCTGGACTTTCAGGGTTTGCTTCATGGGGGGCTCCTGGGAGGAAGGGGGAGGCCACCCGCTTCGGCGGCCTCCTGGGGGCGGTCAGTCGGCAGCGGTCGCGGTGGCTGGCACTGGCTGGGCCATGTCGCGCAGGCCCTGCCAGTCCTGCAGCTCGGCGTCGCTCATGTCGTCGATTTCCTGCTGGAGCACGTTCAGGCCGTCCGCTGCGGTATCGGCGGTGGGGTCGATGCCGAGGTCTTCAAGCAGGCTGCTGATCTGCTGACCGTCCAGTCGCGCCACGAGGTCTTTCGCGTCCTGGCGGTACTTGCGGGCCTGGGCGGTGTCGGCCACCTCGGGGAAGCGGGCCAGGGGCGGCACGTACCCGCGCTCGGCCAGGGCGTCGGCGTGCTGGAGGATCGCGGCGCGGATCTCCGTGTTGGTGGTCAGGGTGCTGATGTGGCCGTTCTTCACGCCGTGCCCCTCGGCAATCCCGGCGTCCTCGGCCAGTTCGATCAGCCGGTCACGCGGGTACGCCTTCAGGTGAGCGTCCGTGAGCTTCATCTGGACGGTGGCACCCGTGTCGGCCGCGAGGCGCGTGACGAATGCGTAGGGCGCGTGCATGGGGTTGAATTCACTCCAGCCGCCCACGGCCTGCGCGATCAGGACGCTCTGCACGTCCAGCAGGTCTTCCAGGCTCAGGGTCATGAGCAGATCCAGGTACGGCAGGACGTCCGCGCCTTCTGGGTTGTAGCCCTTGAATTCGTGCGTGATAGGCCGCTTGGGCAGGTGGTGGCCGTTCACGCCGAGCTGCCCGCCGACCTTCGCGTCGATCTCTTTCAGGCGGGCGAGGCCGGTGGGGATCGGGGTGGGCATTGAGTACTCGAGGCTGGCGCGCAGGCTGACAGGCGTGGCCTGGAGGAGGCTGAGGATGGTCAGCGCCACGGTGCGCTTGTGGTCCCCGACCAGCGCGGCGCGCAGGGCCGTCGCGCGGGCCTGATGGGCGTCCACCCAGCCGCTCTTGCGGATGGCCCCGCCTTCGCTGCCAGTCGCCTCACTGGCGGTCTTGGCGCGATCGGCGGCCTGTTCCTTCGCGCGGGCGCTCTTGATGTCGGCTTCCCGGGCGCAGCGTTCCTGCTTCACCTCGCCGGTCTGGGTACTGACCATGATCACGGTGCCCTTGATGTTGTCGGGCGCGCCATAGGCGGTGTAGGCGTCGTGGGGGAGATGCAGGTACTGCTTGGCCAGCTTCACCACGTCCACGAAGTGCTGCTCTTTCTTCTTGCTGAGGGTCTTCCGGCGCTCCTCGACCCACGCGAGCTGGAGCGCGAGCGCCGCCTGCGGATCTGCGAAGCGGGCGGGCTGGTCCCCGAACAGGTCCTCGATGATCTCCAGTCCGCTGGTGGCCACGTCGAACTTGGCGCGCTCGACGAGGAACGTGCAGCTGGCGATCATGTCGCGCAGGCGCTGGGCGCTGTCGCCACGTTTCGCGGCCGTGATCACATGCTCGCGCAGCGGCCCGCTGGTCTGGGCGATCACCTGCGCCTGGGAGATCACGATCTTGCCGTCCGCCAGAAGGGTGCGGGCGTCCTCGCCCAGGCCCTCGGCCAGCACGAGGCGCTTCTCGACGGTGCGGGCGCTGCACTTGAACCGCAGAGCGATGTCCTCGACGCTCGCGCCCAGCCGGATCATTTCCACGAAGGCGTCGGCCTCCTCCAACGGCTCCACATCGGCGCGCTCGCTGTTCTCCGCGACGGCCAGCATGAGCGCGTCGAGGTCGGTCATGTCCTGCACGCGGACCGGCACGAGGTACCCGTCAGGCAGGCGTCCGGTGTCGTGCAGGAGCGTCAGGGCGCGCAGGCGTCGGCCACCGGCGATGACCTCCACGGTGTCCGCGCCGGGCATGATGCGCCCGACCAGGTTCTGCATGAGGCCTTTCGCGGCGATGCTGTTCGCCAGGGAGTCCAGGGCCTCCTGCGGGAACTTCTTGCGGGGGTTGAGCGGGCTGGCCACCAGCGCCGTGACGGGCAGCCAGTTGAGCTGGTCGGTGTTGAGGATCGGGCCGGGCGCGGGGGCCGGCTCAGCCATAGCGGCTTCCAGCTGCGCCTCGCTCACGGGGAAGGGGAGATCCGCGTCGCTGCTGGCGCTGATCTCCTGCGCGGCGGCGGGTGCGACTTTCGCTTTCTTGCCGCCCTTGGGCTGGGCGTTCATCTTCTCGCGGGTTTCCTTGACCATCTGCTGGAAGGCGGTGTGGCCGGGCTGGTCGGTGTTCTTGCTGGTGGCTTTCTTCACGGGCATGACGGCCTCCTCGGCGGGCTTGCGGACGTAGACGGTGGCGGTCTGGACGCCGGTACCGGACTCGACGAACGCGCGCTCGTCGTTCAGTCCGTACTCGCCGTGCTGCTCGACGAACTCGCGGAACGCGGCGGCGCGGCGGTCCTGGCGGAACGTGAAGCCGGATGGGGCGATGGCGACGAGCGTGCCGCCGGGCGCGAGGCAGTGGGTCCAGGCGTGCTCGATGTGGGCGATGTATGCCTGGGCGTCGTCCTCGCTGCGGAACGGGGGGTTCATGACGATGGCCGGGTACGGCTCGCTCGGCGTAAAGGTCAGGAAGTCCTGCGCGACCACGCGGTAGCCGGCGGCCTGCAGGTGGGCGCGGCGTGTGTCGTCGAGTTCGATCACGTCCACGTGCGCGCCGTACTCGCGCAGCACGTCGGCCAGCGCGCCAGTGCCGGCGCTGGGCTCCAGGACCCGCACGCCGTCCAGTTCCACGACGGCGTTCACGACCTGCCGGGCGAGTTCCTCGGGTGTCGCGAAGTACGCCAGGGGGTTCTTCTTGGGCAGTGCCTCGCCGTCCAGCACGCGGGCCAGTACATCCCGTGCGTTCGTCTGGAACAGGTGCGCCCCGGCCTTGCGGTTCCACTTGCCGCCCAGCGTCTCGATGGCCTTGGCGGTCGCCTGATAGACCTTGCGGTCCAGCTGCCCGGCCAGGGTGAGGGTCAGGCCGTCCTCGCTGATCGTCGCGGCGCGCAGCGCGGCCTGCACGTCGGGGGAGAGGCGGCTCACTTGTCCACCCCGCCTTGCGGGCGGTTCAGCCCGAAGACGCGCCGCTCGATGTCGGCCAGCAGGACCTCGTGCGTGTCCAGTTCGCGCAGCAGCGCGGGGTCGGTGATGCTGGCCTTCAGCGCGGCGTACAGGTCGGCGTTCTCGACGCGCTCGGTGGGGTCGTTGTTGGGGTTCAGGGCGTAGTGCAGGGCGAGCTCGGCGGCATCACGCAGGGCCTCCTGGCAGCAGTCGCTGGGCTTGCGGCGGAACTCCTGGGGGCCGTCCCGGCCGGGCAGGGTCAGGTACACGATGCCGGGCGCATCGCAGTGCGGGCAGCTCACCGTCGGGGTGGAGCGTTGCGCGGCGGCGCGGGCAGCCTGCTGCCGGGCGATGCTGGCCTGCAGGGCGCGGGCGGCGTTCGGGTGGGCGCTGATCAGCCGGGCGAGGCTCAGGACTTCCGGGGTGACCTCGGCGGCGGTGACCGGGTCGGTCACATCCTGGGCGGGCGTGGCGTCGTGGTGGGTCATCGGGTTCCTTTCAGGCGGGCGCGCACGAGGTCGCCCACGTTCGTCGTGGTGGGGGCGGGACTGGCGGCGCGGTGGATGGTGAGCGCGGCGCGGTCGAGGGCTTCGATCAGCGCGCCCCGGTAGGCGCGGCCGCCGCGTTCGGCGCGGAGCGTGCCGTGCAGCTCGCGGATCTGGTCGGCGGGGATGGCCGTCCAGTGCGACCGCAGGGGCGTCTCGGCGATCAGCGTGCTGGCGTCCATGGGGGCGAGCGCGGCGACCAGGGCGGCGAGCGCCGCGCCCGGCGCGCCCGGAACCTGTTCAGTGCCCGTGGCGGTGGTCTGTCCGGCGTTCGCAGTGGCCTGAGTGATCCCGTGACCGGTCGTGGCGTTCGCCGCCCGCGCCCCGCCAGGGGTGCCGGTGCGATCAGCACCGGAGGGCTGGTCCTGGTCGTTCAGGTGACCGTCGCTGACCGCCGCCGCCGGGGCCGTCCGTAGGTCAAGGCCCTCCGCTGCTGTTTGTCTTTCAGTGTCTTTCCTGTTTGTAAGCTGTCTTTGGGCACCTGTTTTTTCCCGGCTGGGCGCAGGAAAAACAGGGGTCAAAGGTCCACTAGGTTGACCATCTGAGTCAACTAGGTTGACCGTTTGGGTCAAGTACGTTGACTCACTCGGTCTACTACGTTGACTTTCGCCGTCCCCGGTCGGTCTACTACGTTGACCTTTGCTGGCCTCGTTGGGTCTACTAGGTTGACCATCCGGGGCGATCAACTTGGGTCTACTAGGTTGACCTTTCGCGCCCGCCGCCGCCGCGCCGTCCTGGGAGATGGACAGGCCGTAGTAGACCTCCTTGCCCTGCTTGAGAAACACAAGGGTGCCGCGCGTCTTCCCGGCGTTCACGCCGTTCATGACGCCCTGCTTCGACAGGCCGGTGTCAAACATCAGCATGTCCAGCGTCAGGTGCGCGAGCTGGCCACCTGCGTTCCACCCGAAGGTGGCGCGGACGATGGCGAGCGTGACGCGTAACTCGGCTTCTTTCATGTCCGCCTGGAGGGCGAACAGCTCGTTGGGTGTCTGCGTGTAGCTCGGTGCACTGAAGCTCATGCGGCGGCCTTTCTCGTGCGGGCCGCGCGGGCCGACTTCTGACGGGTCTTCGGCCTGGGCGTGGCGTGCTCTGGCAGGGCGCGGGTCAGGTGCCGCCAGCGGCAGGCCAGCAGCACGTACGGCACGACGTACGGCACGACGTACGGCACGGTGCGGCGCACGTAGGCGCTGCGGACCTCGTCCCGGAGTTCGTCGAGCGTGGAGCCCCGCAGGGTGGCGCGGCGCATGTCGATGCTCACGGACCGCCGGAACCACGGACTCCAGCAGGCGGACCAGAAGGTGATGCAGGTCAGCAGTCCGGTCAGGCGGGCCCGCTCGGCCTGTTCAGCCGGGGTTTCCGGACCGGACGGCCGCGCCGCCTTCCTGGAAGCCTGCTGACGGGGTGGCGGCGGCGCGGCGGGGGTCTGAACCTCTGGCGCGGCCCACAGGGGTTCCTGGGCCGCGTGGACGACCGCAGCGGCCTGCTCAGTGGGCTGCTCACCGGCCGGGCCGCGTTCCAGGAACTGCGCGAAGCGGGCGGGGGAGACCTTCTCGCCGTTGTAGGTCAGGCGCTCGGTCTTGGCTCGGCCCGCTTGTGTCCGCTGCCAGGTGGCGCCGCAGCGGCCGCAGGTGCTGGCGTGACCACCGTCCACCGGAGCGGTCATGCTCCAGTCGTGCGTGCAGGCCTGCCCGGTGAAGCCTTCCGTGATCAGGAAGGCGTCCTGACTCTCCCGGCACTGCCAGGAGCGGAACGTCGGGGTGATCATCCCGGCGGCCGCGCCGACCACCTCGCACTCCCGCGCGCTGGGCAGCCGGTCCGCCGTGCGCCACACGATCAGCATGCGGCGCTCGCCCTTCACGGCCGCCTTGACGTGCAGGCCGCCGGGCAGCTTGCGGTGCACGCCCGCCGAGGCGTCCGCGCTCGTGGTGAACATCTCATCGAGGAGGGGACGCAGGGTGTCAGTCGGCCGCATTCATCGCCCCCAGCAGTGGCGCGAGGTCCACGTCGTTCAGCCGCGCGAACGGGCCGTGCAGCGCCGTGGCGGCGGCGTTGTACGCCAGGGCGGCCAGCAGGACGTGCGGGAACGTCCCCAGGTAGATCTGCCGGCGGCCCTGGTGAATCACGGCCCGGAAGCCAGTTCCGAACGCGCTGACGCCCTTGAAGCCCGTCTTGTTGTTGCGGTGCGCGCGGCGGTTGCGGTTGTTCTCCTCGACCGTGCAGGGCCGCAGGTTCACGCGGCGGTTGTCGAGCGGGTCGCCGCTGATGTGATCCCGGTACCCGCTGCCGTCTGGGGCGCGCAGCAGCTGGTGCAGGTTCACGGTGCGGCCCTTCGTGCCGCGCAGGTACGCCCGCGGGTACCCGCGCCGGCTCAGGTGCCAGCGGTACGTGGACAGCAGCGGCAGGTCCGCGTCATCGACCAGGGCGACGCGACCCTGCCCGAGCTTCCCGACGAGGGCGATCTGGCCCATCACGCCACCTGTCCCGGCGTGTCGCCCTGCGGTCGGTTGCGCGCCGCGAGTTTCAGCGCGTGGATCTCACCGATGCGGATCTGCTCGAAGCTGGTGATCTCACGGCCCAGCACTTCGCCCACCCAGGCTTTGACTTCGGCGTCCCGCAGGCCGGGCAGCAGCGGCCCGAGCTGGCGGTGCAGGTTCGCGGCGCCCTGGCGGGTCAGGGTGGTGTCCTGCGCTGGGGCCGCCGCTTCCGGTTGCTCCAGGCACTTCAGCGCGGCTTTCAGGTGCCGCCACACCTCGCGCTGCACGTCGAGATCCTCAGGGAGTTCTTGGCGCAACTGATTCATGACCTGGACGAGGTACGCGCCGCCGGGCGTGCGTTCCTGCTCCGGACGTGCCCAGTCCGGCAGTTCCGGGGTGCTGACGGGCTGGCGTTTCGCGTCGTCCCAGTCCGCCCAGAAGCGTGGCAGGTCGTACAGGTACCGCCCGATCCCGAAGTGAACCCCGCAGCGCTTCAGGGCGTCACTCGCAGCGGCTTTCAGGGTGCCCAGGTCGCCCTCGGGGGCCTCACCGATGTCCTCGCGGGTGACGCCCAGGACGGTCAGGGCACCCTTGACGGTGGGCTGGCGGGTGCCGGGGATAACCTCGACGCTGAAGGTCCAGCCGTCCGGGCAGATGGCGTCCAGGCGGTCCTGCACGGCCCGCGCGTCAATGTAGGCCAGCAGCAGGGCGCGGCTGCGGTCCTTGGTCAGGGCGGCGGGCTTCCAGCTGACCATGTGCGCGGGGAACGGGGCTTGCAGGCGCTTCTGCATGTCGCTGAGGTTCATGGGCGCTCCCGGTGAGAGAGGGCGGCGCAGGTGGCGAACAACCCGACGAAGGCGATCAGGAACAGCAGCACGCACAGCAACCGCAGCGCGCCCGGCATGTCCGGCCCGAAATCGGGGGCCAGGACCAGCAGCAGGCCGTACGCGCTGACGGTCAGGAGCAGCAGGGCGAGGAAGCGTTTCATGCGGCCACCTCGCGCGTGCGGTCGATGAAGGCGGCGGCCAGCAGCGTGATGGTGATAACGGTCAGGGCGAAGATCAGCACGGTAGGAACCTCCTTTAGCGGCGCGAGTCGCAGGACTCGCAGAACACGGACCCGTCGGGTCGCAGGGCCTCGCCGCACTGACACAGGCGGGGGTGCGGCGTCCCGCACTCGGGGCAGCGCAGGGCGTCCGCCGCGTGCGGCGCGTGGCAGCCGGGGTTCAGGCACCACACGCTCGGGCGGTACCCGCTGCCGACCGTCACGCCCTGCGCGGCCAGTTCATCGGTCAGCACTGCGATCTGTTCGAGGTTGGCGCGGTCGTGGCGGTTCATCCGAACACCGCCAACAGCAGGCCCGGCAGGGCCAGCAGGACCAGCACGACTGGTACGGTGTGGCTGCGGCACAGGAACTCGGTCGCCGCCTTGTGGAACACGTCCTGAATGTCGTCGGGAAGGCGGCGCATTACGCGGCCACCGCCGTCTTCAGCGCGGCCTTGCGGCCGATGCGGAGTTGCCGGGCATGGTCGTTCTCGCCCCACCAGAGGGTGTTTCCCCACGGCCAGCTGTGCGGCATGTTGATCGGCGCGAGCCACAGATGAACGCCGTACGTGTCCTGCAGGCGCGTGAGTTCGGTCGTGAGGGCGCCGGGTTCGTCCCGGATGACGGTCTCGCGCAGGACGGTGACGCGCCCGCTGGGGAGGGTGGTGAGCCAGCCGGGCGTGAACTTGACGCGCAGCCAGCCGTCCGGGGTGGTGCGTTCGTACCACGCGCGGTGCCGGAACAGGCGGCGCTTGCCGAGAGGGCTGGTGAGGGGCAGGTCCTGCGCCTGGGGGGTGAAGGCGTCTACCGTGGTGGACAGCGTGACCTTCAGTGGGGGGGTGGTCAGGGGGGTGGGGGGTGTCGTACGATTCATGTGTCTCCTGACCCCTCCGTGAGCTGCTGTAACAGCCTTGACCGGAGGGGTTTGGTGTTTCAGCCCGCGCGGCGGCGGGTCTGCTGCACGCCCTGCTGGGCGGTGTCAGTGGGGATGGTGGCGGCGACCTGGTGCAACTCGGCCTGCTGTGCGCGTGCCAGTTCTGAATTCACGATGCTGCGGATGGTGACCGTTACGTTTTGTGGGCGCTTCTCGCTGTTACCGAGGCGTGAGATCGTGAGTGTCATAGCAGCGCCGCCTGTTGGAACTCGGCGGCCTCGCTGCTGGTGAGTGGGCGATCCGCGTGGCCAGCGAGCTCGCGCTCGATCAGCTGCTCCAGTTCGGCCACGGTGAGCTGGACGAGCATGGGAGAGGGCAGAGAGGGGTTCACATCACACCTTGTTCGTGATCTATTCCCAACTCGCGACAAATGGAAATACGCGTGCTATCGCGGGTTACACGCCGCTCATTAAGAAAGTCGAGAACAGTGCGCGGCTTCATCCCCAAACGTTTGGCTAGCTTTCGTGCGGAAATGCCCCGCTGCTCAATAGCAGCGCGCGCGGCTGCCGCAGTGGGATCGGAGGCGTGCGTGTCGGGCATGGGAACAGAATACGACTAGGCCCATTTGGTGTCAATACTAACTTGGTAATGGTCCCATGTTGGTTCCCATTTCGGCCCAATCTGGAACCATTTAGGTACAGTCGCCGTATGCGGCGGTATGACTGGAATGGGAATCGAACCTTCACGGCAGGTCTGGTTCATGCCACCTGCTAAGGCCCCTGAATCTGATCCACGCGCCCAGGTTCACGGCACGTTGATCAAAGAGCGCCGGCTTGATCTGGGGCTGAACCGCCCAGCTTTCGTCGCCCAGATGCAAAAGTATGGTCAAGAGATCACTCCCGACTATCTGAATAAACTCGAACGTGGATCGGCGCCTCTTTCCCGTGCCTCCCTGGAAGTGAGAGAAGCCCTCCGCGCCGTCCTCGGCTACAACCCGGAGCGGTGGCAGGAACTGACTGGGCTTTACAGCCCTTCGGCAGTACCCGTCGTCTCTCACGACCCAGCCGAACAAGGGTTGCAAACGGCGCCTGGCGCCCCACCAATCGCGCCTGTCGTAGCGTTCCGCGACACCCCTGTCATCATCCCCAAAGAGTTGCAGCAGGTGATCGACGAACACGGCGACCGCTACCCGGAACTCCGCGACCCGATCGTTCAGAAAATCATTGCTGCGCCCCGTAACTTCGGCGGCCCAGACAACGGCCCGCAAACAGTCGAGGACTGGTACGAGTACTTCCTCCTGACCCGGCGGTACCTGCGCTGATGACGTACGACACGACCTATCTCGTATCCGACTACATCCGTTACGTCCGCGCCCTCCTCGACTACGCAGGCCACGAACAGCACGCCCTGAAGCTCGCCAGAGTCCTGGAAATGCGCGTCCGCATGGGCCTGCTCAACCGCACCTACCCGGAAGCCGCTGGCGGAGCCCGCATCGTCGTCCAGCCCTGGTACTACGGCAACAGCGACGTCCTCAGGCACGAAATGGCGCACGTCATGCTCTGGTGGAGTGGCCTGGAAGCTGAGATCGTCGCGGAATTCGGGGACGAGGTCGGCTGGAACGTCATCGAGAACCTCTGCAACCATGCCATTCCTTTCCTTCGCATCCCGCAGCCCCTCGTGGACCACGTCACAGCCCGGCACGGAGTGACCGCGCGGGCCGTCAGGGAACTACAGAAACTCAGCGGCACACCGCCTGACATGGCGATGTGCCGCTTGATCTACGACGACCCACAGGCAGCCCGGGCCGCCTTCATCATGAACGGCCACTTCATCCAGCATGTCGCGCAGTGCAACTGGGGCCTGCCCTTCGGCTGGCTTGACCGAGTTCCTGAACCTGCCCGCATGTTCCCCAAGGAAGCCAACGTCTCATTCCATACACTGCCCAGTCGGCACCAGCTGATCGGCGTGTGCTGGGGATAACCCGGAGCGACATGACATCCCTTATGCCCAGCAACCTTCGAGCCGTCGGCGGCATCCGGGTCAGCACCGTCGCCCAGGCTGACCGCTACGGCCCCGAACGACAACGAAACGACATCATGCGCGAAGCTACGCGCGCAGGCCTCAACATCACCAGCTGGATCGAAGAAGCCGTCAGCGGCGCAGACGACGAACGCGGCCTCGAAAACCAGTACTACCAACTCGCCCGGCAGCACCCAGGCCTGCACGTCGTCTGGAGTCACCCCAACCGAGTCGGCCGCCACGTCGAAGTCACCGTCGGCATCGCCCGCCGCCTCCACCGCCTCGGCGCCACCGTCCACATCGCCGGCGTCGGCAACCTCCGCGACCGCCGCAACTGGAAAGAATTCCTCCGTGACGCCGTGGACGCCGAGAACGACTACACCACCATCATCTACAACCTCAGCAACGGCAAGTTCGCCAAGGCCCAGCAGAACCAGTGGCCCGAGGGACGCCAGCCCTGGGGCTACCAGCTGCTGCGCGACGACCGAGGCCGCAGCACCACGCTCCAACCCCACCCCGAACACGCCCCCATCTACCAGCAGATGGTCGACATGTGCCTGAACGGCCACGGCACCGAGGCAATCGCAGCCGAACTCAACCGCCAGGAGATAACCCCGCCCCGCAGCGGCAGCACCAGGCGCGAGCCCGGCTGGAACGGCGTCCACATCCGCCGCATCCTGCGCAACGACCGATACCTCGGCCGCATCGAGTACGCCGGACCGGACGGCACCACCACCACCCTCACGTACCCAGCGCTCATCACGGCTGGCCAGTGGGCCGACGTGCAGGCCGCCATCGACTCCAGGCGCAAACGCGGCCGCGCCCGCAGCCCTTACCCCGCGCTTCTGGGCGGCCACCTCGAATGCAGCGCCTGCGGCAGCAGCCTCACCCTGCACGTCAGCCGCGACCGCGCAGGCAAACCCCGCTGGGCCGTGTACGTCTGCCGGCACCACCAGATGCGCAGCATCCGCGCCGCCCGCGGCCAACCCCTGTGCCCCAACACCCGCAGCCACCGGCAACCCGAACTCGACGCCATCGGCTGGCAGACCGCCGTGCAAATCCTCACCAGCCCCGAGACGCTCGCCGCAGCCCTGGCCAGCGACCCCGAGATGCCCATGCCCGACCACCACGCCCGCATCCAGCAGATCGAAGCGGAAATGGCGGACGTGCTCGACATGGCCGTCCGGTTCGGCCTGCCCGAAGCGGCGGCCCTGCGACGCCTCGAACCACTCAAAGCCGAACGGGAACGCCTCATGCAGGACGTGCCGCCCAAGCAGCCGCCGCTGGGCACCGACGCGAACGCCATGGCCGCAGCGTTCAGCCGGCACCTGGAGGCCTACACCACCCTGGAAACGAGAAAGGCCGCGCTGCAGCGGTGGGGAATCCGCTTCATCGTCGGCCAGGACGGCATTGACGGGGTGCAGGTGACGGTGGCCAGGGCGGAGTGAACGACGCCCGGGCGGCTACCACCTGCTAGACGTTCATCGTCAGGAACGTCTGAAGGGCAATGCTGGAAAGTTCCGTCACATTCACCGGCCGAGCGTACCATCCGCGTGCGGACCGCCTACCCTCCCGGACGCGGGTTCAGGGAGTGGGCGGCGTGGCCTGGGGCGCGGGCCGCACGTCGATCTCGATGGTTCCGGCCGCTTCGGCCGTCTTCTCGCCCTGCGGCGTGCGGGCGCTGACGCCCACGGTGTAGGTGTTCACGGGCGCGCCGGGGTCCGCCGACACGGTCAGGCGGAAGGGCTGCCCCGCGCGCACCCGGTCCGGCGTGACGGTCGCGTGGATGCCCGGCGCGCTGCCCTGCGCCAGCACCGTGAACACGCCTGGGTGCGTCTGCGGGGTGTACCCGCCCACCCGCGCCGTGAGTTCCTGTGACGTGCCGGCCACCAGTGACACCCGGCTGACACTGCCGCCCGCCTGCCCGGCGCTGTCCAGGCGCGACACGACCACGTACCCGCCGGCGCAGCCCGTGCGGCGCAGCCCGCCGATATCCTGCGCGCCCACGTACAGCGCCGGCAGCAGCGAGGCCAGCACCAGCCCCAGCCCGAGCGCCGCGCGGCGCGGACGGCGCCAGTTCGCGGCCGTGAACGCCAGCCCGCCCGGCCCCAGCAGCAGCGGCACGAGCAGTGCCACGACGGTCCGGCCCTCGCAGGGACCGCCCAGCAGCGCGCTCCCCACGCCCCGCACCATGAACGTCAGCGCCACTCCCAGCCCCCAGCCCAGCAGGAACGCCGGAACGAACGAGTTCAGTCGGAAGGTCGGGAACTCCTGAGGTTCCGGGGTGGGTGGAGCAGGGGGCGCGGGGGTCATACGCGGCAGAGTACCCCCCGCCCACCGGGACGAACCGCCCCCCGGCCTGTCCGGGCGTCCTTAGCCGCCGGCGCTACTGGCAGCGCTACTGGTGGCGTCGGCCTGCGCGTGGCAGGCGGGGCACACGCCCAGGAATTCCAGGCGCACGTCGGTCACCTGGAACCCGGCGGGCAAGGCCGAGGCGGGCAGCGTGGGAATCACGGCGGCGTCCACGTCGAAGATCGCGCCGCAGCCGCGGCACACCGCGTGGTGGTGGGTGTCTCCCTCGTGCTTGTAGTCGTAGCGGGTGGCCTGCCCGGCGCGTTCCAGCGTGACGACCACGCCGTCGCGGACCAGGGCGTCCAGGGTGCGGTACACGGTGCCCAGGCTCACGCTGGGCAGTTGTCCGCGCACCTGCGCGTGAATCCAGGCGGCGTCCGGGTGGGACCGCGCGCCCTGAAGCACCTCGATCACCGCCGCCCGCTGCTTGGTGTGCCGCACCATCGTCATGCGGGCAGTCTAGCAAATGCGTCCTGACCCGCCCATGACGCGTACAAGAAAGCCCGCCGCACCCCCGGTCCGGCCCGGCCAGCCCTGGTTAAGTACACTGCGTTTATCCTGTAGATAAACCGCGCGGAGCGCGGAGCAGAAGAAAGTACGTTGGAGCGGGAATGGAGAGGTTCCGGTGCTTTCCCGGCATGGCGCCATGTGAGCTTCAAGGTACTTGACGAAGCGGGTTCAGTTGCCTTCGTTCAGAAAAACGCGTAGAACACTGAACGAATGTCCGAACGCCTCCTTCCCCTCCTGACCGAACGCGCCCAGACCGGCGACGCGCTCGGTCAGGCCCTTGGCGTGAACCGCGTCACCGTGAACACCCTGGCCCGCCGCCTGATCGACAGCGGCGTTCCCGTGCAGGTCACCCGCGCCGGGTACGCCCTGGCACCCGGCACGCCCGCCCCGCAACTCACCGCGCGCAGCGGCACGCTGGGGCAGGCCATGCGCTACCACGGCACCGTCACCAGCACCCAGGACGCCCTGCGCGCCTGGGCCGACCACCCTGACCATCCCGCTCCGCACGGCGCCGTCATGGTCGCCGAACGCCAGACCGCCGGGCGCGGACGCCGGGGCCGCACCTGGGACACCACCAACGGCACCCTGGTGTTCAGTGTGCTGCTGACCAGCGGCCCGAACGGCGCGCCCCTGACCCTGGCCGACCTGCCCCTGATGCCCCTGGCCGCCGGGGTCGCCCTGCACCGCGCCGCCGGGGTGGGAGGCCTGAAGTGGCCCAACGACCTGCTCGCCCCCGGAGGCCGCAAACTGGCCGGCATCCTGCTCGAAGCCGACCTGCGCGGCGAGGAAGCCCGCCGGGTCGTGATCGGTATCGGCGTGAACGTCACGGCCGCCCCGCAGGACGCCGCGCACCTGAGCGCCCTGCACCCCCCGGGCACCCCGGAACCCACCCGCGCCGCCCTGCTCGGCACCCTGCTGCGCGAACTGGAAGCCGCGCTGGCCGCCACGCCCGACCAGACGCTGGCCGCGTGGCGGGCCGCGAACGTCACGCTGGGCCGCCCGGTACGCATTCAGACGCACGCGGGCCTGCTGGAGGGCACCGCCACCGACCTCGACGCGCAGGGCAGCCTGATCGTCACCACGCCCGCCGGTCCCCGCACCGTCAGCGCCGGGGACGTGCAACTGATCGGCAGCCTCGGCCCGGACGCCAACACGGATGCCAACCCGGACGACCCCCTCCCGTCCCCCGACGCGCCCGAAGGCCGCAGCGGCCCGGCTCCCTGAACGGGGCACCCCCGTCCCGGCCAGACCGCTGACAGTCCGTCCCCCCCCGCCCCCACCTGCAAGGAGAGACCACCATGACCATGACCCACCCCACCCTGGCCCGCGAGCTGGCCCCCACCCCCAGCCTCGTGCGCGACCTGCTGCTCGTCGGCGGCGGCGCGGCCTTCATCGCCCTGCTCGCCCAGGCCCAGGTGCCCCTGCAGCCGGTCCCCATGACCCTTCAGACGCTGGGCGTGCTGCTGGTCGGCGCGGCCCTCGGCTGGAAACGCGCCTTTGCGGCTGTGCTGCTGTACGCCCTGGCCGGCGCGGCCGGGCTGCCCGTGTACGCCGGCGGTGCCAGCGGCTACATGAACACTGCCGGGACCGGCCTGCGCGCCAGCATCGGGTACATCATCAGCTACCCGCTGGCCGCCGCGCTGGTCGGTTTCCTGGTCGAACGCTTCGGCCTGGACCGCCGGTTCCTGGGCACCTGCCTGGCCATGCTGGCCGGCAGCGTCGTCATCTACGCCATCGGCCTGCCCGTCCTGGGCGCCATCACCGGCCTGAAAGGCTCGGCCCTCATGGCCGCCGGCCTGACCCCCTTCATCATCGGCGACACCCTCAAGCTGCTGCTGGCCGCGCTGCTGCTGCCCACCGCCTGGAAGCTCGCCCGCCGCTAAGCTTGACTGCCGCTAAGCTCACCCGCCGCTAAGCTCGACTGCCGCTCAGCTGCTACAGGCAGTGAAAAAGCCCCCCACCTTCACCCGGGTGGGGGGCTCTGACCCTGGGTGTGGGTTGTCGATGTCTCCCACGCGGAAACCCCACCCCTAGGCCTGCGCCCAGTCTGCGCCGCGCCGCACGCACGCGGCATCCGCCGAAAGAGGGACGGCAGAGTAAGCCAGATGGCAGGCGCCCGGCACGAACAGGGGCCATGAAACGGGGGAGAGGCTCACCGGCCCCTCCCCCTCATACGGACTCCGATTGAATGGGCTGCAAAGACCATTCAATCCGAGCGGAGCGAGTAGGAGAAAAGCGGGTTCCGGACGTGGAGTTGGCAACCCGGTGCCCTCCCGGGTTGTCAACGAAACAAACGGAATCCGTATCACCCGTCAACCATCACCCGTCACCTGTCAACCATCAACCTCATTCAGCGATGACAGGGGGCTTGGCGGGCAGTTCCGGGGCATTGCCGGAGCGGATGGCGCTCAGGACGCGCTCGCGGATCTCGTTTTCCAGGTCGGGACGCTCGGCAATGTACGCGATGGCTTTCTCCTTGCCCTGGCCGATGCGTTCATCGCCGTACGAGTAGAAGCTCCCGGCCTTCTTGATGATGTCCATGTCGCTGGCAAGCGTGACGAGGTCACTGAGTTGATCGAAGCCCTTGCCGAACACCAGCGCCAGTTCGACTTCCTTGAAGGGCGCGGCGACCTTGTTCTTCACGGTCTTGACCTTCACGGTGTTCGCCACGGCGTCGTTGCCGACCTTGATGGGCTGCCCGATCTTGCGGACGTCCAGGCGCACGGAGGCGTAGAACTTCAGGGCGCGGCCGCCGGTGGTGGTTTCCGGGTTGCCGTACATCACGCCGATCTTCTCGCGGACCTGGTTGATGAAGATGGCGGCGGTGTTCGTCTTGCTGAGAATCCCGGTCAGTTTCCGCAGCGCCTGACTCATCAACCTCGCCTGCAAGCCCGGGAGGCTGTCGCCCATCTCGCCCTCGATCTCGGCGCGGGGGGTCAGGGCGGCGACCGAGTCCACGACGACGATATCGACGGCGCCGCTGCGGACCAGCAGTTCCATGATTTCCAGCGCCTGCTCACCGTTGTCGGGTTGCGACACGAGCAGTTCGTCGGTGTTCACGCCGAGCGCGCGGGCGTACACGGGGTCCAGGGCGTGTTCGGCGTCGATGAACGCGGCGGTTCCCCCGGCCTTCTGGGCCTGCGCGATGATGCTCAGGGCCAGGGTGGTCTTCCCGCCGGATTCCGGGCCGTAGATCTCGGTCACGCGGCCCTTGGGGATGCCGCCCACGCCGAGCGCCAGGTCAAGGCTCAGGCTGCCGGTGCTGATGGTCTGCACGTCCAGTTTGCTTTCCGCGCCGAGCTTCATGATGCTGCCCTTCCCGAACGCCTTTTCGATCTGGCTCATGGCGGTGTCGATGGCCTTGGCGCGTTCCTTGGCGTCGGTGGGGGCGGCAGTGATTTCTTTTTCCTTGCTCATGGTGTCTCCTTACTGATTGTCCGGGGCGGCCTGTGGGGCCGGGGAGGTCGTGGTGGGCGCGGTACTGGCTCCGGGCGTACTGGCTCCGGGGGTGCTGGGCCCAGTAGGAATGGGCTCAGTGGAAATGGATTGGGTGGTCGGTTCTGTGGGCGGCGCGCGGAAGCGGAAGGTGCTGGCGGTCTCGTAGAGGGGACCGGTCTTGCGCAGAATGCTGCGGTACAGGACCGCGCCCCCCGCCTGCCAGTTCTGCGTGAAGATCAGCGGCGGCACGCGCGGCGCCGGGCCCTTCTTGCGCGCCAGCGTGATGTGGCCCTTGAACGGCTGGTCATCGGTACGCAGGCCCAGTTCATGAATGCCGTCGCGTAGCGCCTGCGCCAGTTCGGGCAGGCCCTCGGCCTCGACCTTCACGAACCACACGCGCGGGCTGCCCTCGTTGGGGTGGTAGCCGGTGCCGCGCAGGTGCACCTGCATGGGCGCGAGGTCCTGCATGAGCTGCACGCCCAGGCGTTTGAGTTCATCCACGCGTTCGTTCGGCACGGCCG
The DNA here is from genome assembly GCF_018260555.1 of Deinococcus sp. Taxonomy (GTDB): domain Bacteria; phylum Deinococcota; class Deinococci; order Deinococcales; family Deinococcaceae; genus Deinococcus. The sequence goes on along the minus strand of NZ_JAGLBB010000005.1, from coordinate 810 downwards.
GCAGGTACGCCAGCGTGACGTGCATCTGATCGGCGTTCACGTTGCGCCAGTTGCCGCGCAGTTTACGCTGCGCCTCCCGGATCGGCCCGGCGAGATTCGCGGGAACCTTCAGCGCGAAGAACAGCCGCTGCGTCCCCGGAGGCTGGTGCTCGTCGCCCAGCTCGCGGCCAGGAGTGCCGCCCGCTCTGGCCGGTTTCGCGGCCCCCGGCTTCGCGGCGCCCGGTTGTGCAGGGCGGGGGGGCCGCTCACCACCGGGTTTCGCCCCGGCGGGTCTGGCACGCTCCGGCTTCTGGCGGTCCGGCTGGTCACCCCTGGGCGGCTCGCGGTCGGGTTTCGGGCCGCGCGCCTGCCCGGACGGGGCACCCCGGGGGGATGCGGGGCGTGGCCCGGCCGTCGTTGGTGCAGCGCTGCGTGATTCGGTGCTGCCCTGTTCGGTGCTGCCCCGTTCGGTGCTGCGCTGCGCGGTGCTGGGCGCCGCACTGTCCTGCCGCGCTTCGGCCAGAGCGCGTTGGAGGGCGCTGCGGCCGTCCTGCGGGGCAGCGGGTTGGGGTGTGCGGGTGGTCTTCTTGATCTTCATGCGGTCCTTTCTTCGGGCCGCTGCGCGGAATCCGGGGTGCTGGTCTGTGAATCGGTCTGAGAACTGGTCCGTGAGTCGGCCGGAGTGGCGGCTGGAGTGGCGGCGGGGGCGGGCGGGCCAGCCAGGGCGGCGCGCAGCAGGGACAGGGCGCTCACGGCGGCGCGTTCCCGCACCTGCGCGGCGTCGCCGGGCCAGTTGACGTGCAGCGTGCGCTCCAGCGGCGTGCTCCCGGC
>NZ_JAGLBB010000059.1 GCF_018260555.1 Deinococcus sp. | reverse complement strand
CATTTGAAAGCAGCTTCTTAGCAATTTATAGGGCTGAATTCAGATTCTGAGCAATTTACCCTGCTGAGCAGTTACGCTTCAACGTACTTAGAGGTTGAAGAAACGCAGCAGGGGCCGCCACCAGGGAATGCCAGCCAGGACGACGAGCATCGCCAGTCCGGTCCAGAGGGCCGCCGCACGGAATCTCAGTGGGTCTGTGGCGGCCTTGCGGCTCTGGACGCTGCCCACGGTGGCGAACACGGCGGCCAGGACGCCCAGGCCCAGGTGCTCCCACTGGAAGCTGGGGCGGGGCGCACCGGCGAACACCGGGACGTTCTGCATGCCCATGAACGCGAACAGCAGCAGGCCCAGCACCACCTGAAGGTGCAGGCTGCCCATGAACGCCGCGACGGGGCGGCGGTCGGCGGGCGTGAAGAGTCGGCCACTGGTCAGTCCGGGAATGGACCGCACCAGCGCCCACAGGCCAGTCAGCAGGATCACCCAGCGGTTGAGATTGTGAAGGGTCAGAAGGACGAGGTACAGGGTCGCCATGCGAACCAGCCTACCCCTGACCGAGCGGTAAGCTCAAGGGACACGGGTGCGGCGGGACGTGGGGGTAGACCTCATGGCCACTCCCCTGCCCACGCCATCTCATACGGATTCCGTCTGTTTCGCTGACAATCCGGAACTTCACCGGATTGCCAACTCCACGCCCGGAACCCGCTTCTCTCCTTCTCGCTCCGCTCGGATTGAACGGTCTTTGCAGCCCATTCAATCGGAGTCCGGATCAGAACACGACGGTCTTGTTGCCGTGGACCAGCACACGGTCTTCCACGTGAGCTTTCACGGCGCGGGCCAGCACCTGCCGTTCCACGTCGCGGCCCAGGCGCATCAGGGTGTCCGGCGTCTCGCGGTGCGTGACGGGAATCACGTCCTGCGCGATGATCGGCCCGGCGTCGAGTTCCTCGGTGACGTAGTGGCTGGTCGCGCCGATCAGTTTCACGCCCCGGTTGAACGCCGCGCGGTACGGGTTGGCCCCCACGAACGCCGGCAGGAACGAATGGTGAATGTTGATCACGGGCCGCCCGAACGAGCGCAGCAGCTCGCCGCTCAGGATCTGCATGTAGCGCGCCAGCACGGCGAAATCCACGTTCGCCTCGTGCATGAGGCGCACCTGCTCGGCCTCGGCTTCGGCCTTGTTGTCCTTCGTGACCTTCACGACATGGAAGGGAATGCCGAACATCTCTGCGTCGCGCCGCAGGTCCTCGTGGTTACTGATGATCAGCGGAATCTCCACGTTCAGTTCGCCCCGGCGCTTGCGCCACATCAGGTCCAGGAAGCAGTGATCGTAGCGGCTGACCAGCACGGCCATGCGCTTGGGCTGCGTGGTGTAATGCACGCTCCAGTCCATGCCGAACGGCGTGGCGACCACGTTCTCGAACGCCCGCTCGAAGGGGTCGCGGGCCAGGTCCAGTCCCGCGAGGTGAAATTCCATGCGCATGAAGAACATGCCGCCCTGCGGGTCCGTGCTGTGCTGATCACTGTGGATGATGTTCGCGCCGTGGTTGTGCAGGAACTGCGAGACGGCCGCGACAATCCCGCCCCGGTCCGGGCAGGTGATCGTCAGTACGGCGGTGTTCTGGGGGTCGGGCGCAGTTGAAACGGGGGCCGTCATATCCGGCGAGAATACCCCGCGCGGCGGGTGGTAGCCTCGCGGACGTGCAAACAAACACCCCCCACGGCACCCTGCTGGCATACGACCCGGACCTTCACGCGGCCCTGCTGGCCGACTACTGCCTGTCGGCCGCGCCCGGCGAGCGCCTGCTGATCGCGGGCGGGCAGGAGGCCACGCCCCTGATCCGCGCCGTGACCCGCGCCCTGCTCATGCGCGGCGCGCGGCCCGTGACCCGCGTGGACTACCCCGGCCAGAACGAGGACCTCGCGGAACTCGCCAGCGACGCCGTGCTGGACGCCATTCACGCCGCCGACCTGAGCGACATGGAAGCCCTGGACGGCAGCCTGCGCGTCCTGACGCCCGCCCCCGCCCGAAACGTGGACGCCGCCCGCCGCGCCCGACTGCTGGCCGCCCGCGCGCCCATCGCCGCTGCCCGCGCCCGCCGCAAGTGGAGCCTGACCCTCTCCCCCACCGCGCACGCCGCCGCGCAGGCAGGCATGAGCGAAACGCAGTTCGCGGACTTCGTGATGCGCGCCATGTTCCTCGACCGGCCCGACCCGGTCGCCGCGTGGGCCGAGGTGCGGCTCATGCAGGCCCGCCTGATCGAACGCCTGACCCGCGCCGACATGGTCCGTATCGAGGCGCCCGGCACCGACCTGACCCTGCGCGTGGGCGGGCGCACCTGGGCGAACAGCGACGGGCGGCGCAACATGCCCAGCGGCGAGGTCTTCACCGGCCCCCTTGAGGACAGCGCCGAAGGGACCGTGACGTTCACCGTGCCCGCCGAGTACCAGGGGCAGATGGTGCGCGGCGCCCGCCTGGAATTCCGCGCCGGGCAGGTCGTGACCGCCAGCGCCGACGAGGGCGAAAGCGCCCTGCACGCCGCGCTGAACACCGACCCCGGCGCGCGCCGCCTGGGCGAACTGGGCATCGGCACGAACACCGGCATTCAGGTCCCCACCGGGAACATCCTGTTCGACGAGAAGATCGGCGGAACCGTGCACCTCGCCATCGGCCGGAGCTACCCGGAAACGGGCGGCTTGAACGTCAGCGCCGTCCACTGGGACCTGATCACGGACCTGCGCCAGGGCGGCCGCCTGAGCCTGGACGGCGAAGTCGTGCAGGAAGACGGCGTGTTCCTGATCTGAGCGGGACACCGACAGCGGCCCCCAATTCACGCAACTACCCACTGGCGTGATCTGGGTATTCAGGAGCAGTCCGGGGGCGGGCAAGAGTCCGGAGTCGGTGGCGTCGCTGGGCGGCGCCTCACGGCGCCAGCAGCCGAGGGCTCCGGCGCGCCCCTCCCCTATTTCACACCTAGCGCCGCCAGTTCCTCCCGGAGTTGCGCGGCGTTCTCGTACCGCACGGCGTGCATGCCGACCGAGCGGGCGGCCTCGGCGTTCTGGGCGCGGTCGTCGATCATGACGGCCTCTTCGGGGCGCAGGTTGGCAAGGTTCAAGCCCAGGCGGTAGATGCCCGGGTTGGGTTTCATGACGCCCAGGTAGCAGGAACTGAAGAAGGCCAGCAGGAACTCGTGCAGGGCGTAGGTGCGGATGCGGAACTCGTTCAGGTCGCGGCCCTCGTTGTTCAGGGCGTACATGCGGTAGCGGCCGCTCAGGTCGCGGGCAAGGGCCAGGGCGTCGTCGTGGGGGCGGCTCTCGGCTTCCATGGCCGCGCGGAAGGCCTCGCGGGAAAAGTCACACGGGGCGTGGAACACCGTCTGCGACAGGTACTCGTCGAGGGTCATGCGGCCCAGTTCGAGTTCCGGCACGGCCAGTTTGTGCCGCTCGGTGAACTCGGTCAGGTCCAGCCCGAAGCGGGAGAGAACATCCGCGCGTTGCTCGCGGTCCCAGCCGTTCGTGAGAAGCACCCCGCCGATATCCCAGAAGACAGCCTTTATGGTCATGCGCGTAGGCTACGCGTGGGCAGCGGCCGTCCGGCAGACGCACAAGAAAGCGTGAGGGGCTGGCTCCCTTCCCCCACCCACGCCCCGTCCCACCCTTTATACGGACTGCGCTCCATACCGCCCAATCCGTATGGTGTTCACACTCGCGTCCACTCGGATCGATTCGGCGCTGTACCGAATCAACCGCAATCCGTTTTACTTCGTGTCGTACCAGTTCGGGCCGGTCCCGGCCTCGACGGCCAGGGGGACCTTGAGGCTGGCGGCGCCTTCCATGATGGTCTGCACGAGCCGGCTGATCTCGTCGGCCTTCTCCTCGGGCGCCTCGATCAGCAGTTCGTCGTGGACTTGCAGCAGGAGGTGTGCGCCGGTGCCCCGGAGTTCCCGGTCAAGTTTGATCATGGCGAGTTTGATGATGTCGGCGGCGGTCCCCTGGATCGGCATGTTGTACGCAAGGCGTTCGCCGGCTTCGCGCAGGGTGCGGTTGCTGGCAACGAGTTCCGGGACGTAGCGGCGGCGGCCGTACAGGGTTTCCACGTAACCGTTCTGGCGGCCGAATTCGAGGGTGCGGTCGATGTACCCGCGAATGCCGGGGTAGGTATTGAAGTACGTTTCGATGAATCCGGCGGCGTCGGCGTAGGGGATGCCCAGGTCGCCGCTCAGGCGGTGGGCGCTCATGCCGTACAGCACACCGAAGTTCACGGTCTTGGCGGCGCGGCGCTGGTCGGGGGTAATGGTGGCCTCGTCAAGCCCGAGGACCTGCGCGGCGGTGCGGCGGTGAATATCGGCACCTTCCTGAAAGGCCTGTTGCATCAGGGGGTCGTCGGCAATGTGGGCCAGGAGGCGCAGCTCAATCTGGGAGTAGTCGGCGCTGATCAGGCACATGCCGGGCGCGGCGATGAAGCCCTTGCGGATTTCGCGGCCCGCTTCGCTGCGGATGGGGATGTTCTGCAGGTTGGGATTGAGGCTGCTGAGCCTGCCGGTGGCGACGGCGGCCTGCGCGAAGGTGGTGTGCAGGCGGCCCGTGGCGGGGTTCACGAGGTTGGGGAGGGGTTCGAGGTACGTGCCGCGCAGTTTTTCCAGTTCGCGGTACTCCAGCAGGGCGGGAATGATCGGGTGCTCGTCCCGGAGGGGTTCGAGGGCGGCGACGGCGGTGCTGCGCTTGCCGGTCAGTTTGGTTTTCTTGGCGCTCGCCAGGCCGAGTTCGTCGTACAGGACCGCTTCGAGCTGGTCGCGGCTGCGAATCTGGAATTCACGTCCGGCGAGCGAGTGGATCTGCGTTTCGAGCACCTGGAGGCGGGAGGCGGTAGCGGCAGACAGGCCGCGCAGGTACTCGCTGTCCAGTTGCACGCCCCGGACTTCCATGCGGGTCAGCACGCCGGACAGGGGTTGTTCCATGTCGTCGTACAGGGCGCGGCGGGTGTCGTCGAGCAGCGGGGGCAGCAGCCTCAGCAGTTGGGCGGTGGCGGCGGCGCGGCTAGCGGCGTCCCCCGGCCAGGGGGCGTTCAGGTAGCGCACCGCGACGGCGTTCATGGTGGTGTTGGCCGGGTCGAGCAGGTACGCCATGAGCAGGGGGTCGTCGCCGGGTTCGGTGTTCAGGCCGCGCACGCGCAGGTGCGTGGCCAGGGCCTTGGCGGCGGCAGCCGTCACGGTCGGCTGGGAGGCGAATTCGCTTTCGCTGACGGTGGCGGGGTACTGCGCGCGGAGTTTCGCGGCCGCCCTTTCCTGGTCCTTCAGGGCCTTCTCGGCCGTCTTCTGCTGCGTTTTTGTCAGGGGGGCTGCGGGCGTATCTGGGTTGTCGAAGAGAGTGCCGGGCGGGGCGTACACCTCTGCTTTCTTCCACTCGGTAGGTTCGTGGGTGGGCGCGGTCCGCAGCACTCCGCTGTACTCCCCGGCGGCGGGGTCGCCGGTCGCTTCGAAGGTGGCGGCCTCGGTCAGGGCGGCGGTCAGGTCGTCCTCGCGGGACAGGGCGTACCCCCAGATGACCGGCCCGGTGGGGGCCTGCCAGGGGGCCGTGCGGGTCATGAGGTCCGGGAGGCGTCCGCCGGGTTCGTCGTGCGCGGCCGTCTGGTGCAGGGCCGTCTGGTACAGGGCCGTCTGGTGCGGGGCCGAGTGGTGGGCAGCGTCGAGCACGCTGTCTGGCAGGGCCGGGCTGGCGTCGGCGGCGTCCAGGGCGGCCACGTCACGCTTGACGCTCATCAGGTTCAGTTCGTCCAGCAACTCTTCCAGTCGGGCCGGGTTCCCCGGCAGTCGCCCGGTCCCGAGTTCCACGTCCAGCGGCAGGTCCGTGACCATGCATGACAGCCCGTGGCTGAACTGCACGTTCTCCTCGGAGTCCAGCAGTTTCTGGCGGGTTCCGTCGGGTTTCAGGGTTCCAGCCTTCGCGGCGGCGTAGATGCCTTCGAGCGAACCGTACTCCTGAAGCAGCTTCGACGCGGTCTTCGGGCCGATGCCCCTGGCGCCGGGAATGTTATCGCTGGCGTCGCCGGTCAGGGCGCGGTAGTCCACCCACTGCCGGACGGTCACGCCGTACTTTTCGAGTACCTCGTCCGGGCCGATCAGGCGGAAGTCGTTCGTGATGACGCGCACGTGATCGTCGAGCAGCTGGTACGCGTCGCGGTCACTGGTCACGATCCGCACCTGCATGCCGGTGCCCTCGGCCTTACGGGTCAGGCTGGCGATCACGTCGTCCGCCTCGAACCCGGGTTCCTCCAGGCGCGGCAGGCCGATGGCGTCCACAATCTCGCGGATACGGTTGATCTGTCCGGGCAGGTCGGCGGGCATCTCGGCCCGACCGGCCTTGTACCCGTCGAACTGCTCGTGCCGGAAGGTCTTGACCGGCGGGTCAAACACCACGATCACCTGATTGCTTTTCTGCCGCGCCAGGCGCAGGGTCAGGCGCAGGAATCCCAGGATGGCGTGCGTGCTTTCGCCCTGCCGGTTGGTCAGGGGCGGCAGGGCAAAATACGACCGGAACGCCAGGGCGTGCCCGTCGATCAGCACCAGGGTATCGGGTGAAGCGGAGGTCATAACCCCCATTCTACTGTGGGCGTAATACGGCTGGGGGCCGCCAAGGCAGCCGCCCACGCTTCACCCCTGCCAGCGGCGGGTTGTCACAACCACTAACAGAAGGTGATGCGGTCGCAGAGGTCTTAATGGGAGAACGAACTCAAGCAGACGCGGGTTGCGTGCACTCAGTCGGCCGCCTGCGGGTAATGGGCGTGTTCATCGGCACTGGCGGCAGCCGTCACGCGGCGGTTGTACGCGCGGGGCAAGGGCTGAAGGTCAGCGGGAAGGTCACACTGCTCGGTCAGCAGGGCGCGGTCGTCACGCGTGAGCGCAACGAAGGCACCCAGCATGATCAGGAGTGTCAGGGCCGCCATGATCAGGAGCAGGTTCATACGGGTAGTGTCGCCCTGGCAGCCTTGCCGGGACATGACGGCCCTCTCAAGGCGACTGAAGCGAATCTTCAGCGGCACTACAGGCAACGCTGAGGGAACGTCCATCTTCCCGTTCCCCCGGCGAGGAGGCGCACCCAGGACCTGCGCTGAGACAGGTTCGGCCTTGCCCTATGGAGGGCAACGCGGCGAGCTGCTGTCCCTGAAGGGCAGCGGCCCGGACGCATCTGACCCCGGCAATCTGACGGCCCACGTCGAGCTGAGGCTCCATTCATCCGGACAACACATTCAACATCAGGGAAGCCCACGACGCAGCGACGGGCGGCCAACGAAATCGGCGGCGGGCCGTCTGATACGGACCGCAGCTCCATACCGCGAAACCCGTATAGTGTTCCTACTCGCATCCGCTCGGATTGATTCAGGACTGCACCGAAGCAATCGGAATCTGTCTTAGCCGGTCTGACCGAACTGCATTCTGAACACGAATTTGGTGACGTCCGTTTTGAGGTTGTCGACCATTTCGTTGAACATGTTGGTCGCCTCGAACTTGTACTCGGTGAACGGGTCGCGCTGGCCGTAGCCGCGCAGGCCGATGCCCTGGCGCAGGACATCCATGTTGTGCAGGTGTTCTTTCCAGTGCTGATCGACCGTCTGGAGCAGCACGTAGCGCGCCAGGCTGATGAGCATGGTGTTGCCCAGTTCGTCGCGGCGGGCGTCGTAGGCGTCGGCCACGGCCTTGAGTAGCGTGTCCTGCGCGTCGGCGGGGCTCATGGCGCGCAGTCCCTCGAAGTCGAAGGATTCGAGTTGCGGGGTGGTGTCCAGCACGGCGGCTTTCAGGCCTTCGGTGTCCCACTGGTCGTGGGTGGCCTCGGCGGGCAGGTACGTGGCGAGCTGCATATCGACGTAGTCGGCGATCATGCCCTCGGTGCTTTCCTCGACGTCGCTGTCTGGCCCGAGCAGGACCTCGCGGCGCTGGGCGTAGATGGTGTCGCGCTGCTTGCTCATGACGTTGTCGAATTCCAGCAGTTGCTTGCGGGTGCTGAAGTTGCGGTCCTCGACACGCGCCTGCGCTTTCTCGATGGCGCCGGTCACCATCTTCGCCTCGATGGGCTGGCTGTCGTCCATGCCAAGGCGGTCCATCATGGCGATCACGCGGTCGTTGGCGAACAGGCGCATCAGGTCGTCCTCGAAGGACACGTAGAAGCGGCTGCTGCCGGGGTCGCCCTGACGTCCGGCGCGGCCGCGCAGCTGGTTGTCGATGCGGCGGCTCTCGTGGCGTTCCGTGCCGATGATGTGCAGTCCGCCGATGTCCTTGACCTTCTGGCGGTCGGCGAGAATGTCGGCCTGCACCTGTAGGGCCTGCCGGGCAAAGTCCTCGGTCATGCCGGGGATCAGCATGCCGGCCTGCACGGCGTTCTCGTCCTGGCGGCTGACGGCCTTGATAAACCCTTCGGCTTCGGGGGTAAATCGGCTGATGCCGAAGTTCTGCTCGATGGCTTCACCCAGGATGAACTCGGCGTTCCCGCCCAGCATGATGTCGGTGCCGCGCCCGGCCATGTTCGTGGCGATGGTCACGGTGCCGGAGCGGCCGGCCTGCGCGATGATGCTGGCTTCCTGCGCCTCGAACTTGGCGTTCAGGACGCTGTGTTTCACGCCGGCCTGCGTGAGGAGACCGCTGAGCTGTTCGCTGGTGACGATGCTGGCCGTGCCGATCAGGACGGGGCGGCCGGTCGCCTGGAGTTCCACGACTTCCTGCACAACGGCGTTGTACTTGCCCAGGCGGGTGCGGTACACGAGGTCCTCGGCGTCCTTGCGCAGGATGGGCTGGTTGGTGGGGATGACAAGAACGTCGCTGCCGTAGATGTCGAGGAATTCCTTCTCCTCGGTCTTGGCGGTGCCGGTCATGCCCGAGAACTTGCGGTACAGGCGGAAGAAGTTCTGGTACGTGATGGTCGCGAGCGTCTGGTTCTCGTTCTCGATCTTCACGCCTTCTTTCGCTTCAATGGCCTGGTGCAGGCCCTCGCCGTAGCGGCGTCCGGGCATGGAGCGCCCCGTGAACTCGTCCACGATGATGACCTCGCCCTCGGCGTTCACGATGTAGTCCTTCTCGCGCTGGTACAGTTCGCGGGCGCGGATGGCCTGGGTGATCATGTGGGCCTTGTCCATGTTCTCGGGGCTGTACAGGTCCCCGAGGCTCAGCAGGCGCTCGATCTTGCCGATACCGCCCTCGGTCAGGTGCACCTGCTTGCTCTTCTCGTCGATGGTGTAGTCGCCGGTCGGTTCCGTACGCACGCCGGGTTCGGCGGGTTCGCCTTTTTGCAGGCGGCGGATCAGTTTGGCGTACACGTAGTACAGGTCCGTGGCCTTCTCAGCCTGCCCGCTGATGATCAGGGGCGTGCGGGCCTCGTCGATCAGGATGGAATCCACCTCGTCCACGATGGCGAAGTTCAGGGGGTGCTCGGCGCGCAGGGCGAGGGCCTCGCGGCTCTGGGCCATGTTGTCACGCAGGTAATCAAAGCCCAGTTCGCTGTTCGTCACGTACGTGATATCGCAGGCGTACGCGGCCTGCTTCTGCGCGGGTTGCAGTTCGCGGCTGGCAAGGCCGACGGTCAGGCCGAGGGTGCGGTACAGCAGACTCATTTCTTCCATGCCAACCCGCGCGAGGTAATCGTTGGAAGTCACCAGGTGCGCGCCGTGTCCTTCCAGCGCGTTCAGGGCGAGGGCCAGCGTAGCGACCAGGGTCTTGCCTTCCCCGGTGCGCATCTCCGCGATGCGGCCCCGGTGCAGGGCGTACCCGCCGATCAGCTGCACGTCGTAGTGGCGTTTGCCGATGGAGCGGCGGCCCGCCTCGCGGATCAGCGCGAAGGCCGGAACGACCACATCATCGAGGGTCTCGCCGCCCTCCTGAACGCGGCGGCGCAGGTCCATGAAGGCTGCGGCGAGATCTTCCACTTTCATGGTTTCTTCTTCCAGGGCGTTCACGGGTTGCACGACCGTCTTCACGATCTGCGCCACGTCGCGCTGGTTGTTATCGAATAATTTGTTCAGGACACGGAACATGACGAGTGAGTATAACGCGCTGTCGGCCCGGGATACGAACGGATTTCAGTGAGACGCGCATAAGCAACTTGAGCCGCGAACGCTCAGGCACCGTGAACGAGACGGACTGCGGCTCCATACCGCGAAGGGGCATCTGCCGTTCCTCATCGCATTCGCTCACATCCGTTCAGAGCGACACGGGATCAATCGGGATACTCAGGACTGCTTCGGAGGCGACTGGAAGGTCTCGCCGGTCCTCATGTGCGGCCCGTATGATCTGCTCATGACCCTGCGTGTCCTGACGGCTGCCGTGCTGCTTCCCGTTCTCATAGCCTCCTGCGCTCCGGTGGCGTCCCTGCTGGCCGCCCGCGACGAGCAGGGGCCCTCACCGCGTCAGGCGGGACCCCTGACGGTCGGGGAAACCTGGACCGTGACCGGCCCCATCGACGGGCGCAGCGTGACCGCCACCATCAGCATCCCGGACCTCGTGCCCGTGGCAAGTGGCACGGCCAGCGTGAACGAGCGTGACCGACTCGACGCCTTCGCCACAGGCCGCGAGGGGTTCAGCGTGGCGCACTACGACCCGGAGCGCCGCTCTGTCACGTTTTCCTGGGTGGCCACCAGGAACACCACGTACACCTGTGAGGTTACGTCTCTGTTGAGCCTGCCGTACCAGGGTCGCCTGACCATGCAGCGCGGCGGTCAGACCGTCGCGAACGGCACCTGCCAGGCGAACTTCAGCCAGTAATACGCCCTTCCATCAGATAGGTGCCGACAGCCCTGAACGCCGGAGCGGGTTCCGGGCTCTCTGCGCCTTTTTCCGGGTTCGCCCAACAGCGTCGGAGGGCGGTCAGCGCCAGAGGTACGCCTCGTTCCAGGGCTCGCCCCGGCGGATGAACGCCGCGCGGCTGCCGAGCACGCGGTGCCCGCCTTTCACGGCGGCGCGCACGATCACGCGCGGGTCCAGGGTGGGGTATAGCGTCCGCGCGAACGCGACTTCCTCGCGCACGTCCAGCGAGCCGCCACTGGCGACCGAATCGGTGCCCAGCGCGACCTCCACCCCGGCCGCCGCGAAGGCCGCCCAGGGGAACACGCCGCACTCCAGGTGGTGGTTGCTGCGTGGGCAGGTCACGACGGCGCTCCCCGCCCGGGCCACGCGCGCGATGTCATCCGGGGTGACGTTCACCATGTGGACCAGCGTGGGTTTCGCGGTCAGTACGCCCAGTTCGTCGAGGTACCGCACGGGCGTCAGACCCGGTTCCGGCGCGCGGCCGATCACGTCCGCGAAGGTGGCTGGGTAGAACGCTGCCAGCCGGTTGTCCCAGATGGGGCCACCGCCGCGCGCATACAGGTCGTGCTCGGCGGGGTGCTCGGCCACGTGGATCTGCAGGGGCAGGCCCTCGCCGGCGGCGTAATCACACAGCAGCCTCATCAGGCGGTGGTTGACGGTGTGCGGCGTGTGCGGGGACAGGCCCACGCGCGGCCCGCCAGGGCGTTCCAGGCGGCGCCAGCGATCCACACGCCCGCGGATGGTGCGCCAGGTCGCCTCGGCCTGCTCCGGAAAGGCACTCAGCGCCTCGTAGTACAGCACGCCGCTCAGGTCCTCGCGGGCCAGCAGGGCGTCCATGACCTCCGGCGCGTGCATGTACACGATGTCCCCTACGCCGCCCGCGCCCAGGCGGCGCAGGGTGTCCGCGCCGTGCAGGGCCGCCTCGACGGTGCGTTTCTCGCGTTGCGGGACAACCACCTCCGGAATCCAGCGGAAGTACGGCAGGGCCGTGAACGCGTAGCCGCTCATGTCCAGGTGCGTGTGGGCGTTCACGGGCGGCGGCGCGATCACGCCGCCCACCGCTTCCTCACGCGCGTGCGGGTACGAGGCGCGCAGCGCGGCCGGATCACCCGTCGCCGCGACCATGCCGCCCACCACGACCACGCCGCCCGGCGACTGCGCGCCCCCCATGCCCGTGAACAGCACGTCGCAGGTGAGCAGGCGGGGCAGGTGCGGGTCAGGTAGGTCGGTCATGGGCGGCATGCTACGCCGCGCCGCGCGGGACCACCTTCAGGAAGGGTGGGATACGGACTGCGCTTGAGAAGCGTGGGCCGGATCGCCGGGAGTGCTGGGCACCGATCGGGACGTGTCGAGCGGTACGCTCAGGCGACACGGAGCCGCGCGGGACGGGCCGGACCACAGGTCGAAAGGCGGCGCGACCGGCGCCCGGGGCTGCACGGCGGTTAGGGGCTCTGCGTGGTACGCGTCAGGCTTTTTTTGGAGTTGCGGCCTTGCGGGCAACGGGCTTGACGGCCGACCCGCTGGCTGCCTTGCTGGCCGGGGAGCTGGGAGTGGCAGGCGGGGCGCTGCCGGCCATCATGGCGGCCCCGACGATACCGGCCTCGTTTAGCAGGGTGGCAGGCACGACGCGGCTGCGCCCGACTTTCAGGTGTTCCTGCCACTTGTCGGCCTTCTTGCTGACGCCGCCACCAATGATGAACAGGTCCGGGCTGAACAGCAGTTCCAGGTGTTGCAGGTAGGAGCTGACGCGCTTACTCCACTGTTTCCAGTTCAGGTCGTCCTGTTCGCGGGCGCGGTCAGACGCCCAGCTTTCGGCGTGCTTGTCGCGCAGCCACAGGTGCCCGAGTTCGGTATTGGGCACCAGCACACCCTCGTGGATCAGGGCGCTGCCGATGCCGGTGCCGAAGGTCAGGACCATCACGGTGCCCTGCACGCCCTTGCCCGCCCCGAAGCGCGCCTCGGCCAATCCGGCGGCGTCGGCGTCGTTGATCAGGTGCACCTCGTGGCCGGTCGCCTCGCTGAACAGTGCGTTGGCGTCCAGGCCCACCCAGTCCGGGTGGACGTTCGCGGCGGACAGGGTGTGGCCGCGCTGCACGATGCCGGGGAAGGTCACGCCGACCGGCCCCTCGAGTCCGAAGTGAGTGACGAGTTCGGCCACGACCGCCTTGACATCGTCGGGCGCGCCTCCCTCGGGGGTGGGGACGCGCCAGCGTTCGCCGACCAGCTTGCCGGTGCGGGTGTCCACTGGCGCGCCCTTGATGCCGCTGCCGCCGATGTCAATGCCGAGGATCACACTCATGAGGTTCAGCGTACCGCAACCGGCGCGGGCACCGGCCCCCTCCCCCATTGGATGCGTGCCTGCTGTCAGGCTGGACGGACCCTACGGATTGCGGCTGTGTTTTCATACCCCAGAAACACATTGGGAGGCCGACACCACCGCTGGCATCCTCTCCGTTACTGCCCGCGCTGTGGCGCCGCTTCCCGGTCGCGCCCGATTTGAACAGCCCTGACAGACCAATCAACCGGGCCAGTCAAGCGAAATCCGCGTCAAATGGGACGGGGTATCATTTTGGACCCGTGGCAGTATCCTGTGGAGATCATGGATTCAACCTCGCTGCGCGAACGTCAGAAAGAGCGCCGCCGCGCCCGCATCTATACCGTCGCCATTGACCTGTTCAAGCGAGGTGGCTTTCAGACCACCACCGCCACCGATATCGCCAAGGCCAGCAACGTGTCACGCGGCACCTTCTTCAACTACTACCCGTACAAGGAAGCGGTGCTGCTGGACTACGGCAGCGAGGTCATGAGCCGCCTGCGCGACCACGCCGAGACCCGCCTGCAAAGCGGCACCGCCCCGCTGACGGTGCTGTACGAGGTCTGGGACCGCCTGGCCGACGAGAACACCCGCGAGCGTGATCTGTTTCCCCCACTGGCGTACGAGGTCATGAACCCCAACCCGGAACGCGCCCACACCGCGTACCAGGCGCTGCCGCTGAGCAAGGTAGTCGAGCTGATCCTGCGGCCCATGCACCAGGCGGGCATGATGCGCACCGACCTGAGTCTGCAGCGCATCAGCAACCTGATCGCCGATACGTATCTGATGGTCGCGCTGCGTTGGAGCGCCTACGGCACCGAACGCCCCCTGCAAGATGAGATGCGACTGGCCCTGAACCTGCTGCTGGAAGGAGCTGTCAAACGCGACCCGCCCCGCCACTGACCGCCCGTACAGCATCTGCGCCGCGCTGACCGGGCCGGAACGTTACACTGCGGCGCATGGCCCGGCTTTACCCTTCCCTGCGCGGCGCCCCCCCACCCGAACGGGAGCGCCTATGAGACGGATTCCGTCTGTCGGGCTCATCGCCCACCCGGGCACCGGAGTGCCAAGGGCACGCCCGGGCCCGGTGTTGCTCACCCTCGCAGCCGCCGGGTCCGCTCGGGTTGAACGGTTACGCATCCCTGGAAACCACAGACCGTACGACAGGTTCTCGCAACACACTCGACCGGAGCCCACATGAGTCAGCCTGAACTCCGGATCGGCACGGCGCGGCACGCCTTCCCGTTCAGCCGGGGGCTGCTGACCGAGTCGCTCGTCAACGCCGGGGCAGACGCCAGCGTGGCCGCCGCCGCTGCGCGCCGCATCGAGCAGGAGCTGCGGCTGGCGCGGCGCACGCTGGTCAGCCCCACCGAATTGCACGCCCTGATGGCCGAGGTCGCCCATGACCTCGCCGGACCCGAAACGGCGCAGGCAACGGCCCGGCAGACCCCGGCGTTCGTGGACATCATCGTCACGGCGCGCAAGGGCAACCTGCCGTTCAGCCGGGGCGTCCTGGCGCGCACGCTGGAAGACGCCGGACTGTCCGGCAAGGACGCCTACGCCACCGCCAGCAGCGTGGACCTCACACTGCGCCGTCAGGGCGTGCGGGCCCTGAGTGCCGAGGCCATCGACCGCCTCACCGAGGATGTCCTGGCCGAACAGTACGGCGAGCACCTGCGCCTCACCTACCGCTACTTGCAGCACAACAGGGGCAAGCTGGGCGTCATCGGCGGCGGCAGCGAGGTGCCGGTCCCCTTCAGTAAGGGCATCCTGGTGCAGTCCATGCTGGCGGCGGGCGTGCCACCGGACGTGGCGCGCAAGGTGGCGCGCGTCACGCAGCGGGACCTGCGCGGCAGCGAGGACCGCGTGGTGCGCCGCGCCGCCATCCGCGAGAAGGTCGAGGCGCTGCTGCGTGATGAGGTCGGCCCGGATGTCAGCGCCCGCTACCGCCTGCTGCGCGTCATCCGCAGGCCGCCGCGTCCCGTGATCGTGCTGCTGGGCGGCGTGAGTGGCACCGGTAAGAGCTTCCTGGCAGCCGAGATCGCGTACCGGCTGGGCATCACCCGCGTCGTCAGTACCGATTCCATCCGGGAAGTCATGCGGGCCATGGTCTCCCCCGCCCTGGTGCCCACGCTGCACGCCAGCACCTTCAGCGCCTGGGAGGCCCTGCTACCGCCCGGCGCGCCCCGCCCCGAGCATCCCAGCCGCGAGGCTTTGATCGCCGGGTTCCGCGATCAGGTGCAGCAGGTCAGCGTGGGCCTGAGCGCCGTCGTGCAGCGCAGCATGCAGGAGGGCACCAGCCTGGTGCTCGAAGGCGTGCACCTGGTGCCCGGGTACCTTCAGGCCGGGTCGTTCAGGGGGGCGCTGGTCGTGCCGATGCTGGTCACGCTGCCCGACGCCGACGAGCACCAGCGGCACTTCGAGAGCCGCAACGACGAGACCGGCGCCAGCCGCCCCCTGCACCGCTACATGCGCTATTTCCATGAGATCCGGGCCATGCAGGACGAACTGGAAATGCTGGCCACCACCTACGATGTGCCGCTGCTGAACGGACTGACCCTCGACGAGAGCGCCGAGCAGGCCGTGGACGTGGTGCTGCGCCGCGTGATGATCGCCCTGACGCCCGGCGAGCGCCGCGACCTGCTGGGCGAGGACGCCGAGGACACGGATGTGGAAAGCCGCGACCCGACCTGAAGTGCACATAAACCCGCGCGTGCCCCGCTCTGTCCGGGGGACAGGGTGGGGCACACGCGGGAAGACTGGACTCTTACGAACTCCGCTAAATTACGCCACAGTCGGGAAAGCGCCGCCTGCGGCTCCATACCACGAAGGGGCGTATACTGTTCCTCCTCGCATCCGCTCAGATTGATTCGGAGCTGCACCAAATCAATCGGAATCCGTATGAGATCAGCGGACGCTGATGCGCACGTCCACGTTGCCGCGCGTGGCGACACTGTAGGGGCAGACCTCGTGCGCGGCGTGCATCAGCGCGAGCGCCTGCTCTCCGCTCAGGCCCGGGAAGTGCCCCTCAAGTTCCACGTCGAGCCCGAAGGCCAGCCCGGATTTCTGGAGGCCCACGCGGGCGGTGACGGTGCTGTCGTCGGCCAGTTCGATCTTGGCGCGGCGCGCGGCCACGCCCAGGGCACCCTGGAAGCACGCGGCGTACCCGGCGGCGAACAGTTGCTCGGGGTTCGTACCGGGGCCGTCGTCACCGCCGATTCCGGCGGGCACGCTGAGGTTCAGGTCCAGGCGGCCGTCACTGCTCTTGGTGGTGCCGGCGCGGCCTCCAGTGGCGGTTGCTTCTGCGGTGTACAGGTTGCTCATGCGGGTCAGCATGCACCGTGGGTCTCCTGGTGATAGCGAGGCCCGCCACAGAATCCCGCCGGACGGACGGGGCGCCGGGGCCGCTTTGCCAGCCGCGCACACGGGCCTGACCTAGGCGCGCCGGGCAAAACCTTTGATAGTGGGCATGGCGCAGGTTCGGGAAGCGCGTCCGGGCATGTCGCGCCCCGCGAGCCGCCCCTGTGTGGCGGGGCTGGCGGGTCGGGGTCCGTCAGGGCATCAACCGGTCCACGCGCCAGCCCCCACCATCCGGCACGTAGCGGAAGCGGTCGTGCAGGCGGCTCTCGCGGCCCTGCCAGAACTCCCATTCCTGCACCTGCATCCGGTAGCCTCCCCAGAAGGCCGGGCGGGGAATCACGCGGCCCTCCGGGAAGCGGGCGTGCAGCGCGGCGAAGGTCGCGTCAATGGCCGCGCGGTCCCGGATGGGCGCGCTCTGTGGGTCGCTGACATGCGCGGCGAGTTGCGACTCGCGCGGGCGGGCGTGAAAGTACGCGTCGCTCTCGGCGTCCGGCACGCGCGTCACGGGGCCGTAGGCGCGCACCTGCCGTTCGTGCTCGGCCCAGTGGAACAGCCCCTCCGCCTGCGGGTTGGCGGCCAGATCCCGGCCCTTGTGCGACTCGTAGTTGGTGTAGAAGGTCAGGCCGCGTTCGTCCGCGCCGCGCAGCAGGACCGTGCGCACGCCCGGCCGCCCGGCCCCGTCGGCGGTGCCGAGGCTCAGCGCGTACGGTTCGCGCAGGCCCGCGTCGATGGCCTCCTGGAGCCACCCCCGGAACTGCTCGAGCGGATCGGGGTGCAGGTCCGCGCGGCGCAGCTCGGCGCGGGTGTACGACAGCCTCAGGGCGGTCAGGCTCAGTCCGGTCGGGTCGGTCATGCGCGGCCTTCCTGTGCCTGGCCTTTGTGTGCCTGGCCTGCCTGTGCCTGCCCTTCAGGGCGGCGCAGCGGCTGGCACTGCGGGCAGTGGTGCGTGCCCCGCTGGGCCAGCACGGTCTTCTCGATGGTGGTCCAGCAGCGCGGACAGGGCTGGCCGCCGCGTCCGTACACGGCGTGCGCATGCTGGAACAGGCCGGACAGGCCGTCATGTTGCCGGTAGTTGCCCACACCGCTGCCCAGGCTGCTGCCGCCCGCCTCGACGGCGCGGCCCATCACGTCGCGCACCGCCGCGTACAGCCGCGCGGCCTCGTCGCGCGTCAGGTGCGACTGGGCCGGGTGAATGCCCGCGTGCCACAGGCTCTCGTCGGCGTAGATGTTCCCCACGCCGCTCACGGGTCGTTGCGACAGAAGCCAGGGTTTCACCGCGCCTGCCTGGGCGGCCAGCGCCGCGAACGCCTCCTCCCGGAACTCCCCGGAGAGCGGCTCGGGTCCCATCGCCGCCAGGGTCGGCATGCCCGCGTACTCGCCGGGACGCACGACCGCCATCTTCCCGAAACGCCGCGCGTCGTCGAAGAACAGGTCGCCGCCGTCCGTGCGGATGGTCACGCGCGTGTGCTTGCTGCCCTCCAGGCGAAACCCGCCGGTCATGCCCAGATGCACGATGAATTCCAGGTCGTGCGGGCCGTCGCCCTGCGGGGGCGCGAGGTTCAGCATCAGGTACTTCCCACGCCGCGAGAGGCCGGTCACGCGCCGCCCTGCGGCGAGATGCGTGTCGCGGTACTTGTGAGGCGCGTCGTGTTCGACGTGCAGGATCGTCCGGTCCCGCAGCAGCGGCTCGATCTTGCGGCGCGTGGTTTCCACTTCCGGCAGTTCAGGCATACGCCCGAGCATAGGCCGCCCGGCGCGGCGCAACTGCGGCCTTCATTTCAGGAGAGGCGGCCGGCAGCTGGGCCGGGGAACGCGCTACTCTCCGCGCATGATGCCCTTGCTGCTGACTGGTTTCGAGGCGTTCCACTCGCACCCCGTCAACCCGAGTGCCGAGGCGGCCCTGGCACTGGACGGGCTGGTACTGGATGGGCGGGTACTGGACGGGCGGGTACTGGGAGGCCTGCGGGTCGTGTCGGCGCTGCTGCCGGTCGAGCCTGACGCAGCGTGCGCGCGCCTGACGGAACTGCTGGAAACGCAGCGTCCGGCGGCCGTCCTGCTGACCGGACTGGCGAGCGGGCAACCGCAGGTGACGCTGGAACGCGTGGCCGTGAACGTCATGGACTTCCGCATTCCCGACAACGCCGGGCGGCAGCACCGGGACGCCCCTGTCCACGCAGGCGGCCCGGACGCGTACCTGAGCACCCTGCCGCTGCGCGCCGTGCTGACCGCGTGGCAGGCGGCGGACATCCCCGGACATTTGAGCGACACGGCCGGCACGTTCGTGTGCAACGCGGTCATGTACCACGCCCTGCATGCCCTGCGCGCCCTGTGCCGGGCGGACGTGCCGTGCGGGTTCCTGCACCTGCCCGCCAACGCCAGAGTCGCCCTGGCCGAGGCGAAAGCCGTGCCGTACCTCCCACAGGCGGAACTGACCCGCGCGGTCGAGGTGGCCGCCCGGACCGTGGCGGCGGCGGTCAGCGACGGGGCGTAACCGGAACAGCAGCGACACTCCCTACTGCCTACGGAAAGGGCGCACGCCCAGGCTGCCAGCCGCCCGTCTCGCCGCCCGCCCAGTGGCACTCGGTCCCGGCGGGTCGGGACGCCAGAGCGGCCTTCACGGCGTCCAGCGGCACGCGGCGCGCAAAGCGGGTGCGGGCGTGCCACGCGCCCAGC
>NZ_JAGLBB010000058.1 GCF_018260555.1 Deinococcus sp. | reverse complement strand
CATTCCCGCTCCAACGTACTTTCTTCTGCTACGCGCTCCGCGCGGTTTATCTACAAGATAAACGCAGTGTACTTAGTTGGCTTCCGCTCCATGCCGCGAAGGGGCGTATGGTGTTGCTACTCGCGTCCGCTCGGACCCAGCGGCTTTGCCTGCCAGTCAATCGGAGTCAGCATTACTCGCCCAGCGCGGCGTCCAGGGCGATCTCGATCATGGCGTTGAAGGTCAGCTGGCGTTCCTCGGCGGTCGTTTCCTCGCGGGTGACGAGGTGGTCGCTGATGGTCAGGATGGTCAGGGCCTTGACGCCGTGCTTGGCGGCCAGGGTGTACAGCCCGGCGGCTTCCATCTCGACGGCCAGCACGCCGAAGTCCGCCCAGAGTTTGTACTGGTCGAAGTCGTCGTGGTAGAAGGTGTCGCTGCTCATAATGTTCCCGACGTGCGTGGCGTGGCCGCGTTCGCGTGCGATCTGGTAGGCGCGCATCAGCAGGCCGAAGTCCGCGATGGGGGCGAAGTTCTTGGCCCCGAAGCGGATGTTGTTGATGTTGCTGTCCGTACAGGCGGCCTGCGCGAGCACGATGTCACGCACGTGCACGTCTGCCTGGTAGCTGCCGGCGGTGCCGACGCGGATCAGGTTCTTGCAGCCATACCCCGTGATCAGTTCGCTGACGTAGATCATGGAGCTGGCGATGCCCATGCCGGTGCCCTGCACGCTGACCCGCTGGCCCTTGTACGTGCCGGTGTAGCCGTGCATGCCGCGCACGGTGTTGTGTAGCACCGGGTCGGTCAGGAAGGTCTCGGCGATGTGCTTGGCGCGCAGGGGGTCGCCGGGCAGCAGGACGGTTTCGGCAATCTGGCCGGGTTCGGCGTTCAGGTGGATACTCATGACCCCTGAGCCTACCAAGTTCCGGGGTGGCTGTGAACCGTCAGGCAGGAGCGAGGAGTGTTTCGCGGACGGCGCGCGTGAAAGCGCCGGTGTCCGGGGTGCTGCCCTGGGCGAGGTCGGGCCGGCCGCCGCCCTTGCCGCCGCTGGCCGTCAGTGCGGCGCGCAGAACCTCTGCGGCGTTCACGTCCGGGTGGGCGCTGGCCACGCCCACGCGGCCCGCTGCGGTCACGGCGACCACGACCTCGCCGGGTTTCAGGTCGGTCAGGGCGGGCAGCAGACCGGCCGGGTCGGGCAGTGTGACAGGACGCAGAGTGAGAGGACGCAGGGTCGCGGCTCCGAGCGTCTCTGTGGGAGCGGCGTCCCGCAGGGTCCGGGCGTGAGCAGCGTTCAGGGCGTCCAGCTGCGCTTGCAGGGCCGCGTGGCTGTCTGCCAGGACCTGCACCCTCCCCGGCACCTGCTCGACCGGCACGCTCAGGTCCACGGCCAGCTTCCGGGTGTCGGCGTACACGCCGCCCAGATGGGCGCCCGCTTCCTCGCCGGCCATGAAGGTCACGCGGGTCACGCCGCCCCGCACGCGCTCGGTGCGCAAGACCACGACGGGCGCCGCCATGCTGGCGTGCGGGACGTGCGTGCCGCCGCAGGCGCTCACGTCGAACGGCTCGCCCCGTCCGTCCCGGAAGATCACGAGGCGCACCGCCCCGCTGACCGCCGCAGCCCGCCGCAGCGGGTACCGGTGCAGGTCCTGGTCCGGCACGACCGGCGTTTCGAGGCTCAGGTCGGTGCGGCCCAGCGTTTCGCGCAACAGCGCCTCGGCGGCCCGCACGTGTACCTCGGCCGGGTCGCCGCGCAGGTCCAGGGTGCATTCCGGGCCGGTCATGTTCACGGCGTCCACCGTGAAGGCCGGGTTCACCCGCACGAACGCCTGCGCGAGCAGGTGCTCGGCGCTGTGCCGCTGCGAGTGCCGCCAGCGGCGCGCCGCGTCCACCTCGCCCGTGACCGCGAGACCGACCGGGGGAAGGTCGCCGGTCAGGCTGTGCCAGATCAGGCCGGTGGCCCTGTCCCTCCGGCTGTGCGTCACCGACACCCGCCGGGCCTCGCCGCTCGCCTCCGTCCAGCGGAGAGAGCCGGTGTCGGCCGCCTGACCACCCGCTTCCGGGTAGAGGGCCGTGGCGTCCAGCGCCACCTCGTCCCCGCGGGCGTGCGTGACCTGCGCGTGGAACAGCAGATCCTGGCTGGTGTGGAACAGGGCGCGGGTCATGCCGCACAGGGTACGGCACGCGGGCGGCGCTCCGGACACGGCGGACAGATGGCGGTGCAGATCTCCGTGTGGTGCCCCGTTCGCGGCGCGGCACAGTGCCCAACGTGCAACCGCACCGGCCTGAAGCTGGGGCGGCTGCACGTTGGGCTGGTATTCAGGTTGGAGTGGTTGCTGCGGCCCTCAGCGGCGCAGGGCCTGCCACGCGGCGTTCACGGCGACGCCCCGCTCGAAGGGCACGCCAAGCGCCGCGAAGGCGTCTTCCAGGATTCCGGCGATGCCGAGCGCGTCGTACCGGTCGGCGTACCCCATGGTGCTCACTCGGAACACGGTGTCCTCATGGGGGGCCTGTCCGGGCAGGGCGCGCTGGCCCATGGCCGCGAGTTGCGCGGCCACCTGCCGGCCGGTCACGCCCGCCGGGGGCGTCAGGACCGCGACGGCCGGGCTGGTGCGCGGAGCCCAGGCGGGCGCGCCAAGCGCCGTTCCGGCGGCAATCAGGGCGTCGGTCTTGCGGCGCTGCTCGGCCCACAGGACTTCCAGGGGCACGCTCAGCAGACGGTCCAGGGCGGTGCTCAGGGCGTAGATCAGGTTGATGGCGGGCGTCTGCGGGGTGCTGCCGGCCTTCTGCCCGGCCAGTTCGCGGGTCATATCGAGGTAGAAGGCGTTGCCGGGTTCGCGGATCATGCGCGTCTGCACCTCGGGACTGAACAGCACGAAGCCCAGGCCCGGCGGGGTGGCGGTGCCCTTCTGGCTGCCGGAGACGATCACATCCACGCCCCACGCGGCCGGGCGCAGTTCGGCCACGCCGTAGGAGGTGATGCCGTCGGCAATGATGATCAGGTCCGGGTTCTGGGCCTTCGCGGCCCGCGCGATGGCTTCCAGGTCGTGCAGCGCGCCGGTGCTGGTCTCGCTGTGCGTGATCAGCAGGGTGTGCGCGCCGCGCGCGGTATCCGCCACTTCCTGCGGGTCGAGCACGTCGCCCCAGGGCCGGGCCACAAGGTGCGTGTCGTACCCGAAGCGCTGCGCCATCTCGCCCCAGCGTTCGCTGAACTTGCCCGCCTGCGCGTTCACGACGCGCGCGCCCGCCGGGGTGGTGCTCAGCAGCGCGCCCTCGAACGCGCCGGTGCCGCTGCTGGTCGTGATGACCGCGTCATACGGATCGCCCAGCAGGCGCGAGAGTTTCGCGCGGGCTTCCATCAGCTTGTCGATGCCGTCCTGGGCGCGGTGGTGCATCTGCGGCTGCGCCAGCTGGGCCAGCACGTCCGGCGCGACCTCGACGGGACCGGGGGCGATCAGGCGCGCTCGGTTCAGGGGCGTGTGGTCCGGCGTGTGCTGCGTCGGGGATGCGTCGCTCATGCCCAGCATGGTAGCCCCCCCAGCCGGGTGACGGGCGGCGCTGTGCAGCGGAGTACCGAGCCGGTACCGGGCGCGGCGGCCGCGCGTTCCCCCGGTGGGTGCACACCCGACGAACGTGGGAATCCAAATGCTCGGGCGGCAGATTGTGAGGACACCGTGCGGTTCTCATGATGGAGTGATCTGAAGATGTTGAGACTCCCCTCGCCCAGATGGCGCCTGCGTTCCGCCGCCCCCTCCCCTACCGGCTCGTCACGGCCCCTGACGCGCGCCGCCGCGCTGTGCGCCGCGCTGAACGGCCTGCCTCTGGGCGCACCCGCCAGCGCCCAGGCGACGGTGCCCCTCCCGGCGGCACCAGTCGGTACGCCCCCGGCGCCGGACAGCGGGACACCGCATCGGCTTCAGCCGCTACGGGGGGTCAGTACAGGACGGCTGCGCCGCGCTGGTGTACGTGCAGCCCGCCCAGATCGAGGCCAGCGACTCCCACGAATGGATGGTGCGGTTCATGGACATCACCAACGAGGCCCGCCGCCAGGGGCAACGCTGCGGGGATCAACTGTTCGGCACGACCGGCCCGCTGGTATGGGACCAGTCGCTCGCCAGCAGCGCGCAGATGCACGTGAACGACATGATCCGCCTGAACTTCCGGGGGCACGTGAACCCCGAAACCGGCAGCGAACCCCCGCAGCGCGCCCGGCAGAGCGGCTTCAGCGGAACGCTTGTCGGAGAGAACGCCGCGTACAACGTCCTGACGCCCGAGGAGGCCCTTCAGACCCTCATCAGCAGTCCCGGCCACTGCCGCACCCTCATGAACCCCGACTGGACCTTGTTCGGGGCGGCGATGGGCAACGGCACGCCCAGCACCACCTTCACCACGTACTGGGTGCAGGACTTCGGCCGCTGAGCCAGGGGGCCGCTGATAGGTCACAGCGGGCGCGACCTGACCGCCCGCACCGACCCCACCGGCCCCCTCATGAAGGCCACCGATATGGCTGCCGGGTGGGGAGCGGCTACGCTGCGGGCATGCGAATCGTGATTGTGGGCGGCGTGGCCGCCGGGATGAGTGCGGCCAGCCGGGCGAGGCGGTTCAATCCGGACGCGGAGATCGTGGTGTTCGACCGGGGTGAGTTCGTGAGTTACGGCGCGTGTGGGTTGCCGTACGTGATCGGCGGGGAGGTCGAGGATTTCGGGGATCTGGTGGCGCGCACCCCGGAGCAGATGCGGGCGCGGGGCGTCAGCGTGCGCACGCGGCACGAGGTGACGGGCGTGGACGCGCGGGCCGCGACAGTGACCGTTCTGGACCGGGAGGCGGGGCGCACGACGACCGAACCGTTCGACCGGCTGCTCCTGGCGACCGGAGTGTCGGCCGTGCGGCCCGCGTGGGCGCAGACGAACCTGGAGGGCGTGCACGTATTGCGCGACATTCCGGACGGGCAGGCGCTGGATGCCAGCGTGGCGGGGGCACGCCGGGCGTGCATTATCGGCGGCGGGTACATCGGGCTGGAGCTGGCCGAGGCGCTGCGGGCGCGGGGCCTCAGCGTGGTCCTGTTGGAGCGCGGGCCGGGAGTGGCGCGCGGCATGCTGGACCCGGAGTTGCAGGCGCAGGTCCGCGAGGAACTGGAACGCGGCGGGGTGGACGTACGCTGCGGCGTGAGCGTGGAGGGCCTGACCGGCACCGGGCGCGTGACGGGCGTGCAGACGGACGCCGGGCTGGTGCAGGCGGACCTGGTCGTGGTGGCGGTGGGCGTGAAACCGAACGTGGAGCTGGCCCGCGCGGCCGGTGTGCGCCTGGGCAAGACGGGCGCGGTGGCCGTGAACGCCCGGCAGGAGACGAACGTGCCGGGCATCTACTCGGCCGGGGACAACACCCAGAGCATGCACCGCGTTACGCGCCGCAGCGTGCACATTCCGCTGGGCCTGCCCGCCAACCGCATGGGCCGCGTGGCAGGCGTGAATATGGCCGGAGGGAACGCCCGCTTTCCCGGCGTGGTCGGCACCGCCATCTTCAAGACCTTCGAGCTGGGCGTGGCCCGCACCGGCCTGACCCAGAGCGACGCCGAGACCCTGGGCCTAAACGCCGTGAGCGTGGACGTGACCAGCACCGACCACGCCGGGTACCACGCCAGCGCCCGGCCCATTCACGTGCGCCTGACCGGCGAGCGGGGCACGGGCCGCCTGCTGGGCGCGCAACTGCTGGGCCGTAACCACCTGAGCGTGAAGCGGGTGGATGTCGTCGCGGCGCTGCTGGGCACCCACGCGACCGCGCAGGACCTGTTCGACGCGGACCTCGCGTACGCCCCGCCGTTCAGTGGCGTCTGGGACGTCCTGCTGGTCGCCGCCGACCGCCTGCACCGGCAGCTCTGAAGGTCAGCGGGGCCACGCAGCCCGGAACCCGGCCAGCCCAGGACACGGCAGGCCCAGGACACAGCGCTTCAATGACACGGCGGTTCAATGACACGGCAAGGGGGGCGGATCCGGGCAGGCCACCCCCCTCCGCCTGGGCTGCCACACGGACTCCGGTGGAATGGTCGGTAAAAACCACTTCACCGGAGTTCGTATCAGGCGCGGACCATGTAGGCGCTGGCAATCACGTCGAGTTCGCGGACCTGCGCGAGTTGCTCCGGGGTCAGGGCGTCGTCGAGGGTCAGGGTGAACAGGGCCTGCCCGCCCTTCTCGGCGCGGCCGAGGGCCATGCCGGCGATGTTCACGCCCCATGTGCCGAGCAGGGTGCTGAGCTTGGCGACCGCGCCGGGTTTGTCCTGGTTACTGGCGATCAGGATGTAGCCTTCGGGTTCGAGTTCCACCCGGTAGTCGCGCAGGCGGGTCAGGCGGGGGTTCTTGCCGAACACGGTGCCGCCCACGGTGCGGGTGCGTTCCTTCTCGCCGGTCTGCCCGGCCGTGATCTTCACGATCACCTCGGTCTGGTAGTCGGGGCTGTCGGCCTGCTCACGAATGGCGACGTTCACGCCGCGTTCGCGGGCCAGGGCGCGGGCGTTGATCATGTTGGGCGTCTCGTCGGTGCTACCGCTCAGGTACCCGACCAGGACGCTGGTGACGACCGGGGCGGGATCGGAGGGGAACTCGCCGCGGAAGGTGACCTCCAGGTCGTGCGCGCCGGGCAACAGTTGCGCCAGGATGCGGCCCAGTTTATCCCCAAGTTTCAGGTAGCCGCCCAGGGCCTCCATGGTCTTGGCGTCCAGGGCGGGGGCGTTCACGGCGCCCTTGCTGACGTCGCCGTGCAGGGCGTCCAGGACGCGGGAGACGATCTCGGCGCCGACGCGTTCCTGCGCCTCGAAGGTATTGGCGCCCAGGTGGGCGGTGATGCCCAGGTTCGGGGCGTGCAGGAAGATGTGCCCCGGAGTGGGGGGTTCGTCCACGAACACGTCCACGCCGGCGGCGAACAGGTGGCCGCTGTGCAGGGCGTCCACGAGGGCCTGTTCGTCGATGATGCCGCCACGCGCGGCGTTCACGGCGATGGCGCCTTTTTTCAGGCGGGCGAGTTGCTCGGCGCCGATCATGCCGCGCGTCTCGTCGGTCAGGGGGGTGTGCACGGTGATGGCGTCCACCTGGGCCAGCAGCTCGTCGAGGGTCGCGGCGCGTTTCACGCCCAGGCGTTCGAATTTGCTGTCCGGGACGTGCGGATCGTAGGCGACGACGTTCATGCGCAGCCCCTGGGCGCGGTCGGCGACAATCGAGCCGATGCGGCCCAGACCGATGATCCCCAGGGTGCGGTCCTTGAGTTCCTGACCCAGGTACTTGCGGTCCCACTCTCCGGCGCGGGTCAGCCGGTCGCTGCGGGTCAGGCCGCGCGCGGCGGCCATGAGGTGCATGACGGCCAGTTCGGCGGCCGAGACGTTGTTGCTTTCCGGGGCGTTCAGGACCAGCAGGCCGCGCAGGCTGGCGTAGTCCAGGTCGATGTTGTCCACGCCCACGCCGCCGCGCCCGATGACTTTCAGGCGGGGTCCGGCCGCGTCGATGAGTTCCCGGTCAACCTTGGTGCGGCTGCGGGTGATCAGCGCGTCATAGTCGGGCAGGCGGCGCAGCGTCTCGGCGCGGTCCATGTTGCCCTGGTAATCGATCTGGAATCCGGCGTGTTCCAGGTTGCCGGGGTTCATCTCGTCGCAGATCAGGACGCGCAGGGTGTCGGCGCGGTCTGCCTGGGCCGCAGGGGTGGGGGTGGCGGGTGCGGTCATGCCCTTGAGGGTAAGCGCCCGGAGGGGGTGGTGGGCGCGGCTTGGCTAGGAGGTGGCCGCCGGGAGGGCGGGTGTGGGGGTGCGGCGTGGGAGGTATGTAGCGCGGGTGGGGTTGGAACTCTCTTGACGGTCCGTGTCTTGACGGTCCGTGTCTTGACGGTCCGTGTCTTGACGGTCCGTGTCTTGACGGTCCGTGTCTTGACGGTGCGTGTCTTGACGGTGCGTGCCCGTGGGCAGGGCGGGCGCTGACTTGGCTTTAGGCGAGGACTGGACTTTATTTTTAGGCGTACCTAAAATGCGGTATGTCGTCTCCCCCGCCCGCGCCTGAATCACCCTATCCCGGCGACGCACCGCACAGCACACCTACACCCACTCCCCCCACACCCGGCACAGGGAAGACCGGCGCCTCGTCCCTGGACGACCGCATGAACGCCCGCGCCGCCGCGATTCTGGAACAGCGGGGCGGCAAGCGCGGCCTGGCCCGCATCCTGCCGTTTCTCGGGCCGGCGGTCATTGCCTCCATCGCGTACATGGACCCGGGCAACTTCGCCACCAACATCCAGGGCGGCGCGCAGTTCGGGTACGGCCTGCTGTGGGTAATCCTGGCCGCCAACCTGATGGCCATGCTGATCCAGAACCTGAGCGCCAAACTGGGCATCGCCACCGGGAAGAACCTGCCGGAAGTCATCCGGGAGCGCTTTCCGCGCCCGGCCGTGTGGCTGTACTGGGTGCAGGCGGAACTGGTCGCCATCGCCACCGACCTCGCGGAGTTCATCGGTGCGTCCATCGCCATTCAACTCCTGACCGGCCTGCCGCTGATCTGGGGCGCGGCCATCACGGGCGTGTTGACATTCTGGCTGCTGACCATTCAGCGGCGCGGGTTCCGCCCGCTGGAACTCGTGATCGGGGGCTTTGTCGCCATCATCGGCGTGGCGTACGTCACGCAGTTCGTGCTGGCGCGGCCCAACCTGGCCGACCTGGGCCGGGGCTTCGTGCCGTCCTTCCAGGGCGTGGACAGCGTGTACCTCGCCGTGGGCATCATCGGCGCGACCGTCATGCCGCACGTCATCTACCTGCACTCCGCGCTCACGCAGGGCCGCGTTCCCACCCGCAACGACCAGGAGAAACTGCGCCTGAGCCGCCTGAACCGCGTGGACGTGATCATCTCGATGGGCGTGGCCGGGCTGATCAATATGAGCATGCTGGCTGTGGCCGCCGCCACCTTCTACGGCAAGGGCGTCGAGGACGCCGGGAACCTGGAAACCGCGTACCGGACCCTCACACCCCTGCTCGGCCCGGCCGCCGCGACCGCCTTTGCCATCGCGCTGCTCGCCAGCGGCCTGAGCAGCAGCGCCGTGGGCACCATGGCCGGGCAGGTGATCATGCAGGGATTCGTGCACTTCAGCATTCCGCTGTGGCTGCGGCGCACCATCACCATGCTCCCGGCGTTCATCGTGATCCTGATGGGCCTGGACGCCACCAGCGTCCTGATTCTCTCGCAGGTGATCCTCAGTTTCGGCGTGCCGTTCGCGCTGATTCCCCTGCTGGCCTTCACCGCCCGCCGCGACGTGATGGGCGTTCTGGTCAGCCGCCCCCATGTGACCGCGCTCGGCTGGCTGTTCGCGGGCGTCATCATTGCACTGAACGGCTACCTGCTGTGGGGCGCCCTGACCGGAGGGTAACAGGCGGCCGAGAGGGATTCCGATTGATTCGGTGTAGTTCTGGATCAATCCGAGCGGATGCGAGGAGGAACACCATACGCCCCTTCGCGGTATGGAGCCGCAGGCGGCGCTTTTCCGACTGTGGCGCAGTGGTGCGGCAGTCCGTCTGAGGGGTCAGCACTCCCCACACCCCCTTATACGGATTCCGTCTGTTTCGCTGACAACCCGGAACCCCACCGGGTTGCCAGCTCCACGTCCGGAGGGGCGTTTCTCTCCTACTCGCATCCGCTCGGATGGAACGGTTTTTGCAAACCATTCCACCGGAGTCCGCATTACAGGCTGACGTTCAGAGGCAGGGCCGCGCCCAGCAGCGCGCCGTACGTGTCGCTGCCGATTTCCCGCACGCCGAGCGTTTCGAGGTGCGGGTTCTGGATCTGGGCGTCCAGCAGCGTGAACCCGCGCGCGTGCAGGTGCGCGGCCAGGTGAATCAGGGCGGCCTTGCTGGCGTTCGTGACCCGGTGGAATTTGCTCTCGGCGATAAACGCACCGCCCAGCGCGAGGCCCAGGACCCCCCCGGCCAGCTCACCGCCGCGCCAGACCTCGAAGGAGTGCGCCAGCCCCTGCGCGTGCAGGTGCGTGTACAGGTCCGCGAGTTCGTCGCTGATCCACTCGCCGTCGCGGGGGGCACTGCCCGGCAGGTCGCCCCGGCAGCCAGCGACGACCTGCGCGAAGGCGGTATCCACGCGCGGCTCGAAGTGCCGCAGGTCGCGGCGCAGGCGGCGGGCAATGTGCAGGCCGTCCGCCTCGGTCAGCGGCACAACGGCGCGGCCCTCGACCGAGTACCACTGCAGGCCGTCGCCGTTGTCCATCAGGAAGGCCCCCCCGGCGTAGTGGCGGGCGACCTCGCGGGTCAACGGGTCGGGGTGGGTCAGGAAGGTGCGCGCGGCGGGCACGTTACTCGCCTGCCGGGGCGGGTCTCGGGTACAGAACGGCCTGCGTGCAGCGGAACAGCGCCATGAGTTTACCGTCACCTGCGCGGACCTCGGCGTCCCAGACCTGCGTGGTGCGCCCGGCGTGCACGTTCCGGGCCTCGCAGGTGACGGTGCCGTCACGGGCGGTCCCCAGGTGATTACTTTTCAGTTCGATGGTCGTGAACGAGTCCGCGCCGTCTGGCAGCAGGATGCGCGTGCCGTACCCGCAGGTGGTGTCGGCCAGCGCGATGACGCTCGCGGCGTGCAGGAAGCCGTTCGGGGCGAGCAGTTCGGGGCGCACCGTCAATTCGCTCCGCAGCAGTCCCCGCGTGGCGTGCGTGAACCGGACGCCGATCAGGCCCGGCAAGCGGCCCGCGCCAAACGCGTTCAGGGCTTCCAGACTGGGCAGTTCAGGCGTGGGCGGCTGGGAGGTGGGCGGCTGGGGGGCGGAGGCGCTCATGCCGCCCAGCGTACCGTGCCTGCCAGCAGCCCGGCCCGCGCCCCCGGCTGGGCTGCTGGCCCCCCCGCTCCTGTAACGGACGCCTCTGTACCTGAACGCCAGCGCCCTAGAATGGTCGGGTGCGCCTTGATTCGTTGTCCACCCTGAACTACCGGAACCTCGCGCCGTGCACCCTGGCGTTTCCGGCGGGTGTGACGGGTGTGTTCGGCGAGAACGGTGCGGGCAAGACCAACCTGCTGGAAGCTGCGTACCTGGCGCTGACCGGCCTGACGGACGTGTCCCGTCTGGAGCAACTGGTGCAGCAGGGCGAGACCGAGGCGTACGTGCGCGCCGACCTGGAAAGCGGCGGCAGCCTGAGCGTGCAGGAGGTCGGGCTGGGGCGCGGGCGGCGGCAACTGAAACTGGACGGCGTGCGCGTGCGCACCGGGGACCTGCCGCGCGGGAGTGCCGTGTGGATTCGCCCGGAGGACAGTGAGATGGTGTTCGGTTCGCCGTCCGGGCGGCGCGCGTTCCTGGATTCGCTGCTGTCGCGCCTGAGTGCGCGCTACGCCGAGCAACTCGCCCGCTACGAGCGCACGGTGTCGCAGCGCAACGCGGCCCTGCGCGGCGGCGAGGAGTGGGCCATGCACGTGTGGGACGAGTCGCTGGTGCGGCTGGGCACCGAGATCATGCTGTTCCGCCGCCGGGCACTGGTGCGACTGAACGAACTGGCGGCCGAGGCGAACGCCGCGCTGGGCAGCCGCAAGACCCTGACGCTGTCCCTGACGGAATCCACCACGCCCGAATCGTACGCGCAGGATATGGGCGCTCGCCGCGCCGAGGAACTCGCGCGCGGAAGTACCGCGACCGGCCCGCACCGCGACGACCTGCTGCTGACCCTGGGGGACTTCCCGGCCAGCGAGTACGCCAGCCGGGGCGAGGGCCGCACCGTGGCGCTGGCGCTGCGGCGAGCGGAACTGGAACTGCTGGCCGAGCGTTTCGGAGAGCGGCCGGTGCTGCTCGTGGATGACTTCTCGGCCGAACTGGACCCGGTACGGCGGTCGTTCCTGCTGGAACTGGCCGCCAGCGTCCCGCAGGCCATCGTGACCGGCACCGAGCGCGCGCCGGGCGCGGCCCTGACGCTGCGGGCGCAGTCGGGCCGTTTCACGCCGGAAGCCGGGCCGGAAGCAGCCGAAACCCACCAGCCTGAGCCGGGCCCGCGCGCAGCGGGGCCTGAGTCAGAACTGGCCGACCTGCCGGACGTGGCCGGGGTGGGTGCGTGACGCGTGGCCGCCGCCTGAGCGGCCCGCGCCAGATGGGCGAGCTGATGGGCGCCACGCTGGGCACCGCCCGGATCGCGCGCGGCATCGAGCGGGCGCGCGCCATCCTGATGTGGCCGCAGGCGGTCGGCCCGGAGATCGCGCGCATCACGCGGCCCCGCACGCAGCAGGCCGGGACGCTGTTCGTGGAGGTGCGTGACAGCGCCACCGCGCACCACCTGAGCATGCAGCGCCACCACTTCATGAAGGCCCTGAACGCCCTGATTCCCGAAAAACCCATCAGCGAGATCCGATTCAGTGTCGGTCCGCTGCGAGCAGCCGACCCGGCGCCTGCATCGTCCCCTGCACGGTTGCCCGCGCCGCTGCCCGCCCCGGACCGCGCGCGGGCGCAGCAACTGGTCGAGGGGGTGCAGAGCGAACGCAGTCCCGAACTCAGGGGCGCGGCGCTGCGGGCGGCCGAGGCGATCACCCGCGCCCGCCGCTGGCGCGAGGAGCAGGGCTGGCGGCCCTGCCCGGTGTGCGGCGAGGCCAGCCGTGAGCAGCCCTGCCGCGCCTGCCTGCTCACGCTGGAGGACCCGAATGTGGGCCGCGCCGCACGTCTGCTGCAACGCTGGCCCGAGCGGCTGCCTGAGCTGCGCGGCACGCTGGGTGACAGTGGGGCCGCCGCCGCGCGGCACCTGGCCCTGGCGCAACTGACGGGGCAGCTGGAGCTGCTGGCGCTGGAGTGCGTGCGCAGCGGGCAGGAGGACGGGTACCGCGAGTTCCTGGCGCAGCAGGCCGACGTGTTCATGGCCCTGACGCGGCGCTGCACACGCGCGGAGTTACGCCGTGCGGACCGCGCCCTGCTGCCCGAGCGTGCCCGCAACGTCCTGAACGCCGAGCCACTCTAAAGGCAGGGCCGCTCTGAAGCCAGGGCCACTCTGAAGATTGGGCCAGTGGCGTGGCGTCTCTGCTGCGTGGGGGCGCCCCTGTGAGAACCGCTTCTGTTCGGCGGCGGGGACGGGGTACGCTGGTCGGCATGACGGACTTCCCTCCCGGCACGCCTTCCGTTCCCGCCCCGGCCAGCGCCAGTGCCAGCGTTCCTGTCGATTCTGCGGGGCAGCACCGGCAGCGTGGCGAGCGGCCCGTACGGGTGGCGGTCCTGACCATCAGTGATACCCGCACCGAGCAGACCGATACGAGCGGGCAGTATCTGCTCGGCGAGCTGCGCGCGCAGGGGCACGAGGTGGTCGGATACCGGGTCGTGAAGGACGACGCGGTGCACATCCGCTCGAGTCTGGTGGCGTTCGTGCGCGAGGCGACGGTGGTGCTGTCCACGGGCGGGACGGGCATCACGGGGCGGGACGTGACGGTGCCGGTCGTGGAGTCCATGATCACCAAGCCCATTCCGGGCTTCGGTGAGCTGTTCCGCATGCTGTCGTACCGGCAGGTGGGGGGCGCGGCGATGCTGTCGCGGGCCGTGGCGGGCCTGGTACGCGGCTCGGTGGTGTTCGCCATGCCGGGCAGCCTGAACGCCGTGAAGACCGCCTGGGAGGGCATCCTGCGTGACGAGATCGGTCACCTGGCCTTTGAGGTCGAGCGGCACGGGCAGCCGGGCGTGCCGACCACAGCGGCCGCCCGGCCAGCTCCGGCTCTTTCCGAGGTGAGTGGGCCGCCCACGCCGCCCACGCCGCAACCGGGGGCAGGGGGCGGCGTGGCAGCCGGGCTGGGCCGTCACCGCAAGGGTAGTCAGGGCGATGACCGTTTCTGAGCCCAGTGCCACGCCCGCGCACCTGATCGTCGCCGGGAGCGCCCCATGCTAAGCGCGGACCTGCTGGACGTGGGCGCGGGGCTGAGTCCGCTGCTGGCGGTGTCACTGGCCCTGCTGGGCGCGTACTGGCTGCTGCGGGTCGGCCGGGCGGCCCGGCGTGGCCTGAGGCCCAGGGCAGCGTGGTGGGGGGTGCCGGGGCTGCTGCTGATGCTACTGGCGCCCCTGCTGGACGTACCCGCGCTCTTCGGGGTGGGGGCGGGCCTGCTGTTGCTGGCCGAGTTCCTGCCCGCTGCGTTCGTCCCGGCCGCGCCTGTGGATGCACCGCCGACCGGGGCGCCGGACAGGAATTCCTGGCGGTCGGGTCCGGCCTGGGACCGGCTGGGCTGGCCGCTGGTGGGCCTGACCCTCGGGGCCGGGCTGCTGCTGGCCCTGCGGGACCCGGCACACCTGAATCCGCTGACGCTCAGTGTGGCCGCGGCGGCGCTGCTGATGTCCGGCGCGGGCCTGCTGATGGCAGTTGTTCCGGCAGGCCGACCCTCGGCACGGCCAGGGTCGGCAGCGGCGGGCTTTGATGCTCACGCGCGCTGGCAGACCCGCTGGAATCACGCGGTCACGCCGGAATGGCCGGACCTGAGTATCACGCTCAGTGAGCGGGGCGCGCACCTGCGGAACGTGTCGGGCCGGCCGCTGCGGCTGGCCGGGTGGTCCCCGGCGGGCATGAACGCGTGGCTGTCCGTGCGGGCCGTGTCGGGCGAGACAGTGCTGGAACTGCGTGATGGGCAGGAGGCGCTGCTGCCCGTCACGGCGCAGGACCGTGGGGTGCGGGTGTGGTACGCACCGCTGCGCGTGGAGGGCGCGCACCTGTTCCGCGCGGACTGGACGCCGCCGGCCGACGCCGCCAAGCGCGTCCTGAACTGATACGGATTCCGATTGATTCGCTGCAGTTGTGAATCCATCCGAGCGGACGCGAGGAGGAACAGCCTGCGCTCCTTCGCGGTATGGAGCCGCAGGCGGTGTCTTCCCTGTGGCGCAGTGGAGCGGCAGTCCGTATGACCCAGCCTGCGGCAGCACGCTGCGCAGACCCCCTTCAATCCGGGCGGTGCTGCGGAGCGTTTCACATCCGCCGGTGCATGGCAGGATATGGTGGGCGGCATTGTGAGTCTGGTGTTTGACTGGTCGGCGCTGCGCGCGCTGACGGAAGGCGCGGGAACCGGCGGAACGCTCCGTCAGGAACCTGGTGATTTCCGTGTGGATGAAGTGCCTCTGTACGAACCGTCTGGTGACGGCGAGCACCTGTACCTGCAGTTCGAGAAGACCGGGCACACGACCGCTCATGTGCTGCGCGAACTCGGTGCGCAGGTCGGCGTGCGTGACCGCGAGGTGGGCGTGGCTGGCCTGAAGGACCGGCACGCCGTGACCACCCAGTGGATCAGCCTGCCGCAGAGGTACGAGGCGCGCGTGCAGCATTTTGCGCTCGGTGGAGTGCGGGTGCTGCAACTGACTCGGCACCCGAACAAGCTGGGCATGGGACACCTGCGGGCCAACCGCTTCTCGGTGCGGGTGCGGGATGCGGCGGGCCACGCTGCTCAGGCCGGGCAGACGCTGGAGGAGCTGGCACGGGCGGGCGTGCCGAATTACTTCGGGCCGCAGCGCTTCGGGCTGGGCGGCCTGAACGCCGAGGAGGGACTGCGGGTCGTGCGGGGCGAGTCGCGCGTGCGTGACCCACGCGTGCGGCGGTTCCTGACGACGGCGCTGCAGAGCGTGGTGTTCAACGGGTTCGTGAACCTGCGCCTGGAACGCGGGGTGTTCACGGGCCTGCTGGCCGGGGACATGGCCAAGAAGCACGATACCGGCGGCGTCTTTCTGGTCGAGGACGCCGAGCAGGAGTCTCCGCGTGCCGGGCGGGGCGAGGTCAGCGCGACCGGCACGCTGTTCGGCAAGAAGGTTAAACCCCTGACGCTGGACGCCGGGGCGCTGGAGCAGCAGGCGCTGTCGGCGCTGGGCCTGTCCGCCGATCTGTTCTCGTCCCGCAAGGGCGACCGGCGCCTCACGCGCGTGTTCCCCGAGCAGGTCAGCGTGACGCCCGAGGACGACGGCTTCACGGTGTCGTTCACGCTGCCGCGTGGCAGTTTCGCCACCAGCGTGCTGCGGGAGATCATGAAGACGGACGTGGACGCCGCCTCTCCCCTGCTGACCGATGACGAGGCGGGGAGTCTGGACGCAGGCGATCTGGAGGCCGCCGAGTGACCCGCGCGCTGCGGGGGCGCGTGCTGGCCCTGACCGTCGCCGCTGGCCTGAACGCGGTCCTGGGCACGGTCCTGGGCGACGCGCAGGCGGCCGCGCGGCCCCTGAGCCTGAAACCCTCGCATGGCGGGGCCATCCTGATCGGGACGCTGAGTGTGCTGAGGCCCGACGAACTAACCGGCGTGTGGAGCAGCCTGGGGCGCGCCCGCCTGCTGCGCTGCCTTCCGAACTGCGAGGTCGTGCAGGCCATCCCGGTGCCCGGCAGCCTCAACCTCAACGATTCGGGCCGGTACCGCGTGGTGCTGGGCGGTTCGTTTAAGGCCGGGCAGAAGATCAGTCTGGTCCTGCGGTACCGCGACGGCCAGATCGTGAACCTGAACGCCACTGTCGGGTACTGACGCGGGTGCGGCCCCCGGCAGGTGGCGCGTGGCCCGACCCGGCCCTGCGCGCAGCGTTCAGCGCCACGCGGTACGGACCGCCGGGCGCGCGGGTCGCCCTGAGCGGGAACGGCTCCGGGCGCGCCCTGACGGGGCCGCTGCCGGACTGGACGGCCGGACGCTGGGCCATCGTGACCGCCTGGAACCCGTGGGGGCGGCGGCAGACCCGGGCACACAACGAAGCGGCGCACGCCGCACTGCTGGCGCAGGCGACCGCCTGGGCGCGCCTACCGGGGCGCACCGTGCTCGCCGCCCTGAACGGTGAGGGCGAGTGGCAGGAACCGTCGCTGGTGCTGCGCGGGGCGCCCCTGTGGGAGGCGGCGCGGCTGGGCCGGACCTTCGGGCAGGCGGCCGTGCTGTACGGTTGCGGCGGCCGGGGGGCGCTGGTGTGGTTGCCGCCCGGTGCGGCATCGCTGCGGCCCGAGCGCGTGTGGCTGCGGCCCGTGCCTGCGGAGCGGGATGTATACTGACCGATTGTGACGCTGGACGCTGCTGACGCTATTTCACCGCTGGGGGTGCTGCCTCTGGCGGGACCGACCTGCATTCACCTGCCCCTGAACGTCTCCCCGCAGGACCTCGCGCGGTACGCGGTGGGGCTGGCGAACGCGCGGGGCGGCACGGTGCTGGTGGGCGTGGACGTGCTGGACCTCCCGGCCGCCGAGAGGGACGCGGGCGAACTGCACCCGCTGATGGTCACGCACGCGATCTTCGAGCTCTCCGGGGGTCGCCTGACCGTGACCGTGCAGCATCACCGTCTGCCGGGGGGCGCGCGGGTACTGGCGGTGTTCGTGCCGCAGGCGCCATACGTGCTGGCCGCGCCGGACGGTTCGGTCATCACCTGGGACGGCGCGCATCTGGTGCCGGTCACACCCAGCGAGGCCGAACCGGTCGCGGATCAGGATTTCACGGCGGTCGTGCCGCCCGACGCGTCCCTGGCGGACCTGGACCCGTCCGAGGTGGCGAGGCTGCGGGCGCTGGGTCGCCGGGCGAGCGCGTCGAACCTGCCGGACCTGGATTTCCTTCAGGAACTCGGGCTCCTTGTTCCCAGTGGCGGGGCGCTGCGGCCCACGCTGGCCGCGATTCTGCTGGCAGGCACCCCGGCGGCGCTGCGGGCGCACGTGCCGCAGTCCGAGGTGTGCTTCTACCACCACCAGACGAGCGACGTGGAATTCCAGTTCCGGGAGGACCTGCTGCGGCCCATTCCGGCGCTGCTGACCCGGCTGGCCGAACTGATCCAGGCCAGGAACCGCTTCACGCCCGTGCAGGTGGGCCTGTTCCGGATCGAGGTGTGGGATCAGGACGAGGCGGTATACCGCGAGGCCCTCCTGAACGCGCTGACCCACCGGGATTACAGGCTGCGCGACGCGGTGCACGTGCATCACTTCCCGGACCGGCTGGAGATCATGAACCCCGGCGGCCTGCCGGGCGGGATCACGCCGGGGAACATCCTGCGCCACCAGCCCAAGCGCCGCAATCCGCTGCTGGCCGAGGTGCTGGCACGCCTGGGACTGGTCGAGCGGGCGGGCGTCGGCGTGGATAAGATGTACTCGCTGATGCTGCGCCACGGGAAGGAACCGCCGGAGTTCACGACGTACCCGGATTCCGTGACGCTGGCGCTGCACTCCCCGGGTTTCGACGCGGAATTCGTGCGGTTCGTGGCGCGCAAGCAGGAGGACATGCAGACGCTGTCGCTGGACATGCTGATCGTCCTGAGCCTGCTGGCCCGTGAGGGCGAGGCGACCCGCGCCGCCCTGGCCCGCGCCCTGCAACTCCCGGAAGACCGCACGCCCCGCCTTTTAAGGAGCATGGAGGACCACGCGCTGATCGTGAAGGCCGGCGTGGGACGCGGCATCGCGTACATCCTGACCGACGAGGTACGCCGCGCGCTGGGCCGCGAACACCCCAGCCCCAGCGCCGCGCCGCACACCTCCACCCCTCGGACCCTAGTGTCTCAGACCCTAGTGCCTGAGAACACTGAGCCTGCGCTGAGCGCGCTGCCCCAATCATCTGGAAAGCGCCCCCGCCCGGAAGCGACCCTGCCAGAACAGACGCTGCCCGCAGCGCCCGAACGACCCGATGGCGCGATGCCAGCGGCCACGGTCAGACCCGCCGCCGACCACGCGCAGGAAGCGCAGACAGATCAGCCGGCCGCCACCCGGGCACAGGCACAGGCCATGTCTGTGCAACAGCCGCCCGTACCGACCGGGCCGTCACGCCGCAAGGCCCGGTCCGGAGCGCGAGAGCCGCGTGACACCAGCGGTCCCAGCGCCGCCGAGATTCGCGCGATTGCGCTGGCCCTGGCCCGCGAGCGCGGCCGCGTGCGGAACGTGGACCTGCGCGAGGCCTGCGACCTGAGCACGCAGCAGGCCTGGCGAACGCTCCGGCAACTGGTTCAGGGCGGTCTGCTGCGCAAACTGGGCACCGGCACCCGCGACGCCGCGTACGAACTGCGCCACTGATCCAGCAGGAGCGCTCTGCGCCAATGCTACGGATTCCGTTTGATTCGGTGCAGTCCCGAGTCAATCCGAGCGGATGCGAGTGGGAATAATAGACGGATTGGGCGCAGTGGAGCGGAATCCGTATGAGGTGGCTGGGAAGGTGGCGGGACGCTGAGCCAGCGCGCGCTGAAACACCAGTAATCTTCAACAGTCGTACATCCGATTCTGACTGATACGGATGCCGATTGAGTTGGTGCAGCTGACCGCCTGACAGATTTTATGAGATGAAGTGAAAACTGACGTGCCAGCCGTTCTTGAGTGCTTCCAACGAGGACG
>NZ_JAGLBB010000057.1 GCF_018260555.1 Deinococcus sp. | reverse complement strand
ATGACCAGCCGTTCCAGGCTTTTCACATCCCGCAGCTTGGACGCTTCCAGCTCGAACAACCCGCTTTTCTCGTCCAGGAACCCTTCCTCGATCTGAAAACGCTCGCCGTACTCGCCGAAGGTTTCCACGCTGGTGGGCTCGTTGCTCACCACCTTCCATTGCTCTGGGTCGTCTGATACGGACTGCCGTTTGTTTCGTTGACAACCCGGGAGGGCGCCGGGTTGCCAACTCCACGTCCGGAACCCGCTTTCCTCCTACTCGCTCCGCTCGGATTGAATGGTCTTTGCAGCCCCTTCAATCGGAGTCCGTATCACATGAATTCGCTAGCAGAGTCTAGTTGCAGCCAACTACCCGGCGAAACGGACGGAAGTCCGTATGGGAGACGCGGAACTGGGCACCATCGGCGCGATCCTGAACGGGGTGGGTGCGCAGAAGCCGGCTAGAATGGGCAGCATCTTTGCCCGTCCATTTACCTTCCCCGCGTTTGAAAGGACCCGATGACCCACCCGCCGACCAGTGCTGACCTGCCTGCCTTCCTGCCGCTCACGCCCCGATTTCAGCCGCGTGTGTGGGGCGGGGACCGCCTCGCTCCTCCCGCGCCGGACGGCACGCCCACCGGGGAGGCCTGGATAGCCGACGGGCAGAGCGTCGTGAGCGGCGGTCCCCTGGCCGGGCAGACGGTCGCCGACC
This sequence comes from Deinococcus sp., assembly GCF_018260555.1. Classification (GTDB taxonomy): domain Bacteria; phylum Deinococcota; class Deinococci; order Deinococcales; family Deinococcaceae; genus Deinococcus. The sequence goes on along the minus strand of NZ_JAGLBB010000057.1, from coordinate 19,773 downwards.
TGCTGGCCGCGCACCCGGCCGCGCTTCTGGGCGCTGGGCAGGACGCGCGGAGCGGCTTTCCGCTGCTGATCAAGCTGCTCGACTGCCGCGACTGGCTGAGCGTGCAGGTTCACCCGGACGACGCGCAGGCCCGCCTCATGGTCGGTCCCGGTGAGCGCGGCAAGACCGAGGCGTGGTATTTCCTGCACGTCGAGCCCGGTGCGCAGCTGCTCGCGGGCGTGAAGCCCGGCACGACCGCGCAGGCCCTGGCGGACGCCATTCGTGGGGGCAGCGTCCTGGACCTCAGTCAACGGTACTCTCCGCAGGAGGGGGACACGCTGTTCATTCCAGCCGGGACCCTGCACGCGCTCGGGCCGGGCCTGCTGCTGTACGAGGTGCAGCAGGCGAGCGACACCACGTACCGGGTGTTCGACTGGGATCGCCCCGCCAGTGCCGGACGCGCCGTGCACATCGAGGAGAGTGTCGCCGTGACCGACCCGGAGCGGCAGGGAGAACTGCGACCGGCCGCGCAGACGGGCGGACTGGGTGAACTGGTCCGCTCCGAGCAGTTCACGCTGCGCGGCGTGAGCGCAGGCCACGAGTACAACACGGGGGGCTGCTTGGCACTCGTGACTGCCCTGAGTGGCCCCCTGACCCTGCGCGCCGGCAGCGAAACCCTGGGCCTGGACACGTACCAGACCGCATTGATTCCCGCCGCGACCGGGCTGTACCGCCTTGACGGGCACGGACGGGCGCTCATCGCGCAGCCGGGCGCAGCGCCAGCGCAGAGCGGCAGCAACGGTTCCTCACCGGACTGAACCGCCACCCCACCAGAGCGCAGACCCCCGGCGCGGTGTGCCAGGGGCCTCCGCTGGCTTTCTGGGGGATGCGGGGGGGCGTGACCGGAGCGCAGGTGCGCCGCCCCCCGTCCCTCAGTCGGTGGCGCTCTCCCCCACCCGCGCGGCGGCGTGCACGGTGATGGGGGTGCCGTTCACGGCGGCGTTGCCGGTCAGGGCGTCGATGCGCCCCGGGTCGGTCAGGTCGTTCAGGCTGGCTCCGGCATGCTGGGCAGCGGTGCTCAGGCGGGTGCCGGTGCGGGCGTGCCCGAAGCCGTGCGGTAAGCAGGCGACGCCGGGCATGACGGTGTCCGTGATCTCCAGCGGCGCGGTGATCTCGCCGACGCGGGAGCGGATCAGGATGACCTGACCGTGTTCGAGGCCCAGGGCGTCGGCGGGGTTAAGTTGCGCGGTGCAGCGGTCCGGGCCGCGCATCAGGCGGGGCGTGTTGTGCATCCAGGAGTTGTTGCTGCGCAGTTGCCGGCGGCCGATCAGGACCAGCGGTTCCGGGGGCTGGTCGAGCGTGGCGCGCAGGCGAGGCAGGTCGGCGAGCATGGGGGTGGGCGCCAGGTGCAGCTCGCCGGTGGCGGTCAGCAGGCGGCCGGGCAGGCAGGGTTGCAGCGGCCCGAGGTCCACGCCGTGCGGGTTGGCGTTCAGGTCGTCCAGGGTCAGGCCGCTGCGGCCGCGCGCGAGACCGTCCCTGAGGCGCTGTTCGGGCGTGGCGAGGGCCCGGCCGCTCAGGCGCTGCACGAGACCGGCGAAGATCTGGTGGTCGAAACGCTGGTCAGGGCGGATCGGGAAGACCGGCTGGCTGTAGCGGGCGGTGTTGCGCACGGCGAAGTGATGGAAGATCACGTCGTAGTGCGGGACTTCCAGGCCGAAGGCGGGCGGCAGGATCACGTGGGCGTGGCGGGTGGTTTCGTTCAGGTACGGGTCGATGCTGACCATGAAGTCAAGGCCTGACAGGGCGCGGTCCAGGGTCCGGCCGTCCGGGACGGACAGAACCGGGTTCGCGGCGACCGTGATCAGCGCGCGGATCTGGCCTTCGCCGGGCGTGAGGATCTCCTCGGCCAGCGCGACGTTCGGGAGTTCGCCGTCGAATTCCGGCAGGCCGCGCACACGGGTGTGGTGGCGGCCGTGGTGGGTGGCGCCCGCCTTGGCGCCGGCCAGCAGGTCGAAGGCGGGAGCGGGGAACATCGCGCCGCCCTCCACGTCAAGGTGCCCGGTAACGGCGTTCAGGGCGTTCACGAGCCACTGGCACAGCCCGCCGAACTCCTGGATGCTCAGGCCGATGCGGCCGTACGCGGCGGCGCGGGGCGCGCAGGCGAACGCGCGGGCAAGTTCGCGGGTCACGCCCGCACCCACGCCCGTGCGGGCCTCCACCGCTTCGGGCGTGAAGGGCGCGGCGGCGGCTTTCAGGGCGCCCAGGCCGGTCATGGCGCCGCCCAGGTGCGCGGTGCGATCCAGGCCGCTGGCAAAAATTTCGTTCAGCAGAGCCAGCAGGAACAGGGCGTCGGTGCCGGGGCGGATGTGGTGAAAGTCCGTGGCGGACTCGGCACTCTCGGTGCGGCGCGGGTCGAGCAGCACGACGCGGCCGCCGCGCGCGCGGATGGCTTTCAGGCGGCTGCGGATGCCGGGCGCGGTCATGATGCTGCCGTTACTGGCGAGCGGGTTGGCGCCCATCATCAGGAAGAAGTCGGTGCGGTCCACGTCGGGGATGGGCAGCAGGAGCGGATGGCCGAACATCTCGGCCGCGGCGAAGTGGTGGGGAAGCTGGTCGATGCTGGTCGCGGTGTAGCGGCTGCGGCTGCCCAGGGCCTTCAGGAACACCCCGGCGGACAGCAGGGTGCCGCTGTTGTGCACACTCGGGTTGCCCTGGAAGGTGGCGACGGCGTCGGCGCCGCGCTGCTCCCGCACGCCCCGCAGTTGCGCGGCCACATAATCGAGGGCCGCTTCCCATTCCATGGGCTCCCAGCGGTCCCCGACGCGGCGCATGGGGGTTTTCAGGCGGTCTGGGTCGGCGTGCAGGTCGGGGAGGGCCGCGCCTTTCGGGCAGATGTGGCCGCGGCTCAGGGGGTCGTCGGGGTCGCCGCGCACGTCGGTGACGCGGCCGCCCTGCACGGTGATGCTCAGTCCGCAGATGGCCTCGCACAGGTTGCAGGCGCGGTAATGCACGCCGTCGGGGGCGGGGGGGCTGGCGTGCAGGTGGGTGGCCTCGGGTGCGGTGACCACTCCCCGCTCTAAAGAGCGAGGCTTCTCAGGCGACGGCATGCGAGACCCCGCTACCGTTGACGCCTGAAGGGACGGCCCGTCCCAGAATGTTTTTCGCCGCGTTGTGGTCGGCGTTCGCCGTATGGCCGCACTGCACACACCTGAAGGTTGCCTGATTCACACGGTTCTCCTTCCCCGTGTGTCCGCAGGCATGACACCGTTGCGACGTGTAGCGGGGGTCTACGGCGATGACTCTCCGGCCAGCACTTTCAGCCTTACTGGAGAGTTGAAACAAGAATCCGGCCCAGCCTGCATCGAGAATGGAACGGGCGAGGTTACTCTGGGCCATGTTGCCCACCTGAAGGTTTTCGTGCGCGATTACGTCGTGTTCATAGATGAGTTTCCGGGCTGTCTTGTGCTGAAAATCCAGCCGTTGACGCCTGACTTTGCGGTGGGTCCTGGCAACCTGCTGCACGGCCTTCCGGCGACGATTGCCCCCTTTCTTGCGACGGGCAACGGTGCGCTGCTGGACGCGCAACTTCTTCAGGCTGTTTCCCAGGTGGCGGGGGTTTTCGATGAACTCACCATCCGATGTGACGGCAAACCACGTTGTCCCCAGGTCGAGGCCAACGCTGCTTCCAGTGACGGGCAGAGGGGTCTCCGGGACTTCACAGGCGTAGACCGCGAACCATTGCCCGCAGTCGTGGACAATTTGCAGGCTTTTGGGCTTACCTTCCAGTGAACGGTGCAGCTTGATTTTGACGTTGCCGATTTTCGGGATGCTGATGCGTCGCCCATCGTCTACGGGCCTCCCGCAGGCCGTCCAATCGTTTTTCTTGTTGTCCCAGCACTGCTTGAACTTGAACGAGTCCCAGCGTTGGGCAGATTTGAACCGGGGGAATCCGGCCCGCTTCGCCCCCCTCTTGACCCGACTGAAAAACGCCTTGTACGCCTTGTCCAGTCGGTCGAACACGTCCTGTAGAACGTGGGAGTAGACCCCGACGAATTCCGGGCATTCCGTCTTGAGTGCGGTGAGTTCACGCTGTTGGTCGTAGGCGCTGAGTGTCTTGCCGTGCTTCCGGTAGGCTTCACGGCGTTGCTCCAGGCCCCCGTTGTACAGCGTGCGCGTGAGGCGCAATGTCTCAAACATAGCGGCCTCTTGGGGCTTGGTTGGATAGAGCCTGTACCGAAAGGTACGGATGGTGGTATTCTCTTGCATGCTTGACGGCTCCAATCCGTCTTGCCACGCTCCCAGCGGTTCCAGCCGCGTGGGGGCATTGCTGTTTGAGTATAGCAGAAAAAGCCTCAGCATTACCGTTCCTGTCGGAACGGGTGCCGCTTGACCCCGCACTGAAGTACGGGGCATGCGCGTCACTTCTTGTCATGAGGGAGCCTCCGTGGGCTTCGGCCCGGGGGGAGCCGGATAGGGGCAGAAGGGGTCCGGCGGTGGGCCGGGGCTGCCTGGGCGCTCGATTGTGGGCTGGGTGCAGTATGCCACTCTGCGCTCGACTGTTACGGATGGCGGACTGTCCGGCCCCGATCTTCACTCACCCTTTCCCACAGACGGACTCTGGTGCAAGGTGCTTCGGGCGAAACAGACGGCAGGCCGTGTGGGGCAGCCGCTGGGCCAGGACGCCGCGTTCAGCGCGCGCGGCCGCTGCGCTACTGAAGATTTCCCGGCGGGGGTAGACTTCAGCGCCAGGAGTGAAGGTGGGGCGGCAGGTGGTGCGTCTCGTTGAAGGTGTCGAGGCTGACGCGCCCGCCGCCGAAGGTCAGCCGGGTGACCGAGGCGTTCTTCACGCGCCAGTTCAGGGCCAGCGCGGAGGCGTCCGGGGCGTCCAGGGTCAGGGCGACTGTCAGACCGATCACGCCGCCGCTGGTGAAGGCCAGCACGGTCGAGCCGCTGCTCAGGCGCAGCATGTCAGCCAGCGCGGCCTGCACGCGTGCCCGGAAGACGGCCCACGGTTCGACCCGGCTGTCCGTGAGGGTCCCGGCCTGCCACGCGGCGGCCAGGGCTTCGAGGTAGGTCTGGAAGGCGCGGTTGCGTTCCGGGCCGCCGGTGTGAGCGTTCACTCCGGCCGCCAGGGCCGAGAACGCCGGGTCCCGGCCAGCCAGGATGGGCGCCAGGTGAGCGGCGAGGCCGTCCCCGTCGAATTCCGCGAGGCGGGGCTCGGGGGTGGCTCCGGGCCAGCCCGGCTGGTGGGCCAGTTGCGCGCTACGCAGCTGCCTGACCAGTGAGCCGTGCAGGACGTGCGTGGGCCGCACCCCTGCCGCGTGCAGAGCCTCGCCGACCGTGCGGGCCTGCTGCTCACCCAGCGGGGAGAGCCGGTCGGTATCCGCCTCGAAGGGCGTGGCCTGCCCGTGGCGGATCAGGATCAGTTCGCTCATGCGGGGGCCTTCTCCTCGCCGATGCGCCGCCACGCTTCCTGGATCAACCACCCGGCCTGACCGGCCAGCGGCGCGAACCGCGGGTCGCTGGTCTGCCCGGCGCGGTAACGCGCGAAGATCTGGATGACGATCACGGCGAGTTTGAAGTGCCCCAGCACCTCGTACCAAGGGAGCGCCCGCTCCAGCGCCGCGAGGTGCGCCGCCGGGTCGCTCGTCACGTGACGAGCAGCGCGCGCCGCGTAGCGGGCGACAAGCTCATCGCGGCTCAGGAAGCCCGGCGAACCCGCGCCGACCTCGTTCGGTGCGCCGCCCGGCATCTCGGGCATGGTCCAGTACGTCAGGGTCAGGCCCAGGTCCACCAGGGGATCGCCCACGGTGGTCATCTCCCAGTCCAGCAGCGCCGTCACGCGGCCCGGATCGGCCGGGTCCAGCATCAGGTTGTCCAGCTTGAAGTCGTTGTGGACCAGCGTGTGCGCGCTCTCAGGTGGCGTGTGGGCCTCCAGCCACGCGATTACGCGCTCATCATTCAGGGCGTCTGGGGCGGGCAGGTCGTTCGTGTCCCGCAGCGCCCCTCGCGCACGCCGCCAGCGACCCGCCCAGCCGGACACCTGCCGCGCGTTGAACCCCTCTGGCTTGCCGATCTCCCGCAGTCCTGCCGCGTAGATATCCACCGCGTGCAGGTCTGCCAGGGTGTCGGCCAGCGCGCCGGACATACGCCGCGCCGCGTCCGGAAGGTCCCGGTACGCGGCGGGCAGGCGCGTGCGGACGACCGTACCGTGGCGACGTTCCATCAGGTAGAACGGCGAACCGATCACGGCCGGGTCCTCCACGATCAGGATCGGGCGGGGCGCGACCGGCAGCACCGGGTGAATCTTCTCCAGCAGGTGCGCCTCCCGGGTCATGTCGTGCGCGCCTTTCGGGACCGGCCCCAGCGGCGCGCGGCGCAGCACGTACTCCTGAGCGCCCCGCGCCGGATCGCCCGCCCGCAGCAGGTACGTGAGGTTCGAGAACCCGCCGGGAAACTGCAGGGCGCTCAGGTTGTCCACGTCGCCTTCAACGCGGCCGCGCATGGCTTCGCGCAGCGCGTCCAGCGGCAGTTCCTCGCCCGGCCGCACGGGGGCCGTCTCGGAGCGGATCACGACCGCAACTCCTCCGGGTGGCCCGTGCGGGGCTGCGCGGCGGATGCCTGACCCTCCAGCAGTTTCATGGCCTTGACGCGCAGGTGCCGCATCTTGCTGATCCACTCCTCGTAGTTGTTCGCCTTGTTCTGGAAGGACTTCAGGGTGCTCGGGTGGGTCGTGACCAGGAAGCCGTCGGCGCGCAGGACTTCCAGGGTCTTCTCGACCAGTTCATGGGTGGTGATCGCCGTCTGCTGAAGCAGCGGCGCGTTCTGGATCATGGGCGTCCACACGCCCTCCGGGCAGAGTGCGGCGACCTTGATGCCCCGGTCTCCGTACGTGATCGCCAGCCACTCCGCGAACGCCAGGGCCGCGTGCTTGGTCACGGCGTACGGCGCGGAGTGCAGTTCGGTCAGCAGGCCCGCCGCCGACGCCGTGTTCAGCAGGTAGCCCTCGCCGCGCTCCAGCATGTGCGGCAGCACGTGACGGGCCGCCCAGACGTGACTCATCACGTTCACGCGGTGAATCAGGTCCCAGTGCTTGTCACCCGTCTCCGGTCCTTCCCCGATGGCGATTCCGGCATTCGAGCACAGCAGGTCGATGCGGCCCTCGTTCGCCAGCACGTCGTCGATCAGGCCCCGGACACCCTCCTCCTGCGCGATGTCGGCGGCTCGGAACCGCGCGCCCATCTCGGCCGCCTTCTGCGCGCCGACCTCCGCGTTCCGGTCGGACGCCACGACCACCGCGCCCTCCTTCACGAACCGCTGCGCCAGCGCCAGCCCAATCCCGGACGCCGCTCCCGTCACCACAATCACCTTTCCGTTGAATTCCATGTCGTTCCTCCGTTGCGCGCGGACTGAAGAGACTTTGCAGCCCCGTCAACCGGACTCCGTATCAGCCCTGGCGGGCCGCGTGGCGTTTCATTTCGACTTTCGCGACGGTTTCGGTGTGCACGATGTCCGGGCCGTCCGCGAGGCGCAGGGTGCGCGCCTGGGCGTACATCAGGGCCAGCGGCGTGTCCTGGCTGACGCCCGCACCGCCGTACACCTGGATGGCGCGGTCAATGACGCGCAGCGCGACGTTCGGCGCGACGACCTTGATGGCCGCAATCTGCCCGCGCGCCTCCTTGTTGCCGACGGTGTCCATCATGTGCGCGGCGTTCATGGTGAGCAATCTGGCCTGGTCGATCTCCATGCGGGAGTGCGCGATGGCCTCGCGGACGTGCTGGTGTCCGCCCAGGGGTTTGCCGAAGGCGGTGCGCTGCCCGGCGCGCTGAATCATGAGTTCCAGGGCGCGTTCGGCCTGTCCGATCAGGCGCATGCAGTGGTGGATGCGGCCCGGCCCGAGTCGGCCCTGCGCGATCTCGAAGCCCCGGCCCTCGCCGAGCAGCATGTTCGCCGCGGGCACGCGCACGTCGCGGAAGGTCATCTGCGCGTGGCCGTGCGGGGCGTCGTCGTAACCGAAGACGGTCAGCATGCGCTCCCGGGTGACGCCCGGCGCGTCGAGCGGCACGAGAATCATGCTCTGCTGAAGGTGCTTGGCGGCGCTGGGGTCCGTCTTGCCCATGAAGATGGAAATGGCGCAGCGCGGGTCGCCGGCGCCGCTCGTCCACCACTTGTCGCCGCTCACGACGTACCCGTCGCCGTCGCGGACGATGCTGGACTGGATGTTCGTGGCGTCACTGCTGGCCACGTCGGGTTCGGTCATGGAGAACGCGCTGCGGATCTCACCGTTCAGGAGTGGGATCAGCCACTCCTCCTGCTGTTCGGACGTGCCGTAGCGGGCCAGGACTTCCATGTTGCCGGTGTCGGGCGCCGAACAGTTGAAGACTTCCGGCGCCCACCAGACGCGGCCCATGATCTCGCACAGGCCCGCGTACTCCAGGTTGGTCAGGCCCGCGCCGTACTGGCCGTCACGGCTGCTGGCGGGCGGCAGGAACAGGTTCCACAGACCGGCCTCCTGCGCCCTGGGCTTGAGCTGATCGATCAAGGGCAGGTGCTCCCAGCGGTTCCCGGTGTCGATCTGCCGGTGTACCTCGGCGTCGTTCGGGTAGATGTGTGCCTGCATGAACGCGGTGAGGCGTTCGCGCAGGTCGCGGGCGCGGGGGGTCACGTCGAACACGGTCATAGGAGTTCCTCCTCGGGGGTCAGGGGCCGGAAGCTGGCGCGGTCACCCTCGATACTGATCAGAACGCTGCGGAACCCCACGTTCCCCGCACGCCGCAGCACGAGGTTCAGGGCCAGCAGGCGCTCCTGAATCGCCCCGGCCTGCTCCAGCAGCGCGGGGTCGTCGTCATGAACGAGCCGCTGGGCGTGCCGCACGTCCTCGTCGAACAGCTGCCGGTAGGAAGCGAAGGGGGGCGCGGCGCCGAAGGTGGCGTCCACCCCGAAGGTCCCGGCGTCCGTGACGGTCAGGGTGCCCAGGACCTCGCGGCCGCGTTCCAGGGTGTAGACGGCGCCTGGTTTCACGGCACGTCTGCGCGGACAATGGTGCCCAGCGCCGTGGCGACCAGTTTCTCCTGCCCGCCCTGCGCGGCGTACAGGTCACAGCGGGTCACGGCCTGGCGCTTCCCGGCGCTCAGGACGCTGCCCCGGCCGATCAATGTGTCGCCCTGCGCGGGCCGCAGGAAGTTGATCTTGAACTCGCTCGTCAGGACACTGGGGCCGAGCGCGGCGGCCCCCATGAACGTCAGGGTGATGTCCGCCAGAGTCGCCTGGACACCGCCGTGCGCGAAACCGTGATGCTGCGTCAGGTCGGGCCGCAGCGGCAAGTTCACCTCGACCTCGGCGGGCGTGAAGCGGACCGCGCGGGCACCGACAAGGGTGCTGAACGGCTGGGCGTCCAGCACACCCTGCGCCACCGCGAGCATGCTGTCGGTCCCCGTGGGCGCGGCGGGGGTCACAGGTAGACCCGGAAGACACTCTCGGCGGTGCAGGCGGGTTTGTCGGCCCCCTCGATCTCGACGGTGTTGGCGACCGTGATCTGCATGAAGCCCGGCCCAGGTTCGACAGACTGGAGGACAGCGCGGTTGCGAAGGCGCGCCCCGGCGCGGACGGGGGTAATGAAACGCACGCGGTTCAGGCCGTAGTTGAGGGTCAGGCGTGCGCTGTCGGTGCGCAGGGCGCCGCCGTGGGTCATGAACTCCCCGGCCAGGAGGGAGAGAGTCAGGAAGCCGTGGGCGATGGTGCCGCCAAAGGGACCCTGCGCGGCGCGTTCCTGATCGACGTGAATGAACTGGTGATCGCCGGTGGCCTGCGCGAAGGCGTCGATGCGGCTCTGCTCGACGGTGACCCAGTCGGACAGCGCGACCTGCGTACCCAGACGGGCGGCCAGCTCCTCAGGGATTGCGGTGGGCGCGGTCATACGACGCCGGCGCCGCCGTCCACGGCGATATTCTGGCCGGTCATGTAGGCGCTCGCGTCGCTGGAGAGCAGCAGCGCCAGGCCCTTGAGGTCGTCCTGACTCCCGAGGCGGTGCATGGGAGTGGATTCCAGAATGGCCTGCTCGCCGTAGGCCAGGGTGCCCTTGGTCATCTTGGTGGGGAAATAGCCGGGGCAGATGCTGTTCACGGTGACGCCGTGCGCGGCCATCTCGGCGGCCAGGGCGCGGGTGAAGTTCACGACGGCGCCCTTACTGGTGTTGTACGCGGCGGTGGGGGTCATGCGTGGGTCGTTGCCCTGAAGCCCGGCGACCGAGGCGACGTTGACGATGCGGCCCTTACCGGCGGGGAGCATGCAGCGTTTCAGGACGCTCTGGGTGATGAGAAACAGGCCATTGACGTTGACGTTCATGACTTTCATCCAGGCGTCGAAGGGGTGGTCGGCGGTCGGTGCGCCCCAGGTGGCTCCGGCGTTGTTCACGAGGATGTCGATGCTTCCGACTTCTTTGTGGATGCGTTCGATCAGGGGGTCGATGGTGTCGAAGGCGCCGAGGTCACCCACGTACACGTGCGCGGTGATCCCCAGGCCCGCGAGGTGGGCTTTGGCGTCATCGAGCTCGTGCTGTTTACGGGCGGTCAGGATCAGGGTGGCGCCGTACTCGCCGAGGGCTTCGGCGATCTGCAGGCCGAGGCCCCGGCTACCTCCGGTGATCAGGGCGGTCTTGCCGGTCAGGTCGAACAGGTCTTTCAGGGCCATGGGGTCCTCCGGGTGGATCTGAATGTGGGTGCCCGACCAGCATAGTCGAAAGTTTACGTACGCGTCAATTTTGAACGAGCGGGGATATTTAGGGCCGCTTGGCCCTGCGCCTCGAGCGGCAACCAACGGGCCGAATTGACTTTCTGGCTGACTTACCGTACGGTAAGGACAGAGCTTACCGACCGGTAAGTCAATCCAACGAACCAAGGGAGATGCTATGTACCTGGCCCTACGTGAACTCCGCCACCACCGCCTGCGCTCGCTGCTGATCGGCGGCATCGTCAGCCTGATCGCCTTCATGGTGTTCATGCTCACCGGCCTCACCCGCGGCCTCGCCCACGACAACGCCGCGCTCCTCATCGAGACGCCCGCCACGCACTTCGTCACCACCCGCGACGCGGAGGGCGTCTTCACGCGCTCGTTCCTGACGCCCGACACCGTCAGCCGCCTTCAGGCTGTCGCCGGACCCACCGCGACACCCACCGCGCAGAGTTTCGCCACCTTCAGCCGAGGTGAGCGGCAGCTCAGCGGCGTCCTGATGGGCGTCCCGCCCGGCAGCTTCATGAACCCCACCGCCCAGCAGGGCCAGCCCCTGAAGGCCGGCAGTACCGGAGCGGTCGTCGACGAGTCCCTGCAAGAAGAAGGCGTGCGCCTCGGGGACACCCTGACCCTCAAACCCGGCGGCGAGACCCTCCAGGTGATCGGCTTCACGCGCGCCGCCCGCCTCAACCACCAGCCGGTCGTGTTCGTCACCCTGGAGCACTGGCAGACCCTGAACCCCCGCTTGCAGGGCACCGTGAACACTGTCGCCCTGAACACGGGCGCCCCGAACACCGGCGGCGCGGCGGCGCGGGCCGCGCAGGTGGCTGGCGTGAGCGTCCACACGCGCGCCGAAGCCCTTCAGGAGCTGCCCGGGTACCGCGAGGAGCAGGGCAGTCTGATCATGATTCAGGTGTTCCTGATCGTCGTAGCTGCCTTCGTGCTGGCCGTGTTCTTCTACGTCCTGACACTCCAGAAGACGCCGCAGTTCGGGCTGCTCAAGGCCATCGGTGCCAGCACCCGTACCCTGGCCGGCAGTCTCCTGGCGCAGATGATGATCCTGAGCGTCCTGGCCGTCACGGTGGCCGCGCTGGTCACGCTGGGCGCCGCCGCGCTGCTCCCATCGGGTCTGCCCTTCGCCCTGACAGCCCCCACCGTCCTGGGCGCGTCGGCGCTACTGATCGCGGTCGCGGCGCTCAGCAGCCTGCTCAGTCTCGGCAGCATTGCCCGCGTTGACCCGCTGATCGCCATCGGTACTTCCACATGACCGTCCGCTTCCACGTGACCGCCCGCAGGCCCAGACCCGCACGCCGCCTCTTGCCCGCCCGTCAACCCAGGAGACCCGCATGAACGCCACCCTGCTTACCCAGTCCAAATCCACCCAGCCCATGATCACCCAGTCCACCCTCACCCAGCCGGAAGCTTCGCTCAGCCAGCCCACGCTGTCCCTGCGCGCCGTCAGCAAAACCTACGGGGACGGCGACGGCACCGTCACGGCCCTGCACCCCACCACGCTCGACGTGCGCCCCGGCGAACTCGTCGCGGTCAGCGGCCCCAGCGGGAGCGGCAAGAGTACCTTCCTGGCCCTCGCCGGAGCGCTCCTGCGCCCCACGGGCGGGCAGGTTCTGATCGCCGGTCAGGACGTCACGGCGCTCCCGGCCGCCGCGCTGCCCGCCTTCCGCCTGAAGCACCTGGGGTTCGTGCTTCAGAGCAGCAACCTGATCCCGTACCTGACCGTGCGCGAACAGCTAACCCTCGTTACCCATCTGGCCGGTCAGGACGCACGCGCGGGCCAGGCGCGCGCCGACGACCTGCTGGGCCTCCTGGGTCTGGGCGACCGGGCTGGGCACTACCCGGCCGCCCTGAGCGGCGGTCAGCGGCAACGGGTGGCCGTCGCGCGCGCCCTGATGAACGACCCGCAACTGATCCTGGCGGATGAACCGACCGCCAGTCTGGACGGCCCGCGCGGCCGTGAAGTCGTGCAGATGCTCGCGCAACAGGTCCGGGAGCGCGGCCGGGCCGCCGTGATGGTCACGCACGACGACCGCGTGCTGGACCTGTGCGACCGCGTGGTGCACATCGTTGACGGCCGAGTGAATTGAGCCCAGAACCCGCGTCTCCCCTGCTCGCTCTGCTCGGACTGGAAGGTCTAGCAGCCCTTCCAGCCCGAGTCCGCATGAGTGCCGCTGTCGTACGGATTGCGGCTCTACTCCGCGAAGGGGCGTCTGCTGTTCCTACTTGTTCCTACTAGCGTCCGCTCGGATTGATTCAGAACTGCACCGAATCAATCGGAATCCGTTTCAGAACCAGTCGGCGTGCATGTCGGTGGTGGTGCGGTCGGCGCTGGCGAGCAGGTCGGCGTGCGCGCGCACGCGGGGCAGTTCGTGCGTGGCGTAGAAGCGCGCGGCGTGCTGTTTGCCCTGGTAGAACGGCTGGTCGCCGGGGCGCGCGCCGGGCAGGGCGCGGGCGGCGGCAGCGGCCTGACGCAGCCACATCCACCCGACGACGGTGTGGCCCAGCATTTCCAGGGCGCTGTTGGCGTTCGCCAGCAGCAGGTCCGGGCCCAGGTCGGCGGCGCGGGGCAGCAGGGCGCCCAGCGCAGCGGTGCACTGCGTGACGGCGGTGCGCAGCGCGGCGCGGATATCGCCCAGCTCCTCCAGGTGTTCGCTGGCGTCCAGGTCGGCCTGCATGCGTGCCATCAGGATTTCCAGGCCGCGTCCGCCCGACTGAGTGAGTTTGCGGCCCAGCAGGTCGTTGCCCTGAATGCCTTCCGTGCCCTCGTGGATGGGGTTGAGGCGGTTGTCGCGGTAGTACATCTCGACCGGGAAGTCGCGGGTGTACCCGGCGCCGCCCATGACCTGAATGGCGTCGCTGAGGGCTTCTTGACTGTAGCGGCTGGGCCAGCTCTTGACGATGGGGGTCAGCAGGTCGAGCAGCAAGCCCGTGTCGGCGCGCTCCTCTTCGGGTGCGGTCTGAAGGTCGTCCACGAGGCGGCTGGCGTACAGGCCCAGCGCCAGTCCTCCCTCCACGAAGGCCTTCTGCCGCAGCAGCAGGCGGCGCACGTCGGCGTGCTCGATGATCGGGACGGGCGCGGAGAGCGGGTCCTTGTTGCTGGCGTGGCGGCCCTGGCGGCGGTCGCGGGCGTACTCCAGGCTGGCGAGGTACCCGGCGGTGCCGAGCATGACGGCGCCCATCCCCACGCCGATGCGGGCCTCGTTCATCATGTGGAACATCTGCGCCAGTCCCCGCCCGGGCTCGCCGACGAGCTCGCCGACCGTCTGGCCACCTTCACCGAAGTTCAGGAGGGTGTTGGTGGTGCCGCGGTAGCCCATCTTGTGGTTCAGACCCGCCAAGGCGACGTGGTTGCTCTCGCCAACGCTCCCGTCCGCCTGCACGCGGTAGCGCGGGACCAGAAACAGGCTGATGCCCCTGACGCCGGCCGGGCCGCCCGCGATACGTGCCAGGACGAGATGCACGATGTTCTCGCTGAGTTCATGCTCGCCGCCCGAAATCCACATTTTGGTGCCGCTGATGGCGTACGTGCCGTCACCCAGGGGCGTGGCGGTGGTGGTGATGTCGGCCAGTCCGGAACCGGCCTGCGGTTCGCTCAGGGCCATGGTACCGAACCAGCGTCCTTCCAGCAGGGGCCGCATGAACTTCTGCTGCTGTTCGGGTGACGCGAAGATGCGCTGCAGGTTGGCGTTCCCGATGGTCAGGAAGGGGTAGCCGCTGGTGCTGATGTTCGCCGCCTGGAAGTGCGCCTGCACGGCCTGCATGACCACCCACGGCAGTTGCAGGCCGCCCAGGTGCTCGTCATGGTGGGCGCTGAAGAACCCGGCCTCGCGGAAGGCGCGCATGGCGTCCCCGACGGCTGCCGGAAGCTGCACACGGCCGTCCATGACGTGCGGTTCGTTCAGGTCGCCCTCACGGACGTGATTGGCGAAATAGCGGTCAGCGACCGTGTACGCGACGTTCAGGATGTCCTCGTACACCTCGCGGCTGTGCTCCGCGAAGCGGGGGCGGGCGGTCAGGGCCTCGGTGTCGAGGGCTTCGAACAGCTGGAATTGCAGGTCGCGTCGGTTCAGGAAGGGGGCCATGCGGGTCACTCCTAGGGTACGGGCAGAGGGGAAGGAACGGGGCGAGGAGCTGGCGGGCGACGGGGCAGGGGCTACGTGGCAAGGGCGACGGGGAGAGGGCTACGGGGCAGGGGCTACGGGGAGAGGACCGGGCGGGTCCGCCGGTCTTGGGACGCCGCCAGCGCACGCGGCTGTCACCCACGCATCCCCGGTGCCCACGCACCCCATTCCCATTCATCTGTGAATACCCAGAGCCTACCGGCCATGAACGTGCACGTCAACTTTGAACGTATGCGTCAAGTTACCCGCGTTAAGATGGACGCCCGGTCCCATACGGATTGCGCGTGTCTCGTTCACAACCCGCCACCCGCTTTCCTGCTCCCCGCATCCCCAGACCTCGCCCACACCAGACCTCGCCGTGACCAGACGCGGCACACGTCAAGCCCCACCCTTCCCCTGGAGGAACCCCCATGCGCGCACTCACCTGCACTGCCTTCGACCAGCCCGAAACCCTGCGCGTTCTTGAGACGCCCACCCCCGACCCGGCTGCCGGCGAGGTCACCATCGAGGTGCACGCCGCCGGCGTGAACTACCCGGACGCCCTGATGGTCATGGGCCAGTACCAGGTGCGCCCGCCGCTGCCGTTCACGCCGGGCGCAGAGGCCGCCGGGATCATCACGGCCGTCGGCGAGGGCGTGCGCGGCCTGAGCGTGGGCCAGCGGGTCGCGGCGTTCACGGGAACCGGCGCGTTCGCCACGCACCTGAACGCCCCGGCCGCCGCCGTCATGCCCCTGCCGGGCGGCATGGACCTCGGCGTGGCCGCCACGCTGCCCCTGGCGTACGGCACGGCCATGCACGCCCTGATCGACCGTGGGCAGGTCAGGGCCGGCGAGACCCTGCTGGTCCTGGGGGCCGCCGGGGGCGTGGGACTGGCCGCGGTCATGATCGGTAAGGCACTCGGCGCGCGCGTGATCGCCGCCGCCAGCACCGAAGAGAAACTCGAAGTGGCCCGCCAGCACGGCGCAGACGAGGTCATCAATTACGAACAGTCTGACCTGAAAGACGCCCTGAAAGCATTGACCGGTAAGCAGGGCGTGGACGTGATTCTCGACCCTGTGGGCGACCGCTGGGCCGAGGGTGCCTTTCGCAGCGTCGCGTGGGGCGGGCGTTACCTCGTGATCGGCTTTGCGGGCGGCGAGATCCCGCGTCTGCCGCTGAACCTGCCGCTGCTCAAGGGCGCGTCGGTCGTGGGTGTGTTCTGGGGCGAGTTCGCCCGCCGCGACCCTGCCGGGAACGCCCGTAACCTTGCCCAGCTGGCCGGGTGGGTTATGGACGGCACGGTGCGGCCCCTGGTGAGCGAACGCTACACCCTGGAGGACGGCGCGCGCGCCATGCGCGACCTGCTTGAGCGCCGCGTGACCGGTAAAGTGATTATCACACCGTGACTGACCCGACCCCGCCCAAACCCCAGCCCGACCCAACCTTCTACACCACCGCCGAACTGGCCCGCGCGGCTGGCGTGACCCGGCGCACCGTCATGCATTACGCCGAACTGCAACTGCTGACGCCCGATCAGGTCACTGCGTCCGGCCGCGCGCTGTACGGCCCTTACTCGCTACGGCTGCTGCGCGACCTGATCGACCTGCGCGCGCTGGGCATGACCCTGGAAGAAGCGCGCGACATGGTCACCTTGCGCCGCGCCACGCACGACATTCACGGCCACTACCGCCGCGACTGGACCCGCGCGGACATTCCGCTGGACGACACGCGTCTCAGGGCGCTGCACATGCGCCTGCGCGCCATCAACGCCGCCTTCGAGCGGCAGGCGAACAACATGGCCCGCTTCGACCGCTGGCTGACCAAACGCTTCACCGGTGATCCGAACGCCCTGCCGAGCGGCCGTGACCCACACGCAGGCGACCCCACCCAGGACAGCACAGACGGAGGCGGCCCTACCCAGCCCAACCCTGCCGCGCCTAACACTCCCGAGCCCAACACTGCCGGGGACGGCACAGGCGGGAACAGCCCAGCCTGACAGCCGAATGGGGATGACCGGGAATCAGGCTGGCCGGGAGGATGCCACAGGACAGCGGAGGGGCGGGGTCCGAGGCTGGCGCCCCCGTGACCCCCACTCGCTCCGTTCGCATGGAACGGTTTTTGCAAACGATGGGCCACCGGAGTCAGTACGGTGCGGGCAGGCGGGCGAGGCTCAGCGGGTTTTCGTGACCTTGCTGAGCAGGGGGGGCTGGTCGGGGTTCAGGCCGCGTGCCAGCGAGAGGTGCGCGGCGAACAGGTAGAACGCCAGGGCGCTGGGGACCGTGTCGGTCAGGCCGTGCCCGGTGGCGGGCGTGGTGAGGCTGCTGCCGCTGGCAGGCCCGATGGTGCGGAGGTCGGCCCCGTCGGCCTGGAGGGCGTCCAGCGCGGCGCGCGTGGCCGCCTGAGCCTGATCGGCGGGCGTGAAGGCCAGCACCGGGAGGCCCTCGGCAAGCAGGCGTTTGGGGCCGTGACTGAACTCGGCGGCGGAGTACGCCTCGGCGTGAATGCCGCTGGTTTCCTTGAGTTTCAGGGCGGCTTCCTGGGCCACGCCGTAATGCAGGCCACGCGTGAGGACAATCAGGTTCTCCGCGAAGCGGTAGCGGCCGGCGAGGTCGCGGGCCTGCCCTTCGAGGGCCAGGGTGACTTCCAGCGCGGCGGGCAGGGCGTGCAGGCCGCGCAGCAGGGCCTCGTCGCCGCTGAGCTCCGCGGTGACGGGCAGCAGCGCGGTCAGGCTGGCAAGGTAGCTTTTGGTGGCGGCCACGGCGCGTTCCTCGCCGGCGCGCAGCGGCAGAACGAACTCGGCGGCGCGCGCCAGGTCGCTGTCCTCCACGTTGACAAGCGCGACCGTCAGCGCGCCGCTCTCGCGGGCCGCGCGGACGTTCTCGACCACGTCGGGGCTCGCGCCGCTCTGTGACACGGCGATCACCAGTGCGCCGCGCAGGTCCAGGCGGGTGCCGTACAGCGTGTGAACGCTGGGCCCGAGGCTGGCGACCGGCAGGCTCAGCTGGGTTTCCAGGGCGTATTTGAGGACCGTGCAGGCGTGGTCGCTGCTGCCGCGCGCGATCGTGACGACGTACGCGGGTTTCAGGGCGCGGATGGCGGCGGCCAGGGAGCGGCTGACGCCGGCGTTCTTCGAGAGCTGCTGGCGGATGACGTCCGGGGAGTGCCGGGCTTCTTGCAACATCAAAGGATCGGTCATGTGTGCTCCGGGGTGGGGACTCTGGCCATGGGTGCGACGGAAAGGGGTGTGCCAGCGACATGCACGGCCTGCACGGTCAGCTCCGGGTCGAGGGTCACGAGGTCAGCGCGCAGGCCGGGCCTCAGTTCTCCCCGGTCGCGCAGGCCGACCGAGCGGGCGGGAGTCAGGCTGGCCATACGACTCGCCTCCGGCAGGGGAATGCCGGCGGAGACGGCGCGGCGAAGGGCGGCGTCCATGGTCAGGACGCTGCCGGCAATGGTGCCGTCCGGAAGGGTGGCCTTCCCGCCGCGTACCGTGACGGGCTGCCCGCCGAGTTCGCTGGGGCCGTCGCCCAGTCCGGCGGCGCGCATGGCGTCCGTGATCAGGATCAGGCGGTCGGGCGCGGCGGCCCGCGCGAGGCGCACGGCCGTGTCGTGCAGGTGAATGCCGTCCAGTATCACTTCCAGGGTGGCGTGCGGGTCGGCCATCAGCGCGCCGGGCACGCCGGGGTTGCGGCCCTCGATGCCGCCCATGGCATTGAACAGGTGCGTGGCGCAGGTCTGCGCGCCCGCCGCACTCAGCAGGCCGAGCAGCGCACTCACGGTATCGGGATCGGCGCGGGTGTGCCCGATTCCGACGCGTACGCCCGCACGCGCGAAGGCCAGCGCCGCTTCCCGCGCGCCCGGCAGTTCCGGGGCGAGGGTCACGGCCCGCAGAACGCCCGTGGCAATCACCTGCGTCACCAGCGCCTCGGCGGGGTTGACGGCGCAGGGGGGCTGCGCGCCCAGACGCTCAGGACTGATGAACGGCCCTTCCAGGTGGGCGCCCGCGATATCCGCGCCGCCCGGCACGCCCGCGCGCATGACGTCCGCCACGCCTCGCAGGGCGTCCAGCACCGCCTCCCAGGGGTTCGTGATGGTGGTGGGCAGCAACGTGGTCGTGCCGTGGCGGGCGTGCAGGCGGGCCAGGGTGCGCACGCCGTCCGGGCCGTCCATGGTGTCCCCGCCGCCGCCGCCGTGCACGTGGGTATCCACGAACCCGGGCAGGATCACCTGGTCACGCGGAGCCTGCGGGTCGGGCTCTGCGGCGCGGATCAGTCCGCCCTGAAGGGTCAGGCGGCCCGGCGCAAGGCGCCCCTGCGGTCCGGGCCACAGCAGCAGGCCCCGCAGGACCGTCATTCCGTCAGGCATAGCGGGGGCCAGCCCTGACGAGTTCAGGTCGGAACAGCGGCGCCGGGTCGGCTATGCAGGACCCGGTCCGGCCATGGCCGCCTCTCACCAAGAAATCAGTGTGGCGCGCGAACTGCTCATTCAGAGCGGCGGGGCTGGTCCAGCGGGGCAATTCGCCCAGCGTGGCGGTGCGGGGCGTGCGTCTGGCGGGTGCGGTCACGGTGAACTCCTGCGAACTGAAAGATGCTCGGCGTTCAGGGTGAGTGGCCGGGGCGGCGGCCATGCGGGTCGGGCAGGGCCGCTTGAGTCCCGCGCGGTCTGGCCAGGAGGCGCTTAGGAACGCGGCTCGGTTCACTCTAGGAGCGAACATATGTCCTGTCAATTTTATTAGGTCAAATGATTAGCCAGCATGCTCACCATGCGAACTTCGATTCAATCGGGTGCAAGAACCGTCCAATGGGTTCGGCGCCCACAGCAGCAAAGCGGGGTCCGGGCATTGAGATGGACTGCGATTGATTCGGTGCAGGTCCAATAGACCTCCTGCGAAAGTCCCCAGCTACGCTGCGTGAGTGAGCCACGACCGCCTTGAACGCCTCCGACAGCTGAA
>NZ_JAGLBB010000056.1 GCF_018260555.1 Deinococcus sp. | reverse complement strand
TCTCCATTCCCGCTCCAACGTACTTTCTTCTGCTACGCGCTCCGCGCGGTTTATCTACAAGATAAACGCAGTGTACTGAGCCGCAGAGGTCAACAGCACAGACGCAGGCCCCGGCGCCTGAATGCCGGGGCCTCGCTCTGTGCCGGTGTTCTCCCGACTCCGTGTGTTTCGCGCCTGTGCACTCTGCGGGGCAGCTCTCCAGATCCGCTCGGATGGAACGGCTTTGCAGGCCACTCCTCCGGAGCCCGGCTTACTGCGGGCGGAGTTCCTGCACGCCGCCGGGCGCGGCCACGAACGCCACCTGCGCCATGCCCAGGAACAGGCCGGTGTCGATCACGCCCAGCGTGCCTTTGAGCTGCCGTTCGAGTGCGTGGATGTCGTGCCCTTCGGGGATCTGCGCGTCGAAGATCAGGTTCCCGTTGTCGGTGACGTAGGGTTGCGCGCCGTTCTGGCGCAGGCGACCGGCGCTCAGCACGGCGCGCAGGCGTTCGATGGTGCTCAGGAACCCGAAGCGGGCGATCTCGATGGGCAGCGGGGCTTTCTCGCCGAGGCGGGTCACGAGCTTGGTGTGGTCGGCAATGATCACGAGTTGCCGGGCCTGCACCTCGGTGAGTTTCTCGCGCAGCAGTGCGCCGCCCAGTCCCTTGATCAGGTTCAGGGCCGGGTCGATCTCGTCGGCGCCGTCGATGGCGATGTCCAGCGGGCGCGGGTCGAGCGCCTCGACGGGAATGCCGACCTGCCGGGCCAGGGCGTCGCTGGCCTCGCTCGTAGCGACGCCGGTCACGCCGCTCAGTTCACCGGCGGCGAGGCGGCGGCCGATTTCCTCGATGGCGTACTTTGCGGTGCTGCCGGTGCCCAGGCCCACGCGCATCCGGCTGCCGACCAGGGCGACGGCGCGGATGGCGGCCTCCTTTTTCAGGCCTTCCAGGTCGGGGCTCACGCGTTCTCCTGGGCGCGGTGTTTCTCGATGGCGGCGGCGACCTGATCGGCGTGCCCCTCGACCTTCACGGCCAGCCAGGCTTTCACCAGCGTGCCGTCCGGGGCGATCAGGAAGGTCTGGCGTTTGATGCCCTCGGTGACCTTGCCGTACATGTTCTTGGTGCCGTACGACCCGACCTGGCGCAGGAAGGCCGCGCCGTCGTCGGTCAGAAGCGGGAAGGGCAGCGAGTACCGCTCGGCGAAGCGGGCGTGGCTGCCAGCGTCGTCGGCGCTGACGCCCAGAATGGCGGCGCCGTGGGCTTTCAGGCCAGCGCTGTCGCGAAAGTCGCAGGCTTCCTTGGTGCAGCCGGGCGTGTCGTCCTTGGGGTACACGTACAGCACCACGTACTTCCCGGCGTAGTCAGCGAGGGTATGCAGGTGGCCCTGGGCGTCGGGAAGGGCGAAGGCGGGGAACGGCTGGCCGGCCTGCGGCGGTGTGGAGGGGTCGGTCATGGCGTTTCCCAGGGTAGCGTGCGCGGCCCCGCCGGGAGTAGCGGGCGGCGGACGTTCAACCTTCTTAGCCTGGTCTGCGTATGCTGGGGGGGTGATGCTTGCGCCGTACATTGACCATACCCTGCTTAAACCCACCGCCACCGCTGGCGATATTCAGAAATTGTGCGCCGAGGCGCGTGAACATGCGTTCTACGCCGTGTGCATCAACCCGGTGTTCATCGGGCTGGCGAAAGCAGAACTGGAAGGCAGCGGCGTGAAGATCGCGACCGTGTGCGGCTTTCCGCTGGGGGCCGTCAGCCCCGACCAGAAGGCCGTCGAGGCCCGCCTGAGCGTCGAGGCCGGCGCGGACGAGGTGGACATGGTGATTCACCTCGGCGCAGCCTTGCAGGGCGACTGGGACGCCGTGCAGGCCGACGTGCGCGCGGTGCGCCGCGCCATTCCGGACACGGTGCTGAAGGTGATCATCGAGACCTCGGCGCTGTCGGACGAGCAAAAGCGCGGCGCGACCGAGGCGGCCGTGCTGGGCGGCGCTGATTTCGTGAAGACCAGCACGGGCTTCGGCGCGGGCGGCGCGACCGTGGCCGACGTTCAACTGATGGCGCAGGTCATCGCGGGCCGCGCGCAGATCAAGGCGGCAGGCGGCGTGCGCAGCGCCCAGGACGCGCTGGACATGATCGGGGCCGGGGCCACGCGCCTGGGCACGTCAGGTGGCGTGGCGCTCGTGGCGGGCGAGCAGAGCGACGGTTACTAGTGACGGGCGTCTCCGGCGGCGCGGCCCCCACCGCACCGAGGGTGGTGCTGGCGTCCGGCAGTCCCCGGCGCCGTGAACTGCTGGGCGGACTGGGCGTGGCCTTCGAGGTGATCGTCAGCGGCGAGGACGAGGCCAGCACCGAGACGGACCCGCGCGCGCTGGCGGCGCAACTCGCGCTGCTCAAGGGCCGCTCGGTGGCGCGCGCGCACCCGGACGCCGTGGTCCTCGCGGCGGACACGGTGGTCGCGGTGGGCGCGGCGCTGCTGGCCAAGCCCGCCACGACCGCCGAGAACGAGGCGTTCCTGCGCCTGCTGTCGGGCCGCACGCATGACGTGTACACCGGCGTGGCGGCCCTGCACGGCGCGGCCGAATCGGTCGAGGTGGCGCGCACCCGCGTGACCTTCCGCGCGCTGGACGACGCGGAAACCGCGCATTACGCCGCGACGGGCGAGGGTCTGGACAAGGCCGGCGGGTACGGCATTCAGGGCCTGGGCATGGCGCTGGTCGAGCGTCTGGACGGCGAGTACTCGAACGTGGTGGGCTTTCCGCTGTCGGTCGTGATCCGCGTGTTGCGCGGGGCGGGCGTTCCTGTGTGGGGCAGCCTGCACGCCGCGCCGCCCCTGCACGCCGCGCCGCCCCTGGAGGTCGCCGGGGCGTGACCGAGGTCCGCAGACTCCTGCTGGTCTCGCTGGGACTGTTGTTTCTCAGCATGGTCACCACCCGCTTTCAGGTGGTGGCGCCGTCGGCCCTGCGTGCCGGGACGGCCTCCATCACGCGGGCGTCCGTCGTGGTAGCCGACAACATTCGCCGGGCGTACGTGACACTGCTCGATGAGCGGGACCTGTCGCGCGAGGTGGGAAGGCTGGGCAGGCAGAACGACGTGCTGCGCCAGCAGAACGAACTGTTACGGCGCGAGGTCTCACGACTCAAGCAGGTGATGAACATCACGACCACGCAGGCCCCCAACGCTCTGGGGATCGCGCAGGTGATCGCCGTTGATCCCAGTCCGCTCCTGGCGCGGCTGGACCTGAACATGGGGTCGCGCGACGGTGTGCGGCTGCGCATGCCGGTCACCGTTCCGGCCGGACTGGTCGGGCAGATTACGGACGTGTCGGAACACAGCTCAACGGTCGTGGCGCTGGTGGACCCGGAAAGCAGCGTGGGTGTCACCCTCCAGGGCAATAAGGGTGGGCGCGGACTGGCGCGCGGCATACCACCCGACCGGTTGCGCGCCGAATTCTCGCGCAGCGTACCCATCAAGGTCGGGGACGTGCTGGTCACGAACAGTCTGGGCGGCGTCTTCCCGGTTGGGGTCCGCGTGGGCACGGTCGAGAAGGTGCTGCCGCTCGGCCCGAATGACATCAGCCGGACCGTCATCGTGAAACCCAGCGTGGACGTAGGTGTGATCGAGGACGTCACGCTGCTGGAGGGCCTGTGAGACGCAATCCGTCTGTTCTGTTCACAACCTGTCAGCGCACAGGGTGGATAAGCACGTCGAAACTCTCATTGCGGGTTTCCGGGAAGGCGCCGGAATCGCTCCATTCCCGCTGCTACGTCCTTGCTTCTGCCACGCGCTCCGCGCCCTCTCACCCGGCTCCGTATCGGTCGGAGCGAGTATGAGAAACGCCTACCCGGTTTCGCGCGGTCCACTGCGCTGGGTCAAACTGCTCGTGTACACCGCGCTGCTGATCGCCGCGCAGGGCGTGCTGTCGCGCCTGTCGGACGCCGCCGGGATTCCCGCGCCGGACCTGTTCCTGCTGACCGGCGTGGCGCTGATGTGGCGGTTGCCTCCAGCCTGGGCGCTGGTGGCCGCGTACGGCGTGGGGTTGGGGCAGGACCTGCTGGGCGGCGGCACGCTGGGCCTGCACGCGGCGGGCGTGATGGGCGGCGCGCTGCTGGCGCTGCTGGTGCGCCGCTCCGTGGCCGACAGCGGGTTGTTCCAGTCTCTGCTGACGGTTCTGCTGGCCGTGACTGGTGAGTGGCTGACCTTCCTGTTCCTCAACTACTGGCTGCGCGCGGACCTGATCACGGTGGCTCTCCTCTGGACGACCGTGCCGCCGCTGCTGGTGGGCACACTGCTCGTCTTCCCGCTGTGGGACCGGTTGGTGGCGTGGACCTTTGGACCGCGCCGTGGTCCCGAGGAGCAGCTCTCGTGAGCCGCGCCGGAAAAGCCCTGGACCGCCGGGTGCGCGGTCGCCGCCGGGCGGCAGCGAAGGCCCGCACGCGGCGCTCGTCACAGGAGGGAGCGGCGCGGGTCAAGTGGACGGCCCTGACCTTCAGCCTGGGCCTGCTGGTCCTGGGCGGGCGGCTGTACCAGTTGCAGATCGTGCAGCACGACCAGTTCGCCGTGCGTTCGGCCAGCAACTATCAGCGCGACGATGTGGTGCCGGCCCTGCGCGGCGAGATCCGCACCCGCGACGGCGTGCTGCTGGCCACCAACCGGCTGGCCGTGGATCTCGTCTACACGGGCCGCCGCAACCCGGACGATCCCGAGCAGGCCATTCCGTCATGGGACAAGATCGTGTACCTGGCGGGCATCAAACCCGGGGCGCTCGATGGCGCGCAGCCTCGTGAACCGGACCGCCAACGCGAGGCCCAAACGGTCCTGGCGCGCAACATCCCCCACGAGAAACTCTCGGCGCTCTACGAGTACACGGTGCTGGTCCCGAGCCTGGAACTGCGCGAACGGGTCGAGCGGGTGTACCCGGAAGGCAAGATGGCCGGGCACCTGCTGGGGTACGTGCAGGAAGCCACGCAGAAGCAGATTGAGGACGAGGGCTATACGCTGGGAGACCTGGTGGGCCGCAGCGGCCTGGAGTACAGCCTGCAAAAAACGCTACAGGGCAGGAACGGCCTGAAACGCCGTGAGGTCACGGCAGGCGGCAAACCGCAGACCGAGCGGATCATCACGCCCGGCAGGAAGGGGCAGGACGTGACGTTGACCATCGACTCCACCCTTCAGCGGACCGCCGAGCGGGCGCTGCGTGAGGGTCTGCGCGACGTGAACGCGGGCCGCGCGAAGTACGGTAAGCCGGCCGAGCCTTACACGCGCGGCGCGGTGATTGCCATCGATCCTCGCACCAACGAGATCCTGGCGATGGCCAGCAGTCCGGCGTACGATCCGAACTGGTTCTCGCGGGTGCCCAGCCCCGACCCGGCTGCCAAGAACTGGGCCATCGACCCGAACCGCCCCCTGGCGGAGCTGGACGCCGTGACCACCAACCGCGCCGTGCAATCGTACAACCCGGGCAGCGTGTTCAAGATCGCCACGACCCTGATGTACGTGGAGAAGTGGGGCAATTTCACGGTGAACTGCGCTCCGTCGTACTACTTCGGGCGGGCGAGGTTCAATAATTGGGCGCACTACAGCCTGGGTCCGGTGGATGGCCGCAAGGCCGTGGCCTTCTCGTGCAACACGTGGTACTACGATTCGGCGGCGCGGGCCGGTCCGGAAGAGTACTCGCGGCAACTCAAGTCCCGCCTGACAGAACTGGGATACAACAGCGGGACCGGCGTGGAACTGGTCGGCGAGAAGACCGGCCTGCTGCTCGACGTGGATGATTACTCCAGTCCCCAGGCCCCGTGGTACCCGGGGTTCGGCCTGAACATGAGCATCGGTCAGGGGGACGTGCTGGTCACGCCCGCGCAGGTCATCTCGGTGATGTCCACCATCGTGAACGGCGGGCAGAAACGCCCCCTGACGGTCCTCAAAGCGGTCGGCGGGGTCCCGGTTGCCCGTAAACCGGCCGTCAACGTGGTCCGCAACGGCAACACCGCCGTGTTCGACTTTGTAAAGGAGGGGATGTCCTGGACGACCAGCATTCCTACCGGCACGTCCCGGCACGAGGTCGGCCCGCTGCTGTTCCCGGTACGGACCGGCGGGAAGACCGGCACGGCCGAGAACGGCCTGAGTCGCCGGGGCGGCTACGCATACACGCACGCGTGGTACGAGGGGTACGGGCCGCTGTCCAGCCCGAACTTCGCGGTCGTGACGTTCTTCCAGAACGGCGGTGAGGGGTCCGGCCCGGCCCTGAAAGCCGCGAAGAAGATGTTCGCCGCGCGCTGGTGCGTGACCCTGAACGAACAGGGCAGCGCCCTGCCCCTGAACACACAGCAGCCCTGCACCGGCGAACTCGACCAGATGCACGAGGTGTACAAGATCAGGGCGCAGCGGGCCGCGGCGGCTGGGGCGGCCAGCGGCACGCAGCGACCCTGAACGGCCCACCCCGCTGCCCCACGAAAAGCCGGAATATTCGCCCCGGCCGCGCTCTACGGACGGCCCGTGAAAGCCACCGGCCTTCACGCGGCGGGCGAGAGACCCGGTCTACTCGACGCGGGTTTCGACAGCGATCTCGCTGTTCAGGGTCGCGGCGACCGAGCAGTACTTCTCGTGACTCAGGTGCGCGGCCTTCTCCAGTGCCTCGCCCGTCACGCCTTCGCCGCTCGCGATGTGGCGCACCGTGATGTGCGTGTAGCGTTTCGGGTTGGTGTCGGCCCGCTCGCCTTCGACCTCGACGCGGTAGGAGGCCAGGGGCGTGCGGCGTTTTTTCATGATCTCGACCACGTCGTAGGCGGTGCAGGTGGCCAGCGCGCCAAGCAGAGCCTCCATGGGCGACACGCCCACCTTGGTGGGGCTGTTGTCGATCAGTAACTGGTGCCCGCTCTCGCTGACGCCCAGGTAGCGTTGCTCGCCGAGCCACGTGACATGCAGGGTCTTCTTCATGCGCGCAGGCTACCGCGCGCCCCGCGTGAAGGTGGTCCCGCTGTCCAACCTGCCTGCACGGCAGGACAGCCGTCTGTTCCATTGACCCGCAAGCACCTCGGGTGGCCCATGCCATGCCCGGAGCTTCGCCGGACGCTTCCTCGCAGCCGCGCGGATCGAACGAATTTGTCAACCACTGATCCGGAGTCGGGATCAGCCGTCGGTGGTGGCCGGGGACGTGTCGTCCAGGCCGTCTTCCTCGTCGGGCAGCGGCAGGCGCACGCGGAAGGTAGCGCCGCCGCCGGGCGTGTCCACCACGTCGATGGTGCCGCCGTGCGCGGTCACGACCTGCTGGGCGATGGTCAGGCCCAGCCCGGCGGACCCGGCTTCCTTGCCCCGGTAGAATTTGTCGAAGATGCGGTGTTTCACGGCGTCCGGCACGCCGGGGCCATGGTCAACCACGCGGACTTCCAGTTCGCCGGGGCGGGGCACGATCTCCAGGGCCACCCTGTCGGAGCTGCCGGTCACCCGGATGGCGTTCGTGACGAGGTTGATGAACACCTGGTTCAGGCGCCCGGGGTCGCCCACGATCTCGTACGCGCCGTCCGGGGCGTTCACGCCGTAGTCGCGGCCCACCTGGCGCAGCAGTTGCCCGAGGTTCATGAAGTGCATCTCGATGCTCTGCACGAGTTCCCCGCGCGAGAGTTGCAGCAGGTCGTTCACAAGGCGGGTCATGTTCTCCGCGACGCGCTGCGCGTCGAGCAGGGTCTGGCTGCCGCCGGCCTCGCGTTCGGCGCGGCGCAGGTAGCCGTGCAGGGCGGTCAGGGGGGTGCGCAGTTCGTGGCTGGTTTCGGCCAGAAAGGTCTTCTGGAGGTTCAGGGCTTCCTCGAGCTGCTTGGCCTGGATTTCCAGGCGCTGGCTCTGCCGCTCGGCGGTGTTGCGCAGGCGCTCGACCTCTTCCAGGCGGACCTGGAGTGAGCCGTTCAGTTGCCGGATCTCCCGTTCGGCGCGTTCGCGGCGGATGCGGCTCTCGACCTCGGCGATGGCGCGGCGGATGCTGGGGGCCAGTCGTTCCAGGCGCTGCTTGAGGATGTAGTCGGTGACGCCCTCGCGCAGGGTATCCACGGCGGTTTCCTCGCCCATGGCGCCGGTCACGATGATGAACGGCACGGTGGGGTGACGCAGGTGCGCGGCGCGGTACGCACTGAGGCCGTCGTAACTGGGCAGCGCGAAGTCACTGAGGATCAGGTGGGGCGGGGTGTTCAGCGCATTCAGGAACCCCTGCTCATCTTCCACGCGGTTGATCTCGACCGCCCAGGGCAGATCGGTTTCGATGTGCATGGTGACCAGCTCGTGATCCAGCTCGCTGTCTTCCAGGTGCAGGATGCGCAGCGGCTCGCCTGGTTCCGGGACGCCCAGCCCGAGATCGGCGGGCGAGCCTGCCCGGTTGCTGGGAGCCGGGTCGTTGGGAGCCGGGTCGTCAGGGGTTGGGGAACTGGGCGCCAGGTTCAGGGGAGAGGCACTGGTCGGGTGGGGGTGTTGACTGGGATCCGTGGTGTTCACGCTTCCTCCGGGTGTATAGGGAGCGTAACGGTGAAGGTCGCGCCCTCACCCGGCACGGCGTCCGCGCTGACCTGACCGCCGTGACGGTTGACGATTCTTCGCACGTTGGCGAGGCCTATGCCGATGCCTTCGAATTCATCGGGGCGGTGCAGACGTTGGAACACACCGAACAGTTTATCCACGTATCGCGGGTCGAACCCAGCGCCGTTGTCCCGCACCGAGACGGTCACGACCTCCGGGCCGGTCTGGGCGGTGACCCACACGCTGGCATCGGGTTGCCCGCGCGAGTACTTGATGGCGTTACTGAGCAGGTTCGTGAACACCAGTTCCAGCAGGTTCTGATCGGCACTCACGGTGGGGAGGTCGCTGGGCAGGTGCAGTGTGACGTGGCGTCCGGCGCGGTCGGGTTCCAGGGCCGTCCAGGCCGAGCCGATCACGCTGCTCAGGTTCACGGGCTCGCGCCGCAGCTCCTGGCGGCCCATGCGGGAGAACGCCAGCAGGTCGTCGATCAGTTGACTCATGCGCCCGGCCGAGTCCGTGATGACTTTCAGGTACCGCTGGCCCTTGGGGCTGAGGCCGCCACCGGTTTCCTTGACGAGCAGGTCACCGAAGCCCACGATGTGCCGCAGGGGCGTGCGCAGGTCGTGACTGACGCTGTAACTGAACGCTTCGAGTTCATGGTTGGCCGCCTCGAGTTCCAGGGTGCGGCGCTGCACGCGTTCCTCAAGCGACTGGTTAAGCTGGTGCAGGTCCGCCTGCGCGGCGTTCACGCGCTCCTGAAGAAGGTCGTTGCTCAGTGCGGACGTGAAGCGCTGCGCGAGGTCCTGCGCGAGGTCCTGATCGCGGTCGGTCAGCGCCTGCCGGTACAGCAGGCACAGCACACCCACGAGCGACCCGTCCCGCCCGATCAGCGGCGAGAACAGCGCGCCCGTGGCGTTCATGCGGTGTAGGGCCGGGTCCGCGCCGATAAAGACCGGCTCCTCGGTCACCAGGACACGTTCGGTGGCCTGCGCGGCCACGGCCTGAAAAGCCTGCGCGTTCCATGTATCAGAGGAACTGGAGGTGGCCAGCAGCGTGGTCGGGTGGACGCTCCAGAGGGCGGCGCCCTGCGCGAAGCGGTTGGTCAGGCGGGCCAGCGCGGCGCGGTAGCGGTCGTGGCGCAGCGGATCGACGTTTGCGCTGCGGACGTTCAGCTGTTCGGTCACGTCGGCCAGCAGGCGCGCGGCGTTCTCGGCGTACACAGAGTCGTCCACGTCGGTACTCGTCCCGACCCATTCGATCACGCGGCCCTTCGTGTCGCGCACCGGCAAGCCGCGCGTGACGAAGGTGCGGTACTGCCCGTCGTGGCGCAGCAGGCGGTGCTCGGCTTCGAAGGGACGGGTCAGGCGCAGCGCGTCCGCCCAGCGGCGCGAGTAGTCGGCGCGGTCCTCGGGGTGCAGCAGGCCCAGGAAGCCCGAGGCGCTGCGGGACACGCCCACGAATTCGCTCCAGCGCCGGTTGAAGTACACGGGCGTGCCGATCGGGTCGGTCAGCCACACGATCTGCGGCATGCCCTCGATCACGCCCCGGTACCGCTGCTCGTTGCGCTGCGCGAGACGTTCGGCGGTCACGCGGTCGTGGATGTCGGTGGCGCTGGTCACCCACTCGCTAACCTGCCCGTGCTCATCGAGGACCGGCACGATCTTGAGCACCGCCCAGCGTGGCCCACCCGGCAGTTGCAGCTGCACCTCGCACTGCGCGCCCTCGCCGCTCTGCTCGGCCTCGCGGGTCATCTGGCTGTACGCGGCGCGCCCGGTGGCGTCCAGGTGGCCGCGCAGGCCCTGCGGTCCCAGCCGGGCGCTGAACTGGCCGTTGGTGAAGGTCACCTGCCCGTCGGGGTCGCTGACGCTGATCATGTGTGGAATGGCGTCCAGGATGCTGCGTGAGCGGCGTTCGCCGGCCAGCAGGGCGCGCTCGGACTGAACGCGGTCCGTGACGTCGCGGATGGTTTCGAGCAGGCCCAGCAGCGCGCCGTCATGGCTGCGGACCTCGCCGCGCTGCATCTCGCCCTGGAAGTGGCTGCCGTCCTGCCGCGTGAAGGTCGTGGTCAGCGCGTTGAAGCTCGGGTGGTTATCCAGGCGGCGGTCACTGTGAATGACGCCCAGCAGGTGCCCGTTCAGGGCGCCCGGCGCGGCCCGGAACTGCTCGCTCAGGGCGCGGTTGACCATGCGGATGCGGCCGCCGGGATCGGTGAAGGCAGCGGCGTCCTGCATGGACTGGAAGATCGCCTCGAATTCCGCGCGGGCCTGTTCCTGGCGCGTGCGGGCCTGCGCCAGCGACACGTTCAGGTTCTCGGCGCGGGTGCGGGCGTCCACCTGCGCCTTGACCAGCAAGAAGGCCACGCCAGCGGTGACCAGCCCGACCAGCACGATCAGCAGCGGAATGATCGAAGCGAAATCCCGGCCGAAATCGGCGCTGGCCCCGTGAACCAGGGTCCACTGCTGCCCGGCCTTCGAGAAGGTCGAGGTGTACCGGAACGGCAGGCCTCCCAGGTCCGGCGGGCTCACCTGAAGGTCATGACCCGCAAGCAGGGCGCGGGTGCGGAGCGCTTCGCCGCTCTGAAATGGTGTGAGGTCCTGCAAGAGGGCGTCGGCGCGTACGGCGACGTACAGGAACCCACGCAGGGATTGCCGCTGCTCCGGGTCGTTCCAGAGGGGCAGCATCATCAGGAACCCGTTCAGGGGCTGGCCGGCCTCATCCCGCTGCGCCAGCGGCAGCAGGTCGGTCGCCTGAACGCGGTCACGGGTCCGCGCAGCATGAAAGCCCCGGGCGCGGCGGGGTTCGCTGTTCATGTCGAATCCCAGCGCCGAGACGTTCTGCGCGTTGAGCGGGGCGATCAGCGAGATCACGACCCGCTCCGCCTGGGTGTCGCTGGCCTGTCTCACCCGGAAGTCCGGCTTGACGGTCTGCCGTAACTCGCGTTCCAGTCGGCCCGTATCGGACGCCGCGACCGCCCGGCCGTACCCGACGGCCTGCAGGCCCGGGTAGCGTTTGGCGAGGTCCAGGCCGTCTACGAAACGCGTGAAGGCCGCCTCGGCCTGCAGCGGCCCCCCCGCGACCCACGCGGCGCGCATCGTGCCCAGCAGCCGCTCGTACACGGACACGCGGTCCTGCAGCGCCTGGGTGTACACGGCGGCTTCCCGCTCGAAGCGGCTGCGCTGCTGGGCGCTCACGAAGGCGTTGACGACCAGGGCTGCCGCCAGGGTCAGGCCCACGATCAGGAACAGCACCATCACTGGAGCGCGCTGACCGAGCGGGCGGCCCATCAGCCCTGAACTCCGGTGGGGTCGTCACCCTGCGTCGGGACCGGACCGGGCTGGGGGGCGTCCTGAAGGGCGTTCAGGAACACGCTCACGGGCACGTCCGCGCCGGTCCAGGCTTGAAAGGCCAGCCGGGCCTGATGGGCCAGCATGCCCAGGCCGTTCTCGGCGTTCAGACCGGCGGCGCGGGCCTCCCGCATCAACCGGGTCTCGGCGGGTTTGTACACCATGTCGTACACGAGCGTCCCGGCGGGCAGGCGGGCCAGGAACGCGGCGTCCAGCGGCGTCTGGCCTGGGTCGTTCAGTCCGGCGCTGCTGGCGTTCACGACCAGCGCCGCCGACTCCCACGGGGCCGCGTGGGCGGGCAGGGCCGCCACCTGAAATTCGGCGTCCGGGACGTGCAAGTCGGCGGCGATGGCCTGCGCGCGTTCCAGGGTGCGGTTCACGACCGTCACGTTCTGCCGGCCCGTGATCAGGGCGTGTACGGCGGCGCGGGCGGCCCCCCCGGCGCCCAGCACGATCACCTCGGCGCCCTGCTCCCAGATGTACCCGGCGTCGTACAGGGCGTCGCGCAGGCCCGGCGAGTCGGTGTTGTCGCCGTGCAACTGGCCGTCGCGGTGAACGATGGTATTCACGGCCCCCACCGCCCGCGCCGCGTCACTGAGACGGTCAAGCAGCGGCAGGGCGGCCTCCTTGTGCGGCAGGCTCAGGTTCGCGCCCAGCACGCCGGGCCGCCGCAGGGCCTCGACCGCACCCGGTAGGTCGGCCGGAGCGACCCGCAACGCGTCGTAGGTGCCACTCAGACCCGCATGAGCGAACGCCGCCCGGTGCATACGGGGCGACAGGGAATGCGCGGCCGGATCGGCGTACAGGAAGGCGTGAAGGGCAGGGGGTGCGTCCGGCAGGCTCACACGCTCAGTCTAGAGCATCCCCCTGAAAAACACCGGCCCGGACGCGCGGCCCACACCTGTCCAGTTGGCGGATGCCGCGCCGCCCGCCCCGGCCGGAGAATGTGCTGCGGGACACGGCCCGGCAGGGGCCTTCCCGCAGAGAATAGGGACACCCCAATGACCCCACGCCTTCTTGCCTCCCCAACCGGTCCCGGGGGGAGGGTCCGCCACGCCGCGCGACTGGAGAACACTTGACACACCCCCAACACGAGTCGGGCCAGCCCGTTCCGGCCGCGACGACCACCCCGACCACCGCCACCATCCAGATCGAGAACCAGCGCGAGGCGTACTCGCTGCTGGGCGCGGGCGACGCGAACCTTCGCCGCATGCGCGAACTGACGAAGGCGAAACTGGTCGCGCGGGGCGAGACCATCACCATCACCGGCGAAGAGGCCGACGTACGCGGCGCCGAGCGGATGGTCCGCGACGCGCTGGACGTGGTGCGCGGCGGCGGTGAACTCACGCCCGACAGTCTGCTGCGCTCCGCGCGCCTGAGTGGCGAGGGCCGCAGCCTGGCCGCCGAGACGCAGGTGACGGGCCTGAACCTGCCGCGCGGCCTGAAACCCAAGACGCCAGGGCAGAAACTGTACCTGGACAGCATCGAGAACAGCGACATCACCTTCGGGGTCGGCCCGGCCGGGACCGGCAAGACGTACATGGCGGTCGCCATGGCTGTGCAGGCCCTGAAAGCCAAGAAGGTCAAACGCATCATCCTGACCCGCCCGGCCGTCGAGGCGGGCGAGAAACTGGGCTTCTTGCCCGGCGACCTGCAGGCCAAGATCGACCCGTACCTGCGTCCTCTGTACGACGCGTTGCAGGACATGCTGGACCAGGAGAAGTTCGAGTCGTACCTGACGAGCGGCGTGATCGAGATCGCGCCCCTGGCGTTCATGCGCGGCCGCACCCTGAACGACGCGTTCATCATTCTGGACGAGGCGCAGAACACCACGGGCGAGCAGATGAAGATGTTCCTGACCCGCATGGGCTTTGCCAGCAAGATCGTGATCACGGGCGACGTGACGCAGATTGACCTGCCGCGCCACATCACGAGCGGTCTGGCCGTCGCCAAGCGCGTCCTGGGTTCCATCGAGGGCATCGCCTGGCATCAATTCACCGACGTGGACGTGGTCCGCCACCCGCTCGTCGGGCGCATCATCAAGGCGTACGAGACGGCCGAGAACGCCGAGCAGGATCAGCGAGCCGCGCGGCGCGGCGAGTTCGCCAGCATTCCCGAAGGCGACGGGGACCACGCTGTTCAAAGTTGAAGGTTGATGGTTGATGGACGGCGGGGCCCGGCGAGCAGGTTAGCCGGGCCATCCGCCATCCGCCATCTGCCATCCACTATCCTCTATCAAGTGATTGACCTGATCGTCCGTAAAACCCCGCCTGCCGGTCTGCGGCCCTCGCTGCGGGCCAGTCTGGGGGCGGTGATGGCGCATTTCGGGGTGCCGGACCGGGAGGTGACGGTCGTGCTGGTCGGTGACCGCACCATCCGCGCCCTGAAACGCGAGCACTGGGGTGAGGACGCCGCGACGGACGTCCTGAGTTTCCCCACCTGGGAGCCGGGCGATCCGTTCGTCCCGCCGCACCTGGGGGACATTGTGATCAGCCTGGAGACCGCGAGGCGGCAGGCAGACGCGCGCGGGCACAGCCTGACGCGCGAGGTGGCGTTGCTCGCCAGTCACGGCCTGACCCACCTGGTCGGGAACGACCACCCGCACGCGGACGGCCTGGGCTTCGAGGAGGGCGCGCAGGGACCCGAGTGGGACGTGTTCCATGGGGCGTGGGCGGCGGCGCAGGCGGCCCTGCCGGCCGGAAGCTGAGGGCCCCGGCGCGTGCGGGGTGACGGGTCGGCGTGGAGTGCGCGGCGCTGGCTGAGGTCGGCGGGCTTCGCGTGGGCGGGCGTGGTGCACACGTACCGCACGCAGGCGAACTTCCGGATCGAGTGCTGGGCGGCCCTGGTCGCGCTGGGCCTGTGCACGTGGTTGCGCGCGCCGGTGGCCCCGGTGGCGCTGGCCTGCGGGCTGGTCCTGAGCCTGGAACTGCTGAACACGGCGCTCGAAGCCGTGGTGGATCTGGCGAGCCCGGAGCGTCGCCCGCTGGCCAGGGTCGCCAAGGACGCGGCGGCCGGCGCGGTCCTGCTGGGCAGTGCGGGCGCCGCGCTGGTGGGCCTGAGCGTGCTGCTGCCGCCCCTGCTGGCCCGTCTGGGGACCGGCTGACGGTGTACGGGGGGGCTGACGGTGTGCGGCGCTGGCCCGCGCGTGGCAGGATACCGGCGTGACTGACCTCCCCACTGGCCTCTCCCCCACCCAAAGCGCGTCCGGCGCTGCGGGCCTGGACCTGTCGTCCCTGAGTCTCCGGGGCCGCCGCCCGCGTGACCTGCCCACCCTGCGCCGCTGGTTCACGGACCCGCAGGCGCAGTGGCGTGACTGGGACGCCCCGTACCTACCGGCCGCGCAGACGACCGGATCGCTGGCGGCGTACGTGGAGCAGATGGAGCGCACGCCGCCCCACCCGAACGAGCGGGTCGTGTCGCTGGGCGGGCAGTGCATCGGCATGGTGAACCGCTCGGAAACGCCCCCCGAGGAAGGCGGCTGGTGGGACCTGGGGATCATCATTCACGATCCGCAGTTCTGGGGCCTGGGCGTGGGCTCGCGGGCGCTGGCCCTGTGGGTGGACGCCACGCTCCATGAGACGGACGCGCACGTCCTGAGCTTCACGACCTGGGGCGGCAACGAACGCATGATCCGCGCGGCCCTGCGCCTGGGCTTCCGCGAGTCGGGCCGCGTGCGGGAAGCCAGACTGGTACGCGGCGAGCGGCACGACAGCGTGCAACTGGACCTGCTGCGCCGGGAGTGGACGCCGCTGCCATGAACCCCCCCAGGCCACACGGCACCCCCGACACACCCCAGCGCCCCGCGAAGAAGGCCGCGCCCGTCAACCCGCCGGGTTTCCTGGCCACCCAGGACCTCAAGGAGCGCGGCTGGACGCCCGCCCTGATCACCCGTTTCCTGGGCGAGCACGACGGGACCCGCCCGAACGGCCTGAAAATGGGCCGCCGCCGCCTCCCGCCCGTGAAACTGTACGCCAAGGCGCGCGTGCTGGACGTGGAACGTCAGGATTCCTTCCTGGCCGCGCAGGCCCGCGCAGCCGACGCCCGCGACCGGGCCGCCCGCGCCCGCGAAATCCGCGAGCAGCGCCGCGCCCTGCTTCTGGAAGCGGCCGCCGGGTCATACCGCCCGGTCATTCACCCGGAGCCACTGCGGCGCGGCGCAGTCCGCAAGGCCCGCGAACCGTACCTGCCTGCCCTGAGCGCCGCGCTAGGGCGCGTGGCGCAGGAGGTGGGGGGGGTCACGGACCGTGAACGCAGCCACCTGCAAAGGCTGCTGCGCGGGCGGCTGGACCACGCACTGGCCTGCACGTACGACTGGTACCCGGCCCCGGGCAGCCAGAGCGAGCAGGACAGCGGGCAGACCACACGCCCGTCTGCCGCCACAGCAACCGCGAAGGCCAGCGACTGGCGCGCCTGGGACTGGGACTGATACGGACTGCCGCTTCATACCGCCCAATCCGTCTGCTATTCCTACTCGCGTCCGCTCGGATTGATTCAGGACTGGACCGAATCAATCGGATTCCCTGGCAGAACGAGCAGGCCGCCCCCGTCTTTACAGGGCGGCCTGCGCGGTGCGGCCGGGTTTAGTTGCCGAGCAGCGCCACGGCTTTTTTCAGGATGGCGTCGGTCTGGAGGTCCACGACGGCCTCGCCCTGCTGGGCGCTGCGGTTGGGGCGTTTGATGTCGCCGGTGTAACTGAACTTGCCGTCCTTGTCGGCGGTGACGGTCACGGGTTTTCCTTCGAGGGTGAAGGTGAGTTTCGCGCCGGGGGCGACGCCACTGCCGGTCAGGTTGGGGGGCACGGTGTACCGGGTGTCCTTGACGATCACGTCGGGCGTGATGCCTTTCTTGTGGATCTGGCGGCCTTTGGGGGTCAGCCATTCGCTGTTCACGATGGCGATCTTGCCGCCGTCGGGCAGCGTTTCTGGAATCTGGGCGACGCCCTTCCCGAAGGTCTGCTCGCCGATGATGGTGGCGCGCCCCACGTCCTGCAGGGCTCCGGAGACGACCTCGCTGGCGCTGGCGCTGTTCTTGTTCACCAGGACCATCAGTTTTCCGGTGTAGTCGGTGGCGGCGTTGCGGGCGCTGCCGTACACGGTGGTGTTCTTGTTGCGGTCGCGCAGGCTGACGATCGGACCGCTCTTCATGAACTGATCGGCGACGTCCACGCCGGCGCTCAGCAGGCCACCACCGTTATCGCGCAGGTCGAGGATCAGGCTGCCGACCTTCTTCTTTTTCATGTCGGCGACGGCAGCGTTGAACTGCTCGCTGGCCTTCTCGTTGTAGAAGGTGTTCAGGGCGATGTACCCGATGTTGCCGGGCAGCACGGTCTGTTCGACGCTGACAATGGAGACCGGCTGACGTTCCATCTTGACGGTGTAGGGCTTACCGTCCCGGGCGAACGTGACGCTGACGGTGGTGCCTTTCTGCCCGCGGACCAGGCGTACGATCTCGTTCAGCTTGGCGGTCAGGACATCCTTATCGCCGATCTTCACGAACACGT
Organism: Deinococcus sp.; assembly: GCF_018260555.1. GTDB lineage: Bacteria > Deinococcota > Deinococci > Deinococcales > Deinococcaceae > Deinococcus. The sequence continues at coordinate 3,446 of NZ_JAGLBB010000056.1, read as the reverse complement.
CGCCGATCTGCACGCCGGCCGTGCTGGCCGCGCCGGTCCTGAAGACGTTGTCGATCTTGCCGCCAGTCCCGTCGGGGTTTGCGGCGACGAGTTGCACGCCGATGCCGTAGAACTCGCCGCTGAGATTCTCGGCGTCGATGGCGTTGTCTTCAGGCGGGCTGTAGTACGTGAATTCGTCGTTCAGGCTGCCCACTGCGCCGGTGATGGCGCCGCGAAGCAGTTTCTCCTGATCGACCGGGTACAGGTAGCGAACGTTCAGGTCATTGATGACCTGCAAGAAGGTCTTGCCGGTAGCGGTGCTGCTGAGGTTCGCCTGGGTGTACCCGCCGAACTGCGCGTAAGCCGCAGCGGCAGTGGCGGTCAGGGCAACCCCGACGATGGTCAGGCGTTTGGCGTTCACGTCTCGCAGGATAGTGCCGGGAGGTGAAGTGCGTTTGAGGAGTTCATTCACTTCGCGGCGCGGCGCGCAAGACTGGAGGCGCCGCCGTTGCGCCGGCCTTCGTCAAGGGCGTTCGTCACGGGCCTTCGTCACGGGCCTTCGTCGGGCGTGTCCAGACGGCACGCGACGCCCGGCCGGGCCACCGACAGCCGGATCACACCTCGGTTTGCGTCCCGCCTCTGGAGTACCGCTGGACACTCGCATTCATGGTGTGGGGGCGGGGGTGGGCTATGCTGTGCCGCGAGCATGAAAGGTTCTCTCCTTCCGTCGCTGTCTGCCCTGACCGGGTGGTCCGCGTGATCGATTTCAAGAACGTCTCACTGGAGTACCCCGTGACGCGGACCCTGGCGCTGGACGACGTGTCCTTGCAGATCGGGAAGGGCGAGTTCGTGTACCTGGTCGGGCATTCGGGGGCCGGGAAAAGCAGTTTCATGAGTCTGATCCTGAAACGGGCGCTCCCCACCCGGGGCGAGGTGCGCGTGGCGGGCGAGCCGCTGGCCCGGTACCGGGGCCGCCGCACGGCCCTGCTTCGCCGGCGCATGGGCACGGTCTTTCAGGACAACCTGCTGCTGGCGCACCTGAACGCCTACGACAACGTGGCGTTCACGCTGCGCGTGACGGGCGTGCCGCAGCGCGAGTGGCCGCAGCGGGTTACGACGGCGCTGCGCACAGTGGGTCTGGAGCACAAGAAGTACGCGCTGCCGCTTCAGCTGTCTCAGGGCGAGCAGCAGCGCGTGGCGATCGCGCGCGCCATCGTGGGTGACCCGCCGCTGCTGCTGGCCGACGAACCGACCGGAAATCTCGACCCGGACAACAGCCGCGAGGTCCTGAAGGTGCTGCAGAACGTGAACCTGCGCGGCACGACCGTGGTGGTCGCCACGCACGCCCGGGAGCTGGTCGAGACGTTCCGGCACCGCACGCTCACGCTGCGCAAGGGCAAACTGGTGCGGGACGATCCGTACGGCGGGTACGCGCTGTGAACTACCACTTCCGGGAGGCGCTGCTGGCGATGCGGGGGAACGTCACGGCGACCCTGGCGACCCTGATGACCATGACGCTGACGCTGCTGATGCTGGGCTTCGTGCTGCTGCTGACGCTGAACGTGAACCGCACGCTCTCGCAGCTGGAATCGCAGGTGGAAGTCGCGGCGTTCCTGCGGCCCGACGCGCAGGACGAGCAACTGCTCTCGCAGGTGCAGGCGCTGCCGCAGGTGACCCAGGCGACGCTGGTGACCAGTGAGCAGGTGCTGACCGAGATGACGCAGGACTCGCCGTACACCCGGGACGCGGCGGCGCTGGTCGGAAACCCCTTCCCGGACACCCTGCGGATGCGGGTGGCACGGGTCGAGGATTCCCGGAGCGTGGCGGCGGCCGTCTCTGCGCTGCCCGGCGTGGAGGACGTCGAGTACGGCGCGGGGTACGTGGACCCGACCGTGAAGACCCTGACGGCCGTGCGCGGCGCGGGCTACGCGCTGGTGGGGCTGCTGCTGCTGGGCACGCTGTTCAACATCCTGAACGCGGTGCGTGTGGCGATGTACTCCCGCCGGGACGAGATTACCGTGATGCGTCTGCTGGGGGCCACGCGGGGCTTTATCCGCATGCCGCACGTGATCGAGGGCCTGCTGGTGGGCACGGCGGCGGCAGCGCTGTCACTGGGCATCCTGACCCCGGCGTACCTGGGGCTGGCGCGGCGCGTGCAACAGCTGGCCCCGGTGTTCCCGGTCGTTCAGGACGCCGGAACGCTGCTCCCACTGCTGGGCGGCGTGGCGCTCCTGGGCATCCTGATCGGGCTGCTGGGCAGTCTGTTCGCCACGCGCCGCTACCTGCGGGAGCTGGAGTGACACGGACCCTGTCGGCCTCGCCCAACTGCGACTGGACCGGGGTGGCAAGCCCACGCGCGGCAACCGTCCCGCTTTTGCCCCCGCTCGCCCGAGTGGAACGGTCGCCGCACCCCAATCCACTGGAGCTTGCGTGAGGCGACGGGGCCGGGCGGCACTGTTGCTGGGCGTATCCCTGCTGACGGCCGCGCCGGGGCTGTCCCGCTGGACCAGCGTGGCGGCGCAGCAGGCTGGGGCGCCAGCGGCCGCCCGCTCTGGCACGGGCACCCGCGCCGATTTGAGTACCAGCGCCGACCTGAGTACCAGTCAGCGACTGGAACAGTTGCAGCGTGACCTTCAGCAGCAGCGGCAACTGAGCGCCGCCAAGGCCCGCGAGTTGCAGGCGTTGCGTGCCAGCATTCAGAACCTCAGCGCCCAGCAGCGGCAGACGCTGGCGCGACTGGATACCCTGGCAGCCAGCGCGGCAAAACTGGAGAACGAGATCGCGACCGTCACGGCGCGTGTGGCGCTGGCCGAGCGTGCCCTGGGTGAGACGGCCGCGCAGTTGCAAGTTACACAGGTCCGTGTGGACCGCTTGCGGGGCGACGTGCGCGAAATCCTTCAACTACAGTACCGGGACCGCAGCGGCCGTTACCTGCAACTGCTGTCCCAGTCGCGCAGTCTGTCGGACCTGCTGATCCGGCTGCGGTACGCGAACATAGCGGGCGAGTACAACACCCGCGTCATTGAGACCCTGGCGGGCGAGATCAAGGTCCTGGACCGGCAGAAAGCGCAGCAGGCTCGGCAGACGCAGGAGCTGAAGGAATTGCAGGCGCAGCGAACGGCCGTCCTGAAGAACCTCACGGCCCGCCGCGCCGAGCAGACGGCCCTGCTGTCGCAACTGCGGTCCAGCGAGGCGGGCAAGCGGACGCTCGCCACGCAGCGGCAGGCCGAGCAGGCACTGGCCGCGCGGACCATCGATCAGCTCGCCGGGCAGGTCGTGGCCGAGCGGTCAAGGCTGGAGGCCGAGCGGCAGCGTCGCCTGGAAGAGGAACGCCGCCGCCGGGCGGAAGAAGCCCGCCGGATCGCCGAGGCGCAGGAACGCGCCCGGCAGGAGGCGCTGCGACTGGCCCGCGTCCGCGCCGAACAGGAACGCGTGGCGCGCCAGCGCGCCGCCGACGCACAGGCGGC
>NZ_JAGLBB010000055.1 GCF_018260555.1 Deinococcus sp. | reverse complement strand
GAAAGTACGTTGGAGCGGGAATGGAGAGGTTCCGGTGCTTTCCCGGCATGGCGCCATGTGAGCTTCAAGGTACTTAGAACCGGCATTCGCTGTATCAACCACCACTGTTTCCGCGGCGGCCCTTACCGCACGAGGCGCACGTCGTCGTGTTCGGCCATCATGCGCAGGAAGGCGTCCACGTACTGCGGGTCGAACTGACGGCTGGCCTGCATGCGAATCTCGTTCACGGCGCGGTCGCGGGTCCAGGCGGGCTTGTACGGGCGGGCGTTGATCAGCGCGTCGAACACGTCGATGATGGTGAACAGGCGGGCCGTGTCGGGAATGCTGGGGCCGCGCAGGCCACTGGGGTACCCGGTGCCGTCCCAGCGTTCGTGGTGGTACCGCACGAGGTCCAGGGTCTCGGCCGGCAGGAAGTGCAGGTCCTGAAGCATGTCGTACCCGATGATCGTGTGCGTCTGGATGACCCTGCGTTCGTCCGGGTCAAGCGGGCCGCGTTTGTGCAGGACTCCGTCCGGAATGGCGAGTTTGCCCAGGTCATGCAGGTACGCGCCCCAGCGCAGGGCCTTGACCTGATCCTCATCCCAGCCGAGGCGGCGCGCGAGGCGCACGCTCATGCTGACCACGCGGTTGGTGTGACCGCCCGTGTCGTCGTCCCGGCGTTCCAGCGCGGCGCCCAGCGAGCGTAGCGTCAGGTCGTTGGCGTCGCGCAGGTCACGAATGGCGTTCCACTGACCCAGTTGCGCGCCCAGCAGGCGGGCGTAGGCGGCCACGACACCGGTCTCGTCCTCGCCGAATGGACTGCCGTCGTCGCGGGTCAGAATGAGCACGCCCAGGTGGGTGGAAGCGCGGCCGTACACGGGAGCGACGTGGTAACTCTGCCGCTGGGGTTTTTTCAGCAGGGCCAGCGCTTCCTCGGCCACCCAGTGATCGGCCTGGACGCTGCGGCTGTCGTTATCGCTGGGATGGATGGGCCGTTCCAGGAAGGCCTCAAAGGCGCCCTTGGCAGCCAGGATGTGCGGCGTCCCCTGACGGTACGCGACGAACGCGAGGTTCGGGGCGACCTGAAGTCTGTCCAGAATGCCCACCCCGGCCCGGATGATGGCGTCGGCGTCGCGGGCCTCGGCAAGGCGTTCGCTGCCAGCGCGCAGGGCGTTGATGATGTTGCGCTGCCACGCGACCTCGCTCAGGGTGACCTGTTCACGCATCAACATCAGGCCCAGGCTGCCAATCATGATCAGCGCGCCCAGCAGGTCCAGTGGGCCTGCGGCGTGACCGGGCAGAATCAGCGAAACGAGGAATCCGGCCGGATAGGCGACCAGGGCGGACCAGCGCAGTGGGCCCCGCAGGCCCCCGGTGGTGGCGGCGATCAGGACGGCGCTGGCAGCCAGGAGACCCTGAAGGTCTGCGTAGGCAGCGTAACCCAGAAGGACAACAGCCAGAAGCAGCAGCAGGGAACTCCACGGGGGCGTGCGGGACACGCCACCGAGTGTAGCACCGTCAGGAACTCCGGTTAAACGTTTTGTTCACCTCCCACCAACGCTGTGCGGAACTGCGTACAGGCAGGCTAAAGGATACGAACTGCCGTCTGTTTCGTTCTCAAGCCGACCATATGTTGGGGTCCGGCTGTCAACCGGGTCAGGCCGGTTGGGGCATCCCGATGATGCGGTTGCGCGCGTCCACCAGCACCACGGTCGGTTGCAGGGTACGGGCTTCCTGGTCGCTGTAGTTACCGTAGGCGGCGATGATGACCATGTCGCCGGGTTTCATGAGGTGCGCGGCGGCCCCGTTGATGCCAATGACGCCGCTCCCGCGCGGGCCGCTGAGGGCGTAGGTGCTGAGGCGGTTGCCGTTGGTGATGTTGTAGATGTCCACCCGCTCATTCACGAGGATGTCTGCGGCGTCCAGCAGGTCCTGGTCAATGGTGACACTCCCGACGTAGTCGAGGTCCGCCTGGGTGACGGTCGCCCGGTGAATCTTGGCCCTGAACATGATGCGTTCCATGAGCGGGCATTGTACCTGTCCGGCCCGGCCCGACTGGAAGGGACGTTACGGGACGGGCTTCTTATAGCGGTTTTCGGTGCCGTTGAGGGACAGGCATCACACTCCTCCAGGCCTTTTACGGGGCCTTTTACGGGTTCCACTTCATACCGTAAAGGGGGGCTCATGTTCCTGCTCGTACCCGCTCGGATTGATTCGGAACCGCACCGAATCAACCGCAGTCGGCATGAGACGCACTGCCGACCGGGGTTTAGCTGCCGGGCAGGGTGCCGTCCACAAACACGGTCTTCTGATCGGTGTAGTGCACCTGACCGGCGGGCGCGCCGCGCGGTTTCCACACGTGTTTGATGCGGGTGTAATCAACGGGAACGTTGCTGCTGCCGCGCGCCTTGCTGTTGGCGGCGGCCAGCCGGGCGGCGAATAGAATGTCCGGCAGGTCCAGCTCGCGCGCGCCGCTGCGGACCAGCACGTGACTGCCGGGGTAGCCCTGCGCGTGGAACCAGAAGTCCATACTGCGCCCCAGACGGTGGGTCAAGGTGGCGTTCTCCTTGTTGTTGCGCCCGACAATAGCTTCCAGGCCCGAGGGTGTCACGAAGCGCGTACCATAGGGGCTCTTCTCGGGTTTTTCACTCTGGACCTGCGCGGCCAGCGCACTGAGCTGTTCCAGTGTGGCGAGATCCAGGTCGCGCACGCGGGCTTCGGCTTCGGTCAGTTCGGCGCGCAGCGGCCCTTCGCGCTCGGCGAGGCGCAGGTACACATCCTCGCGGCGGCGGGCGCGGGTGTAGCGTTTCTCGGCGTTCTGCACGGCACTCAAGTTGGGTTCCAGCGCGACCGCCCGCTCACCGCTGCCGTCGAATGTATTCAGGGTGACGCTGCTGGCGCCGGGCGTCACGGTGTGCGCGTAGGCCATCAGCAGGTCGGCTTCCTCGCGGTCCTGTGCGGCGTCGCTCAGGCCAGCCTCGGCGCGGGTCACGTCGGCCAGCTGGTTACGCAGCAGGGTCACGCGTTTCTCCAGCGGTTCGCGCAGCGCCCGGCGCAGCGTGGCGGCCTTCTCGCCGCGCGCCGCCTCGCGCGCCCCGCCTTCCATGACGCCCTCGCTGACGGTCGGGTCCAGGGTGAGGGCCTGCACGGCAGCCAGCGCCTCCGGCCAGTGCTCGCCCGGCGGCTGGTCGGGGCTCAGGCCAGCGCGGCGGGCCAGTTCGGCGCCGAGCAGGGGTCCCAGGCCGTCGAGTCGCTCGCGCCAGCGCCCGATAGGCAAGTCGGCCAGTTGACGCGCCTGATCGGCGCTCAGGGTGCGCGGATCAAGCTTCTCGTAGGGGGGCGGCGGCGTGTACGGCCCGCCCGTGCGGATGGTCCGGAAGCGGTTGCGGCTGCCCGTGATCTCCCGCGCGGCCATGACCACCCGGCCTGAAAAGCCCTGTCCGGCATCCAGGACGAGCAGGTTGGCGTTGCGGCCCGTGACCTCGAACAGCAGGCGGGTGGGGGCCTGATCCACGAACCCCGTCTCGCCGGCAAAGTGCAGCGCGATCACGCGGTCGAGTTTCAGCTGCTCGGCGGCCAGCAGGTCGCCCCGCACACGGTTCGCCAGGAAGCGCTGGAAGGGACTGCGCGGGTCGCCCCGCAGGCGTTCGCGGGACAGGAACACCACGGGTTGCGGCGGCCGGTACGACAGCACCAGGTTGGTGCGGCTCAGGCCCGCGCCTTCCAGAAGCAGCGCGGCCGTGGTCTCGTCCGGGAACACCCAGCCGAGGGTGCGCAGGGGCAACTGCGGACTCAGGTCACGCAGCACCCGCGCCAGCATCAGTCCTTCCATGCGGGGCCTCGGGGGTGGTACAGGGGTGGGCACATCATCCGGGCATGCTACCGCTCCGGGCGCAGCGGGCGCGTGCATGAACTGGCGCAGGCGGGCGGAAACAGAGCACGGTGGCTGGCAGGGAAGCCGGTGCTCTCCCCTGCACACCCTGCCCTGCCACAGCAGCAGAGGGCAGCGCGGTCCCCCGTATGGAGAGCCGCGCCGCCCTTTGCCCTGTCGGCACCGTAAATCAGCTGCTGGTTAGAAGAAGTTGCCGATGCGGAAGTAGAACTTGCCGCTGCCGGTCTGGGGGCTGAACCCGTAGTCGAAACGCAGGCTGGGCAGCAGCGCCCCGCCGATGCCGAGGTTCAGCTGCACGCCGGCCCCGACGCCGTACTTCAGATCAAAGTTGGTGTTGGCGGCCGTGGCACTGCCCCAGGCGCTGCCGGCGTCCGCGAAGACCACGCCGTACAGGCCCTGCGCGATGCCGGAGTTCAGGCCGAAGTCGTAACGGTACTCGGCGCTGGTGGTCAGGTAGTTGGTGCCGAACAGTGCGCCGTCGTCCAGACCGCGGATCTGGCGGGAGGCGTTGGCGCTGCTGCCGCCGCCGATCGAGTAGCCGGTGCCGGTGGGCGCCGTAACGGCACCCAGGGTGGTCCCGGCGTTGGCGCGCACGGCGAACACCTGCTGTCTGCTGGTCACGCCCAGGGATTTTTCCAGGGTGCGGCCCAGGCCGTAGTAGGTGCTGACGCCGCCTTCCAGGTCACCCCAGCGGACGTTCTCGTTGTTCTGACGGCCAAAGTTGTACCCGGCGGTCACGCCAGCGCGCACGCCGCGGTCGGGGAACTCGGGGTTGGTGGTGCTGTCGTAGCTCAGGCCGGTGCTGACGCGGGTGGTCAGCGAGGAATCTGGGATCAACGCGGTCACAGAAGCCTGATCGAAGGTGCGGGTCTGCTCGGTGCCGCTGGCGTCCTTGTACTTGACGACGTTTTCCTTGTCTTTCAGGGCTTCGATGTAGTTCGTGGAGTACCCGGTGCTCAAGCTGACGCGGCCGTACAGGTTCCGGGCGAGGCTGCGTCCGGCGCTGACACTGAAGGAGTTGCTGCGGGTGGTGTAGTCCCACCCGGTGTCGGTCTTGGCGGGCGTGTCGGTGTCGGTGCTGATCAGGGGGTTGTTGCTGACCACGTTCGATCCGGCGCTGACCGACAGGCTGGTGGGGGTCTTGCGGAAGTCCAGGAAGTCCAGGTCCAGCCAGGGAATGGTGTACGAGACGTTCCCCACGAGGTTCTGCCCGGCGTCGTTCTGCAGGCCGCCGACCGAGACCGTGAAGTTATGAGCCAGGCCGAACACGTTGTTGTTGGTGTATCCAGCGTCACCGCCGAAGCCACCCGCGAAGGAATCGTAGGTCAGGCCCAGCCTGACGGGAATGCCGGTAGTGGTCTCGGCGAGGGTCAGCAAGTACGTGACGTTCTCGGGGTTCGCGGGGTCGCTCCGCACGCTCTGCGTGACCACACGCACGAAGCCCAGGCGGCTGATGCGGCCCAGCGCGTCGTACAGTTCCTTCTGGTTGAAGGCCTTGCCGGTTTCGGGCAGTTCGCGCAGGATCACGCGGTCTTTGGTGTTGTGCTTGCCCTGCCACTGCAGTTCGTAGCCGGCGACCCGGACCTCGTGAACGTTAAAGACCAGCGCGCCGTTCTCGAAGGTGATGGCGTCGCGGGTGCTGATCTCGTACCCAGCCTTGCGGTAGGCGTCACGCAGGGCCAGGAAGTCGTCCTGGGCCAGCTGAGGGCTGTACACGTCGCCCACCTTGGTCTTCACCGCGGCCAGCAGGGCAGCGCTGGGGACCAGGGTGTTGCCCTTGACCGCGATGGTCTTCACGGGGCCGCTGGACACGCCGGCCGAGCCGAACAGCACCGTCACCTGACCGGGGTTCTGGGGGTCGGGCTGAATGGCAAAGCCCACGGGCTTGCCGGTCTGGTTGGAGAGGGTCCGCACGTCGGCCTGGAGTCGAGTGAGGCTGACGGGCTGCCCGGCGGCCGACTGCAACGGCACGCTGGGGTTGCCCAGGTCGCTCAGGTCCACGGCGGTGATCTTGCCTTCCAGCGCGCGGACTTTCAGGACGCCGCCCTGGAGGGTGGTGGTCTGGGGGTTCACGCCGGACTGGATGTACCCGGCCTCGTCGTACGCCTGCTGGAGCTGCTGCACGGCGGTGTAGTACACCTCGGGCGTGAATTTGCGGGCGTCGTAGAGAGGTTTGAAGATGGCCGTGACGGTGCTCGCCGGGATCAGGGTGACGCCCTCGACCTCCACGCGGGTGATGGGCGCGGTCTCGTCCACCACAAAGTTTACGGTGACGCTGCCGTCGGATTCGGTCTTCACGCTGGCGCTGATGTTCGGCGCGAACGGGTAGCCTTCGCCCTGGAAGTTACTGGCGAGCGCCGTCTTGGCCTCGTCGATCCGCTGGGTGTTCAGGGTGGCGCCGGGCGCGATGTTCAGCAGGTCGCCCACGCTCTTCTTGAAACCGTCGGCGGGCAGGAACGTCAGGCCGGTGATGGTCACGTCCTTGATGGTCGGGTTGGGGACGACCGTGATGACCAGGGTGTCCTTGCCGCCCACGCTGCGCAGCTCGGCCACGGCGCTCTTGAAGTACCCGCTGGCCACGACCTCCTGCTCGACCTGACGCAGGTTGATGCTGGACAGCGGCGCGCCGGTCTGGGCACTGAGGGTGGCGCGGATAAAGTTGGCCAGCAGTTCGCTGGTTCCGACCACGGTCACGTCCTGCACGGTCCCGGCCGTCTGGGCGACAGCGGGCGCGGCGAGGAGGACGGTCACGGCGAGCGTCATGGGGTGTCGCATTCTTCTCCTAGTTTCGCACGGAACCCGGAAATCGCCCCCACCGGGGAGAAGGGCTGGGGGCAGGGCGCGGCGAGCACTGCGCTCACAGTTGCCGCTGTGACCCTGAGAAGGGTGAAGGTTTGCTGCGTCGGGCTTGCGAAGCGGTGCCAGCTGCGGCCAGGAAGGCACGCGGGGGGTCGGGAAACACCTGGGTAACAGGCTCCCAGGCGGCCCGCCACGCCCGAGCGCGGGGACGCGTACTTGAGTGAGTAGGCCGCGTGAGTGAGAATGGCAGACGTGACCGCTCATCAAGGCAGGCTGCGCCGCCCCGCCCCGGCCCCGGCTGGAATCGTTCAGATTCCGTCTGTTTCGTTGACCACTCCCAACGATGCGGGGTTGCCCACTCCACGCCCGGAGTCCGCTTCGCGCTCATTCCCCTTTGCTCGAATGGCAGGGTTTTTCGCCACCCATTCCAGCGGAGGAAGGAGCGACACCGCGCCAGCCGCCATCCGTCCGGAGCGGCCTTGAGTGTTCCAGCCGTCCTGACGGCCATCCGTGAAGCCGAGGCCCAGGCGGGCCGCGCCCCCGGCAGCGCCCGGCTGGTGGCCGTCACCAAGGGGCAGGACCTGCCCAGCATCGAGGCTCACGTGCTGGCGCACGGCGCTTTCCCGCTGGGTGAGGGCCGGGCGCAGGAACTGCGGGACAAGGCCGCGCTGCGCCCGGACCTGGAATGGCATTACATCGGGACGCTGCAGCGCAACAAGGTCAAGTACCTGCGGCCTGTAACACTGGTACACGGCATCGAGGCCGCGTGGCAGGCCGAGGCCATCGCGCAGGCCGCGCAGGGCTGGGGCCACGCGCCGGACCTGCTGCTGCAAGTGCATAACGGCGAGGCCCAGAAGCACGGCGTGGACGGCGCGGACCTGCCGGGCGTGCTGCGGCAGGTGCAGGCGACCGGGCTGCGCGTGCGCGGCCTGATGGTCATGGCGCCCGATCACGCAGGCCCGGACGACACGGACCTGGGCGGCGCAGAGCGAGAGGCGCGGCTGCTCGCACTGTTCAAGGACACGGCCCGCCGCGCCCACAACCTGGGTCTGTCAGAGTTGAGCATGGGCATGAGTGGGGATTACCCGCTGGCCGTCCGCGCAGGAGCCACCCTGGTTCGGGTGGGAAGGAGTCTATTCTCGTGAAATTCACCCCCCTGGACGTACGCCATCAGGAATTTCCGACCCGCTTGGGCGGTTATGAACGGGCGTCTGTCCGCGCGTTCCTGAACGACCTGTCGGATGATCTGGAAACGCATCTGCACCAGCATCAGGCGCTGCGGGAGCAGATCACGGGCCTGGAACGTCGGCTCGAGGAGCAGCGCCAGAACGAGGACGAAATCCGCCGGGCGGTCGTGGCGGCCGAGCGGATCTCGAATGAACTGCGCGAAAACGCCGCGCGTGAATCGGACCTGATGATCGCCCAGGCGAGCCTGCACCGGGACTCGGTGTTGCGGGACGCCGAGGCCCGCAGCGCCACGCTGGAAAGCGGGCATCAGGCGCGGCTGGCGGCGCTGGAGGCCGCGTTCCGCAGCCGTTTCGCGGACCTGGAACGCGACCACCACCAGTTGACGCTGGAGCGCGAGCGGGCGCAGGCCGAGCGGCTCGCGGCGCTCGAACGGACGTTCACGGAGCGGCACTCGGAACTGACCTCGCGCCTGACCGGGGCGCGGCAGGAGTACACGCAGTTCCTCAGCGGGTACCGGGCGCTGATGTCGTCCTTCTCGGACCTGTCGGCGCGGCACGTGATGCCGGACGACGCCGCGCTCCCCGCGTCCACGCTGCCGCAACACGCCACACTGGAAGGCGCCGCGCCGCCCGAACTGAACGCCGCGCTGCCCCAGCCCGACCCTGCACCCGACCCTGCACCCGGCTCGATGAACGCCCCCGTGAGCGCCACCCGCACGGCAGGCCCGGACGCGCAGGCGGACAGCCTGCCGCTCGAACGGATCGTGCCCGGCATGGCCGCGAGCGAACCCCCGGTTCCGGACGAACCGGAACGGCGGGAGGATGAGCCGGACGGCCCGGTAGGGCGGGTTGAAGGGCAGCAGTTCCTGTGAGCGACCCGGCTGCCACGCCGCCAGCCCAGGCGCTGCCCACAGTCACGCTGCCCGTCTCGGACCCGGCGTTCGTACGCGACCCGTACCCGCTGCTGGCGAGTCTGAGGACACAGACGCCCGCGTTCGTGGACCCCGGCATGAACCGATTGGTGCTGACCCGCCACGCGGACATCAGCGGTGTGCTGCGCGACCGCCGGTTCGGGCGCAGCGCCCTCCACCGTTATTCGCGTGACGAGCTCGGCTGGCCGCGCCCGGACCCGGCACAGGCGAACTTCGACGCCTTCAACTCCAACCATCTGCTGGACAGTGAGCCGCCCAGGCACACGCGCCTGCGCTCGCTGGTGCAACTGGCGTTCACGCCCCGCCGCGTGGAGGCCTTGGAGGGCCGCATCGAGACGCTGCTGGCCGCGCAACTGGAAGGCCTGCGGGCGCAGGGGTCGTTCGATCTGGTCAGCGCGTACGCCGAGCCACTGCCCGTAACGGTCATCGCGGAGTTGCTGGGCGTGCCGCAGGAGCACCGCGCCCTGCTGCGGCCCTGGTCGGCGGCCATCGTGAAACTGTACGAACCGTCGGCAGGGGCGGCGGATCAGGCGGCAGCAGAGCAGGCCGTGCTGGATTTCAGTGCGCTGCTGCGCGAACTGGCCGCCGAGCGCCGCGCAGAGCCGCGTGACGACCTGATCACGGCGCTCGTGCAGGTCGAGCAAGGCGGCGACCGCCTGAGCGCACAGGAGTTGATCGACACCTGCATCCTGCTGCTGAATGCCGGGCACGAGGCCAGCGTGAACGGCCTGAGCGCCGGCGTGCAAGCCCTGCTGCGCGACCGGCGGCACTGGGAGGCGCTGGTGCAGGCCGCCCCGCACGAGGACAGCCTGCCGGTCTTCCGCCGCGCCGCCGAGGAACTGCTGCGCTTCGACACGCCCCTGCCGATGTTTGAGCGGATCGCGCTGGAACCCCTGACTCTGTGCGGCGCGACCCTGAACCCCGGCGACCGCGTGAGCCTGCTGTACGCCAGCGGCAACCGCGACCCGCAGCGTTTCGAGGCCCCGGACGAGTTGCGCCTGGACCGCGACCCGAACCCGCACCTGACCTTCGGGCTGGGCATCCACTACTGCCTGGGGGCGCCGCTGGCCCGCCTGGAACTGGCGCTGAGCCTGCGCGCCCTGTGCCGCGCCCTCCCGGACCTCCACCTGAGCGGCCCGGACGCCGCGCAGTACACGGGGGGCTTCGTGATTCGCGGCCTGGACCGCCTGACCGTGCAGGTCGAGTAGACCCCACCGTGAACGCGGCTGTACCCACAGCGGCGCAGGTCGAGGCGCGGTGGCCGGTCGGCACTGTCCAGTCAGTCACGCCGCTGGGCGGCGGCAGCGTGAACGCCGCGCGTCCTGCCCACCCACTCCGGCGACACCGTGACCGACCTAAACGGCCACTGGGCGGCGCTGTTCGAGGTGGCTCCCGGTGCGCCCATCCCGCGTGCCCGCCTCACCCTGGCCCACGCCGGGGCGCTGGGCGCGTTCCTGGCCGACCTGCACGCACGCCTGCCACGCCGCGTGGACTTTCCCGTGTCGGGGCTCGGCCCGCCCGCCAGCGCCGGGGCCACCCGGCAGGAATGACGGCAGGTCGAGGCAGCCATCCTGGCCCTCCCCCACCCGGACACGGTGGACAGCTGGGCGCTGGCCCGCACCCGCGAGCGCCTGGCGCACCTGCACTCCGCGCCCGATGACACTCCGGTGGCCGACCACCTGCCCCGGCGTTTCCTGCACGGTGACTATCACGACGGGAACGTGTTCTTCCTGGGAGAGCGTCCGGCGGCGATCATCGACTGGGAGCAGCCTCGCCTCGCCCCGCGCGCCTGGGAGATCGTGCGCGCCCTGCACTTCTGCTTCGCGCTGGACACCGTGCCGGGGACTGCGTTCCTGCGGGCTTACCGGGCGCACCAGCCGCTGGCGGCAGATGAACTGCGCGCCGGTGCAGAGCTGTACGGCGCGCTTCAGGAACGCGACATCTGGACGTACCGCAGCGTGTACCTGGACGGCAACCCGGCGCCACGGGCCTTCATCCGTCCGCCGCCGTACCGTCCGTTTCCGGCGTTGTGGCGGGAGGCCGGGCTGCGCTGACCAGACCGGCGAACGGTTCCCACCACGCCGCTGCCAGCGAGCCGCGCTGCGCCTGCGCGTGGGCCTCGTCGGGGCGGTCCAGGGCCAGCAGGGCCAGCACGCGCGCCGGACTGCCCGGATCGCCCCGGTCCAGGGCCTTGGCGGCGGTCGCGGCGGCCTTGCGGCTGTTCAGGGGTTTCTGCGCGTGCGCCAGCACGGCCAGCAGATACGGGTCGGCGGGCTGGCCGGTCATCTCGGCGACCTTCAGGCCCTCGGCCAGGGTGCGCAGGGCCTCGTGGTGCGCGCCTGCCCGCAGGTGGTACTCGGCCAGCAGGGTCGCGGCGGCCACCAGCGCCCCACCGTCACCGTCGGCGCGGGCCAGGGTGCGGGCGTGCGTGGCCTGCGCCAGTGCGTCCGGAGCGCCTCCTTGCTGGGCGGCGCGGGCGCGCAGCAGGGCCGGACGGGCGGTGTCCGGCAGACCGCTCAGGGTACTCAGGGCGGCGTCCGGGCGGCCCAGGCGCAGGTGCGCGGCGGCCAGCAGCAGCGGTTCGTCTGTCCATTCCAGGGTCAGGTGCGGGCGGCCCAGCGCGAGCGCCCGCGCCGCCGCCTGCGAGCCGCTCGAGACGGGCAGGATGGCCAGCGCCATACGCGCCTGCCCGTCACCCAGGGCCAGGGCCGTGTCCAGCGTGTGGGCTTCCTCGGCGCTCAGGGCGGGCGGTTCCGTCATGCGCGGCAGTATTCCACGGGGTGTGGGATAAACGCCGCTGTCCGGGCCAGGCAGTCCCTATGAGTCGCCGGGATATGGGTTCAGCAGGGGGTGTTCAGTCGGTGGGCTTCAGGCGCTCAGGGCCAGGTCAAGCCCGAGGAAGCGCCACAGCAGGCGGCGCGGAACGCGCAGGCCACTGGGATGTTCGACGGCACCGAGGCGACCGTCACGGATCCAGCGGCGCACCGTGCGTTCGTGCGTGCCGGTGAATTCAGCGACCTCGCTGACCTTGAGAAACTTGGGCATGTTCTGGTACTGGTCGGATAAGGTCATGGCGGGCCTCCTCAAACGAAGTCTCAAACGAACCGGGGCTCATCCCCACGGAGCAAAACAAGGTGGGGCCACCACACGGCAGCCCCACACGCAACACCTTCAGTTTTCAGCACACGGCGAGTCTCACTCGCGCCGCCCGGCCCGCCGCACCAGGGGAGCGGAGAAGGGTGGGGGGCGGTCACTCGTTTCAACTTGCGAGGAAGGTATCACACGCCGGGTCAGGGGCAGGTCAGGATTTCCGGGCCTTGTTCCCCAGGCAGTACCGTTCCGCACGGAACGACTGCCACGCCGGCGCCGACAGGCTGGTGTGCGGAATAGGCTGATACGCAGACGCCCTGAGCACCTAAGTACACTGCGTTTATCTTGTCGATAAACCGCGCGGAGCGCGTAGCGGAAGAAAGTACGTTGGAGCGGGAATGGAGAGGTTCCGGTGCCTTCCCGGCATGGCGCAGTGTTAGCTTCAAGGTACTTAGCAGCACCGCGCGCTACAGTCGGGCCTGATGAGTCTCCTGTCGCAACTGTCGGGCACGTTCGTGAATGTCGGCGCGGTCCTGCTGGGAACATTGCTGGGCCTGACCATCGGGGCGCGGCTGCCTGAGCGCACGCAGCGCACGCTGCTTCAGACACTCAGTCTGGTCACGCTGTTCATTGCGCTGGACATGGCCGGCAGTCTGGACAGCGTGACCGGCGGCCGCATTCCGGGCGTGATTCTGGCCCTGATCAGCCTCGCGGCGGGCGCCGTGATCGGTGAGGCGCTGGGAATCGAGGAGGCGCTGGGCCGCCTGGGCGAGCGCCTGAAACGCCAGTTCCGGGGCGGGGGGCGCTTCACGGAAGGGTTCGTGGCGGCCAGCCTGCTGTTCTGCATCGGCCCGATGACCGTCATCGGCGGGCTTCAGAACGGCCTGACGGGCGACAGCAGCACCTACGTCCTGAAAAGCACGCTGGACGGCATTGCCGCCCTGGCCCTGGCCGGCGCGTACGGGATCGGGGTGGGCTTCAGCGCCCTGACGGTCCTGCTGGTTCAGGGCGGCCTCAGCCTCGCGGCCGGGAGTTTCGCGGCGGGCCTGCTGGGCGGCGCGGACCCCGCCATCCTGAAAACCAACCCGTACGTGCTGCTGCTCACGGGCGCGGGTGGCCTGACCATCATCGGCATCAGCTGGAACCTGATGCTGGCCGGACTGGGCATGGAAGACCGCCGCGTGCGCGTGGGCAGCCTGCTACCGGCACTCGTGCTGGCCCCCCTGGCCCTGTGGGCCGCGACCCGCCTGACCGGCTGATACGGATTCCGATTGACTCGGTGCAGGCCCGAGTCAATCCGAGCGGATGCGAGTGGGAACAAGATAACGCAACAGGCGGCAGTCCGACTGATGCGGATTCCGCTTCAGCTGAGTTTCGCCTTGAATTCCTCGTACCCAAACGACTTCACGCATTCGTACGACCCGTCCACGTGCAGGATGCCGATATCCGGGTGCTTGACGCCGTTGAAGAAGGTCGTCTTGACCATCGTGTAATGAATCATGTCGTCGAACACCACGCGGTCCCCCACCGCCAGGGGCCGGCCGAACACGTACTCGCCGACCACGTCGCCCGCCAGGCAGGTCGTCCCGCCGATCAGGTACGGGTGGCCGACCGCGCCTTCGCTCGTCTCACGGTGATGATCGAGTTCCGGCGGGTCTCCCGCGCCCAGAATGCGGGGCCGATACGGCATTTCCAGCACGTCCGGCATGTGCGCGGATACGCTGACGTCCAGCAGCAGGGAGTCTTTGACGTTGTGCACCACGTCCAGCACGCTGCTCACCAGCCACCCGGTCTGCCAGCCGAAGGCGCTGCCGGGTTCCAGGATCACGTGCACGCCCCACCGCTCGCGGAAGGCGCGGACCACGCGGATCAGCCGCGCGAGATCGTAGCCCTCACGGGTCATCAGGTGCCCGCCACCGAAGTTCACCCACTTCACCTGCGAGAGCACATCCCCGAAGTTGCGTTCCAGCACTTCCAGCGTGCGCTCCAGCGTGTCGCTGTCCTTCTCGCACAGCGTGTGAAAGTGCAGGCCGTCCACGCCGTCCATCAGGTCCATGCGGAATTCACGGCGCGTGACGCCCAGACGGGAATACGGTCCGGCCGGGTTGTACAGGTCCGTCTCGACCTCGGCGTACTCCGGGTTCACGCGGATGCCCACGTGCACCGTCCGGCCCGCCTCACGCGCCGCGAGCACCTGCGGCCTGAAGCGCTCCCACTGACTGAACGAGTTGAACACCAGATGATCCGCCAGCGCCAGCACCGCCGGGAACTCCGCGTCGCTGTACGCCGGGGCGTACACGTGCACCTCGCCCTGCATCTCCTCGCGGGCCAGACGCGCCTCGTTCAGACTGCTGGCCGTCGCACCCGTGATTCCGTACTCACGCAGTAGCGCAAAGGCCGACCACATCGAGAACCCCTTGAACGCCACGATAATCTGCGCGCCACTCTCGCGCTGCACATGCGAGATCAGGGCCAGGTTCCGGCGCAGACGGGACTCGTCCAGCACGAACGCCGGACTGGGAATCGCCGACCAGTCCACGGAATCCACGGGCGTCACGGCGGGCAGGGCTAAATCAATGACAGTCACGCCCCACAGCCTAACCGCTGCGGGGCGCGCCGAAGGTCAGCGGGCGTTCAGTGCCGCCCGGAATCAAGACCGAACGGAAACGGGGCGGCCTTGCGTCACCCGGCTGGCCCGTTGGGTGATCCGGCAACGAATTTCAGGGTCTGCTCGGGGGTGTCGTCGTCGCGGGTGAGGGTGGGGACGAGGGTACTGGTGCTGAGGCCAGCGGCGTAACGGACGTCCTCGCCCAGGCCCAGGCGGCTCAGGTGCTGCCCGTGGCCGCTGCTGCCCAGCGCCTCCAGGGGGTTGCCGCTGTTGCGGCGCACGGTCAGGGCGATGCGGGCGCCATCGTCAATGCTGAATTCACCCATGGCCAGCAGGTACTCGGCAAGTACGCCGGCCGCGTACACGTCTTCCAGGCCGATGTGGTTGTCGGTGCCGGCGCAGACGATGGCGATTTCCTCGGTGGCGGCGGCGCGGGCACGGCGGGCGGCAGCGTGCGCGTTCGTGAGCGACGCCAGGAACACGTGCTTGCCGCTGTTCGCGGCGGTGTGGGCGGCGCCCGTGCCGTTGGTGGTGTTCATGACGACCGTCTTGCCGGTGAAGTTCTGCCCGGCCGCCTCGGCGGGGCTGTTGCCGAAGTCGAAGCCGGGGATGGGCAGGCCGCCGCGTTCCCCGCCGAGCAGGTACGGCGTGCTTTCTCCTTCGGGGCGCAGGGCCAGGGCCACTTCGGGGGTGGCGGTCAGCAGCAGGGCCTCGGCGCCGCGTTCGAGGTACGCGACGGCAGTGGTGGTGGCGCGCAGCACGTCAATGATGACGACGACATCCGGGTAGTTGCCGTGCGGGAGAAGATCAACGCGCAGCCGCATGTTATTTCAGGGCCTCGCGCAGGCGTTCAAGTCCGGCCTGGGCGCCGTCCCCGCCGAAGACGGCGCTTCCGGCGACGAGGTTGCTGGCCCCGGCGTTCACGGCGGCGCGGGCGTTGGTGGGGCCCACGCCGCCGTCCACCTGCAACTCGGCGGCGCTGCCGGCCTCGTCGAGCCAGCGGCGTACGGTGCGGATACGCTCCAGGCTGTGCGGAATGAACTTCTGGCCGCCGAAGCCGGGATTGACGCTCATGATCAGGATCAAGTCCACATCGTTCAGGAGGGGTTGCAGGGTTTCCAGGGGCGTGCCGGGGTTGAGGGTCACGCCGACCTTCTTGCCGAGTTCGCGGATCTGCTGCGTGGCGCGGTGAATGTGGGGAGTGCTTTCCACGTGAACGGTCAGGCCGTCCGCTCCGGCGTCCGCGAAGTCCTTCAGGTAGCGTTCCGGGCGGTCGATCATCAGGTGAACGTCCATGAACAGGCTGCTGGCGGCGCGCGCGGCGGCCAGGATGGGCAGGCCGAAGCTGATGTTCGGCACGAACTGGCCGTCCATGACGTCCACGTGCGCCCAGTCGGCTCCGGCGATGGCGTTCAGTTCCT
The DNA here is from genome assembly GCF_018260555.1 of Deinococcus sp. Classification (GTDB taxonomy): domain Bacteria; phylum Deinococcota; class Deinococci; order Deinococcales; family Deinococcaceae; genus Deinococcus. The sequence goes on along the minus strand of NZ_JAGLBB010000055.1, from coordinate 5,863 downwards.
CGCCAAGGCGACTGAAATCGCTGGCGAGGATGCTCGGCGCGAGTTTCACGCGTCTGGAGGAATCGGATTCGGCAGTCACGCGTGTCAGTCTAACATTCCTCACGTTACGCCAGGAACAGATGTCCGATTCGCCATTACATGTGCTACGGATTGCACTTCATGAGGCCGCAGTCGGGAAGGCAGTCGGGAAGGCCGCCGCGTGCGGCTCCACACCGCCCAGCGGCGTCCATTGTTCCTGCTCGCATCTGCTCGGACCCAGCAGCGTCGTAAGGCATTCAGTCGGAGTCTGTATCGTAGACCCAGCCAGTGTCCACCGCAGAGCGCCCAGGCACGCCGCCTGGGCGCTCTGTTCACGCGGAATCAGCGGCCGAAATACGCGGTCAGGCTGGTCTTGGCGAGCACCTGACCGTTCAGCATGAAGCCCAGCACGGCGGGGGTGGTCCCGGCCGGCAGATTCAACCTGCCGCTCAGGGCGTACAGCGTGAACACGTAGCGGTGCGCCTGATCTCCGGCAGGCGGGCAGGCGCCCACGAAGCCGGGCTGGCCGCCCTCGTTGTTCAGTTGCTGCGCTCCAGCGGGCAGGGAGCCACCGGGGTTCCCGGCGCCCTCGGCCAGTCCGGTGGCCGTGGCGGGAATATTGAACACCGCCCAGTGCCAGAACCCGCTGCCGGTGGGGGCGTCCGGATCGTACTTGGTCAGCACCAGGGATTGCGTGCCGGCGGGAACGCCGGACCAGTTCAGGGCGGGGCTGACGTTCGGGCCGCTGCACCCGAAGCCGCCCGCGACCTGCGCGGCGGGGTAGGCGCCGCCGTTGGCGAAAGTGGGGCTGGTCAGGCTCAGGCCCATGCTGGTGGCGCTGGGCGCAGGCTGCGCGACACTCAGGCGCTGGGCGGGGTTCAGGCCCGCGTTACCGGGGTTCGCGCCGCCGATCATGGCAGCGGGGGCGCACGAGACCAGACCAAGGGCGGCGGCGATCACGGCAGCGGCCTTACGGACAACGGGCTGGATGGGCTGCGGCTTGAAGGGCTGGGGCATCTGGGATCCTCCGGACAGGGTGTGGGCTGTAAATGATCACCAGTGGGCGATCTGAGATGGTGGGCTGCCGACTGGCCGCGCAAAGGGGAACAAGGTGCTGTGAGGCTAAACGATGGGTCACTGCGGACCGCTGGCAACGCACACAATTTGAAGGTCCGCTCAGGCTGATACGGATTTCGATTGATTCGGTGCCGTTCCGGATCAGTCCGAGCCGATGCGAGTAGGAACAAGGTACGGATTCCGCGACATGGAACCGCAGGCGGCACTTTTCCGACTGTGGTGGAATGGAGCGGCAGTCCATATGACCTGTCGGCCGACCGGGTTCGCGCCCCTGTCACGCACAGGGGAACGCCCGGCTCCGTAAACCGAACGGGCGTTTGAGTGCGTGGCATGATGGGCGCATTAAGTCGTTTCAGTTTGGGAGTGCGTGGCCCGCGCCTCTCACGCCTCTCCTGACCTGCTGGAGGTCCACCGCATGACCCACCCCACCCCACCCCAGGCTGCCGACCTGAACGCCTGGAAGACCCTGGCCCGCAAGGACCTGCGCGGCGCGGAGCCCGACACCCTGAACCGCGTGACGCCCGAGGGCCTGACCCTGAAGGCCCTGTACACCCGCGCCGACACGGACGGCCTGGACACCGATACCGTGCCGGGCCTGCCACCGTTCACGCGCGGCCCCAGGGCCACCATGTACGCTGCTCGCCCCTGGACCATCCGTCAGTACGCGGGCTTCAGCACCGCCGAGGCCAGTAACGCCTTCTACCGCCGGAACCTCGCGGCCGGGCAGAAGGGCCTGTCGGTGGCCTTCGATCTGGCCACGCACCGTGGGTACGACAGCGACCACCCGCGCGTGGTGGGCGATGTGGGTAAGGCCGGGGTCGCCATCGATAGCGTCGAGGACATGAAGGTGCTGTTCGACGGTATTCCCCTTTCAGAGATGTCGGTGTCCATGACCATGAACGGCGCGGTCCTGCCGATCCTGGCGGGGTACATCGTGGCCGGGCTGGAGCAGGGGGCCACGCTGGATCAACTGTCCGGCACCATCCAGAACGACATCCTTAAAGAGTTCATGGTGCGCAACACGTACATCTACCCGCCCGCGCCCTCCATGCGGATCATTGCGGACATCATCGAGTTCACGGCGCAGCAGATGCCGCGCTTCAACTCGATCTCTATCAGCGGGTACCACATTCAGGAAGCCGGGGCCAACGCCGCGCTGGAACTCGCGTACACCCTGGCGGACGGGCTGGAGTACGTGAAGGCCGCGCTGGGCAAGGGCCTGCACATCGACGAGTTCGCGCCGCGCCTGAGTTTCTTCTTCGGGATCGGCATGAACTTCTACACCGAGGTCGCCAAACTCCGCGCTGCCCGGATGCTCTGGAGCGAACTGATGGCCCCCTTCGCACCGGCGAACCCCATGAGCCGCGCGCTGCGCACCCACTGTCAGACGAGCGGCTGGAGCCTGACCGAGCAGGACCCGTACAACAACGTCATCCGCACGACCGTCGAGGCGATGGCGGCCGTGTTCGGCGGCACGCAGAGCCTCCACACGAACTCGTTCGACGAGGCCATCGGCCTGCCCACCGACTTCTCAGCCCGCATCGCCCGCAACACGCAGCTCGTGATCCAGGAAGAGACGGGCATCCCGGACGTGATTGACCCGTGGGGCGGAAGTTACCTGATGGAACGCCTCACGCATGACCTCGCGCAGAAGGCGCGGGAGCTGATGCGCGAGGTCGAGGAACTGGGCGGTATGGCGAAGGCCATCGAGAGTGGCGTGCCCAAACTGCGCATCGAGGAGTCGGCCGCGCGCAAGCAGGCCCGCATCGACCGGGGCGAGGACGTGATCGTCGGCGTGAACCGATACCGCCCGGCCGAGGCGACCAGCGTGGACGTGCTGGACATCGACAACGCGGCCGTGCGCGACTCGCAGATCGAGCGGCTGAACCACGTGCGCGCCCACCGTGACGCGGCCGCCGTGAAGGCCGCGCTGGACGCCCTGGAACACGCCGCCCGCAGCGGGTCAGGCAACCTGCTGGCCCTGAGCGTCACCGCCATGGGGGCGCGCTGCACCGTCGGCGAGGTCAGCGACGCCCTGGAACGCGCCTGGGGCCGCCACTCCGCCGAGATCCGCACGCTGAGCGGCGTGTACGCCGCCGGGTACGAGGGCGACGAGGGCTTCGCGGCCCTGCAGGGCGAGATCGAGGAATTCGCCGGGGCCGAGGGCCGCCGCCCCCGCATCCTGGTCGTGAAGATGGGCCAGGACGGACACGACCGGGGCGCGAAGGTCATCGCCACCGGATTCGCCGACCTGGGCTTCGACGTGGACGTGGGCCCCCTGTTCCAGACGCCCGAGGAGGCCGCCCGGCAGGCCATCGAGAACGACGTACACGTCGTGGGCGTCAGCAGTCAGGCAGCCGGACACAAGACGCTCGTACCGCAGTTGATCGCCGCCCTGAAAGCCGAGGGCGCGGGCGACACTCTGGTCGTCGTGGGCGGCGTCATTCCGCAGCAGGATTACGAGGCGCTGCGCGAGGCGGGCGCGGCCGGGATCTTCGGCCCTGGCACGCCCATCCTGAACAGCGCCCGCGAAGTGCTGCGCCTCCTGCGAGACCGCCAGACCGCGTGAGCGATCCCCAGCGCGCCCCGACGTCCCCCACGCGATCACCCGGCCCAGACGTGGCGGGCGGCAGGCTGCGGCGGCATGGCGCTGGGGACGCCGGGGTTCACCGTGGGCGTCCGGCTGGTTCTGCCCTCGCTGGGCATGGGGTTCGTGCTGATCCTGGCGGGCGGCGGCCCGGACGCGAACGACACGCTGCCGGGCACCCGCTTCGGCAGCGCACCGGCGTACGGGTCGGGCGTGCTGCTCGTGGTCGGTCTGGTGGTCTTTGCCCTGTCTTCCTGGTTCCGTCCGGCCGGGCGTCCGTGAGCCTTCCCGTCTGCAACCCGCGCCGCACTGACCGCGTACCTGCCGTCATGCATCCCTGCACAGAGTCCCGCCTGACGCCCCGAGTGCTGGCTGTCCTGACCCTGGCGGTCCTGGGTCCCTGCAGCGCGGCGGGCCTTCCGCCCGCGCCTTACAGGGACGCGGCCTCCTCTGCTCCGGCGTCTGCGGGGGGCCTGCGGGCCTGCGTGGTCGGTGAGACGCTCTACCAGCTGGACCGCGCGGGGAGGGTGCGGAGCCTGTCGTACGCGCGGCTGGTCCCTGACAATACGCTGCGGGTGCGGCAGAGTTACGACCGCAACGGGAAGTTGACGGGCGCGTCGGTGCAGTGGTCGGGGTTCGCGGGTCTCCTGCTGAACGTGCGTGGCGCGTTCGACCGGCAGGAGCGGCTGGTGAAGGAGACAGGATTCCGGGCGAAGGGGCTGGACACGCCGCTCCGGTCGTACCTGCGGACCGTGCCGAAGGAGCTGACGTGCTGAGCCGCTTGGTGGTGGGTGCCGCGCTGCCCGGCGGGACGGCCCGGCTGGTCAGCCTCTCCCCCGCTGCGTCCGTGAGGGCGGTCGTGAGTCGGACCGACGCGGCTCTGGGCGGGTGGCGGTCATCCTGGGGTTCGTCCGGGTGGGACCCGGAACGCACCGAGCGCCGCTTCCCCTGGCCGACCCTGGAGCGGGAACTGCGTCCCGCCGAACCGATTGAGAGGAGCACGTGTCTGCCGCGCCGCATCCCCTGACGCTGCCGCTCCTGTCGGGGAACCGGCGGGCGCTGGCGAAGGCGATCACGCTGTCGGAGTCCACGCGGCCCGAGCATGAGGCGCAGGCGCAAACGCTTCTCTCGGAGGTGCTGCCCCGCGCCGGGCGGTCCATCCGGGTGGGCCTGACGGGCGTGCCGGGCGTGGGCAAGAGCACGTTCATCGAGGCGCTGGGAGTGCGGCTGGCCGACGCGGGGCACCGGGTGGCGGTGCTGGCGGTGGACCCCAGCAGCGCCCGCACGGGCGGCAGCATCATGGGCGACAAGACCCGCATGCCGCGCCTGACGGTGCACGAGGGCGCGTTCATCCGCCCCAGCCCGAGTGGGGGCACGCTGGGCGGCGTGGCGCGCCGCACGCGGGAGGCGGTCACGCTGTGCGAGGCGGCCGGGTACGACGTGATCCTGGTCGAGACGGTGGGCGTGGGCCAGAGTGAGACGACGGTGGCGGCCATGACGGACCTGTTCGTGCTGCTGACCCTTCCGAACGCGGGGGATGAGTTGCAGGGCATCAAGCGCGGGATCATGGAACTCGCGGATATCTGCGTGGTGAACAAGGCTGATACGAACCCGCAGGCGGCAGTCCGGGCGCAGACGGAACTGCGCACGGCCCTCACCCTCCTGACGCCGCATGACGCGCCGTGGCGTCCGGTGGCGCTGCGGGCCTCCGCGCTGACGGGCGAGGGACTGGACGGCGTGTGGAATGCCGTCGAGGCGTACCGCGACGCCGTGGATCTGCTCGTGAAACGCCAGGGCCAGGCGGCGCAGTGGTTCGACGAACTGCTGCGCGAGGCGGCGTGGCGGGCGTTCCAGTCGGGCGTGGACGGCGCGCAGGTGCAGGCGCTCCGCGCGGACGTGGCAGCGGGGCGGTTGACGGCGGTGCAGGGCGTGTCGGCGCTGCTGGACGGTCATACGGATTCCGATTGATTCGCTGACACTCCGGAACTTCACCGGATTGTCGGTTCCACGTCCGGAACCCGTTTCTCTCCCACTCGCATCCGCTCGGATTGAATGGTGTTTGCAGTCTATTCAATCGGAGTCCGTATTATACGGAGTCCGCTAAATTCCACCACAGTCGGAAAAGCGCCGCCTGCGGCTCCACACCGCGGACTCCGTATGCTGTTCCTACTCGCGTCCGCT
>NZ_JAGLBB010000054.1 GCF_018260555.1 Deinococcus sp. | reverse complement strand
CCGGCGCGTACCACCTGCAAAAGCCCGTCGGCGGGCGCGGTGTCCTGCTCGGCGGTGTGCCCGGCGTGCAACCCGGCCACGTCACCATCATCGGCGGCGGCGTGGTCGGCACCAACGCCGCCAAGATGGCCATGGGCCTCGGCGCCAAGGTCACCATCCTCGACGTGTCACAGCGCCGCCTCGCGTACCTCGACGACGTGTTCTTCGGCCGGATCACCACCATGATGAGCAGCGAGGCCAACATCCGCGACCTGCTTCCCACCACCGACCTCCTGATCGGCGGCGTCCTCATTCCCGGCGCCAAAGCCCCCCATCTCATCACCCGTGACATGCTGGGGCTCATGCCCGAAGGCAGCGTCATCGTTGATGTCGCCGTCGACCAGGGCGGCTGCGTCGAAACCATCCACGCCACCACCCACGACGATCCCACCTACGTGATCGACGGCGTCATTCATTACGGGGTCGCCAACATGCCCGGCGCCGTTCCCCGCACCAGCACCTTCGCCCTGACCAACCAGACCCTCCCGTACGCCCTGCTGCTTGCCGACCACGGCCCCAACGCCCTGCACCGCAACCCCGCCCTCATGCTCGGCCTGAACACCCACCAGGGCAAACTGACCTACCAGGGCGTGGCCGACGCCTTCGAACTGCCGTACACGGCTCCGGAAGTGGCGCTGGCCTGAGACTTCGACTGATTCCCCACCCCCCAGCCCCCTACCCCAGGGGGACAGGGGGGGCTTTCGTTGGCACTGGGCAGGTATTTCGCGGGCGTTGGTGGTGGGTGTTGGGTGGGGACGGCCACGCCTCACACGCCATCCTTCGCGCCCGCTGCGTTCGCCCCGCGCGCCCCGCGCGCTGCGCGCACGACGGGCTTGGTTGCCACGACGGTTGCGGGGCAGGAGTTCTTGGTGCGAGCCAGAAGGTTCTACTTTTTTAGCTTCTGCAAAAGCGGTGTTCCTGGCTCCCCTTGAGGGGAGCTGTCAGCGTAGCTGACTGAGGGGTCCTGCGAAGCAGCTGTGTCCTGCGAAGCAGCGGTGTTGCCTTTCCGCTCCCTTCTCCTCACAGGCCACGCCTCATCGCGCGTACCTTGTGGGTATGTTCTCCCGTCCTGGCCGCCCTGCTCCTCCTTTAAGTCCGGATGCTCCGCGCGTGAAGCGTGATCCGCGTCAGCTGGTGCGGCTGCTGGCGTTCGCGCGGCCGTACCGGGCGTTGTTCGTGGTGGGCTTGCTGGCGACGTTGGTGTCGAGTGGGTTGAATCTGGTGTTCCCGGCGTTGTTCGGGCGTCTGATCGATGCGTCGTTCCTGCGGGTGGGGTCATCTGATACGTCGCAGCTGGACCGGACGGTGCTGCTGCTGCTGGGCATTTTTGCGTTGTCGGCGGTGTTCGGGGCGGCGCAGTCGTACCTGCTCTCAAGGGTGGGGGCGGGCGTGGTGGCGGACCTGCGGCGGGCGGTGTTCTCGCACCTGCTGACGCTCTCGCCGCGTTTCTTCGGGGAGCACAAGACGGGGGACCTGACGAGCCGCCTGACTTCGGATGTAGGCACGGTGCAGACGGTGACGAGTACGGCGCTGGCGCAACTGGCGGCTCAGACGGTGAGTCTGGTGGGGGCGGTGGTGCTGCTGATCAGCACGAGCGCGCGCCTGAGCCTGCTGACGCTGGCGGTCATTCCGCTGGTGATCGGGACGGCGGTGGTGGTGGGTCGGCAGATCCGCCGGGTGAGCCGTGAGGTGCAAGACGCCGTGGCAGGCGCAAACGCCAGTGCCGAGGAGGCGATCAGTGGCGTGCGGGTCGTGCAGAGTTTCACGGCTGAGGGCGTGGAGCAGGCCCGCTACGGGGAGGGGGTGCTGGCGAGTTTCCGGGCGGCGCTCCGGCGGGCGCAGTGGCAGGCGCTGATGACGGGCGTGATGAGTTTCCTGACCTTCGGGGCGCTGGCGGTGGTGCTGTGGTACGGCGGGCGGCAGGTGATGGCGGGAACCCTGACGCCGGGGAATCTGGTGACGTTCCTGTTCTACGCGCTTCAGGTGGGGGCAACGGTGGCGGGCCTGACGGGAATCTTCAATCAGTTTCAGGAGGCGCTGGGCGCGTCGGGCCGGATCTTCGAGCTGCTGGACGAGCGCAGTGACCTGCCGCAGCCCGCGCAGCCGTCGCCGCTGGTGCGCGCCGATGGCCGCGTGACGTTCAGCGGCGTGACCTTCGCCTACGAAGGGGCGGGCGAGCCGGGGGCCAGGGAGCGCGGCGCGGTGTTGCGGGACGTGACGCTGGACGTCCCGGCTGGACAGGTCGTGGCGCTGGTCGGGCCGAGCGGGTCGGGGAAGACGACGCTGGTGAACCTGATTCCGCGCTTCTGGGACGTGACGGCCGGCACCCTGCGCGTGGACGGCCGGGACGTGCGCGAGTACGCCCTGTCGGACCTGCGGGCCCAGGTGGGACTGGTGCCGCAGGAGACGCTGCTGTTCAGCGGCACGGTGCGCGAGAACATCCTGTACGGCCGCCCCGGCGCGCGCCCCGAGGAGGTCGAGGCGGCGGCCCGCGCGGCGAACGCGCACGAGTTCATCATGGGCTTCGCGCAGGGCTACGACACGGTGGTGGGCGAGCGGGGCGTGAAACTGTCCGGCGGGCAGCGGCAGCGCGTGGCGATTGCACGCGCGGTCCTCAAGGACCCCCGCATCCTGATTCTGGACGAGGCGACCAGCGCCCTGGACAACGAGTCCGAGTCACTGGTACAAGCGGCGCTGGAGCGGCTGATGCAGGGCCGCACGACCTTCGTGATCGCGCACCGCCTGAGTACCATCCGGGGCGCGGACCGGATCGTGGTGATCGATGCGGGCCGGGTTGTCGAGGATGGCCCGCACGCCGCACTGATCGCGCAGGGCGGCCTGTACCGCGACCTGTACGAGTTGCAGTTCCGCGCGCAGCAGGAAGGCCAGGCGGAACTCAGCGTCCCCTGACGCTAGTGGGCGCAGAGTGCGGCGCGCAGCAGCGGAAGGTTGGAATGCCCGTCCTGCGCGTCTGGGCGCTCTGCGCCTGGTACGGATTCCGGTGCAGGGGTGGGCACAACCCGTTCCAGCCCAGTAGCGCGAGTGGGAGCCGAAGCGGGCGCCGCGCTTGAAGGCGAGGATGTGGGAGCAGGGCCATGAAACACGCCCCGCCACGGTCAGGTGGTGGGGCGTGTTCTGGGTGGACTGGTGGAAGTCCGGTTCATACAGACTGGCGTCTGTTTCGCTGACAACCCGGAACATCGCCGGGTTGCCAACTCCACGCCCGGAACCCGTTTCTCTTCCACTCGCAACCGCTCGGATTGAATGGCCTACAAAGCCATTCGATCGGAGGCTGGGTCAGTCCATGGCGAGCGCGAGGCTCTGGTCGTTCTGCGTGACGTTCCCGCCGATGCCGCGCAGGCGCTCGGCGAGGCGTTCGTAGCCGCGGTTGAGGTACTGCACGCCGTCGATGATGGTGTCGCCCTCGCAGGTCAGGCCCGCGATGAACAGCGCGGCCCCGGCGCGCAGGTCGGCGGCCTTGACGGGCGCGGCGTGCAGTGGGCCGCCCTGAATGACCTGGGTGTACCCGCTGACGGTAATGTTGGCGCCCATGCGGGTCAGTTCGGCCACGTGGGTCAGGCGGTCCGGGTACACGGGGTCCTGCACGACGCTGGTGCCGGGAACGGTCGCCAGCAGGGCGCTCATCTGGGGTTGCAGGTCGGTGGGGAACCCGGGGTAGCTCTGGGTGGTCAGGTTCACGGGGCTCAGCTCGCGGTTCGTGGCGTCCACGATCATGCGGGTGCCGTCCTCGAGAATGTCCACGCCCATTTCCTGCAACTTGCCGGTCACGGCGCGCAGGTGGTCGGGGCGCACGTTGTTCAGGATCAAGCGGCTGCGGGTCGCGGCGGCCAGCATCATGAACGTGCCGGCCTCGATGCGGTCGGGAATGACGGTGTACGTGCCGCCGCGTAGGGCGCTGACGCCGCGCACGGTGATGGTGTTCGTCCCGGCGCCCTGAATGTCGGCCCCGAGGCTGTTCAGGAACTCGATCATGTCGACCACGTCGGTGTCGATGCTGGCGTTCTCAAGCGTGACCACGCCGTCCCCGAGCACGCTCGCCAGGACGGCGTTGTGCGTGCCGCCCACAGTCAGCAGTTCGAAGATGAACTGTCCGTTCAGGCTGCCCTGACGGGTCGCTTCGAAGTTACCGCCGTCCTCGCTGACCTGGGCTCCCAGGGCGCGCAGGGCCTTGACGTGCTGATCGACGGGCCGGGGTCCCCAGGCGCAGCCGCCGGGCATCGAGACGGTCGCGTGCCCGGCGCGGGCCAGGATGGGGCCCATGACGATGAAGCTGGCGCGCATCTTGCTGACCAGCGCGTAGGGCGCGTCGGTATTCAGGATCTCGGGGGTGTGCAGCTCTAGGCTGTTCTCGCCTACCCAGGTGTGCTGCGTGCCGATGTGGGCCAGCAGGTCGAGGATGGTGTTGACGTCACTGAGGCGCGGAATGCCGTGCAGGGTGACCTTTTCACTGCTCAGGAGGCTGGCCACGATAATGGGCAGCGCGGCGTTCTTGCTGTGTTGAACGGTAATCTCTCCGCTCAATTGGCGGCCGCCCTGGACGTGCAGTGGGGTCAGTTGCATGGGATTCTTCCTTTCGTGAGCAGGCTCGGGGTTGGGAGGAGGCTGAGGGCAGTCGGGGAGCGCGGTCGCCAGGGTCACAGCCCGGCCCGGCACGGTACAGGTGCATGTTACACATCGTGCTCACGGTGTGTCCATACTGACCATACAGGCTGCCGCGCGCCGGGGGATGAGCCGAACCGGCACGGCCGCTTTTGAACAGCGGCCTCTGAACAGTGCTACCTGAACAGTGCCATCTGAAGGGCAGCGTCTGAACAGGGGCGTCTGAAGAGGATCACACTCAGGTCAGCTTGATGTTGAGGGTACTCAGGTGCCGTGCTACGCTGCCCGGACGACCCCGTCCCCGGCCTGCCAGACCAGACTCAGGCGAGGTCCCTTTCAGGAGAGGCATGCCTAAGAAGGAACGTAAACGCCTGCAGGTGGTCATCAGCGACGAACAGGACGCCCTGCTGACCCGCACGGCCTATGAACTGTCCAGCCCGGAACGACTGATCAGCAAGAGTGAAGTCGTTCGTCTGGCCATCGAGAAGATCGCGCGGGAACTCGGTGAGGGTGAGAATCTCGAACAGTACCGCGCCATTCTGGAGACCGACGAACTGGCCGAAGGCTAAACGCCTCGGCGCGGCTGTCCTCTGCGGATTCCGATTGATGCGTTGCAGTTCTGAATCAATCCGGGCGGACGCGAGTAGGAACAGCCTACGCCCCTTCGCGGTATGGAGCCGCAGGCAGCGCTTTTCCGTCTGAGGCGCAGTGGAGCGCAGTCCGTATTAGCGTGCCAGGGCCGCCGGGCTTTCCAGGACGCGCCGCGCCCACAGGTAACGGGGCCCCCAGTACCGGTCGCCCTGCAGACGGTCCACGCTCACCCGCCCCTGGTAACTGTTGGCACTGACGAACTCGTCGCCGCCCAGGTAGATGCCCACGTGCGACACGCGCCCATGACCTTCCGTGTCGAAGAACAGCAGGTCGCCAGGAAGCAGGTCCCGGTCCGCGACGGCTCGTCCTGCCTGCGCCTGATCGGCGCTGACGCGCGGCAGATTCACGCCCAGCGGCGTGAAGACCAGCCGCACGAAGCCGCTGCAATCCGTTCCGCCCGGCGTTTCGCCCCCGAAGCGGTAGGGGGTTCCCAGCAGGTTCATCGCCGCCTCGTGCCAGTCGCGCGCGGGTGGTGCTCCTCGCGGTTCCTGGGGGCTGGCGGCGTCGGGGGGCCCGTCTCTGTGCACGCGCGGCATCTCCTGGGCGGGTTGCAGGACCGGGGCGACCTGTGGCGGGACGCCTGGCAGGAAAGGCGAGCCGCCCACGCCGGCCGGCGCCTGGGCAGGCGGCGCGCCCTGATCGTGCGCGCCGGCCGGTAGCCGCAGCACCTGCCCGACCTTCAAGACGGTGCCGGGAGGCAGGCCGTTCTCGGTCAGCAGGGCGTCCACAATGACACCGTAGCGGCGGGCCAGGGCGTACAGTGTCTCGCCGGGCTGCACGCGGTGAGGCGGCGCGGCTGACGGCCCGACCTGCAGCCGCAGCACCTGCCCAACCCGCAGGTCCGGGGTGCCCAGCCCATTCAGGGTCAGCAGGGTCTCCACGCTCAGGCCTGCCCGGCGCGCCACACTGAAGGCCGTGTCGCCCGGCTGCACCGTCACGCTGCCCAGGCCGCGCAGGTCCGGCGCGGGCGTGGCCTGCAAGGTGGCGGGCGCACCCGGACTGCCCGGCAGCGGCCCTGCCGGCGGGTTGCCCTGCGCGGCGGCCACCGAGGCGCCCAGCAGCACGGACAGCAGGGCACTCAGTAAGCTGCGGCGCGCGTCGCGGGCGGAGTGATGGGCTGGCAGGCAAGGCATGGGTCAGGACTCGCAGGGACCGGGGAAGGACAGGGGCGGTGGAGGCGGGTGCCCTGGGGCCGGGCAGGACGACCAAGCTAGAGGCGTGAACTGTGAAGTGAGCATGAACCGACCTTGATCACCGCACGGTAACACGCGGCCCCGATTCCTGCCAGTGCCCCCACCCTCCTCCTGGGCTGGCCCGGCACGCGCGCCTCCGTCTCGCTCGGGTGGCCGCCGGTGCGCACTCAAGCCGTGCGGCACGCGGTCAGTGGGCGTATGGTAATCCGTGTGATGACCCGAGCCCAGGCGTGGAGCGCCCGGACCTTCAGCGCCCTGCGCCACCCCAACTACCGCCGTTACTGGTTGTCGCAGCTGCTGTCCCTGACCGGCTCGTGGATGCAGGCCACCGCGCAGCAGTACCTCGTGCTGGAACTCTCGGGCGGCAGCAGCAGCGCCCTGGGCTGGGTGACGGCCGCGCAGTTCATGCCCAGCCTGCTGCTCTCGCTGTTCGCCGGGGCCGTGATCGACCGCGTGCCGCGCCGCCGCGTGCTGCTGCTCACCCAGACCACGCTGCTCATGACCGCCACCGCGCTGGCCGTCACCACCCACCTGGGGCTAGTCACGCTGCCGCTGGTGATGGCTATCGCGTTCCTGTCGGGCTGCGCGAACGCTTTCGACATGCCCGCCCGGCAGAGCATGGTCGTGGATTTCGTGCCCCGCAGTGACGTGCCGAACGCCGTGGCCCTGAACAGCCTGTCGTTCAACGTGAGCCGCACGGTCGGGCAGGCGCTGTTCGGCGTGATCGCGGCGCTGGGCGTGACCCTGCTGGCCGGCGGGAACGCCGGGAACATCTCGCGCCTGGCACTGCCGTTCTACCTGAACGTCGCGTCGTTCTTCGTGGTGCTGTACGTGATCGCCACACTGCCGTTCCCCGCCCGCGACGCCGGCCCGCGCGGCAGCATGGCCGAAGATGTCCGCGAGGGACTGCGCTACGTGCGCGCCACCCCCACCGTGCGCAACGTCATGCTGCTGGTCGGCGCGTTAAGCCTGACCACCATCAACTTCAACGTGATCATCCCCTACTACGCCCACGCGGTGTTCGGCGCGCGCGAGGCCACCTTCGGCGCGCTGTCCGCCGCGTTCGGCATCGGCGCGATGGTCGGCGCGCTGTGGCAGGCCAGCCGCCCCAACCCGCTGCGGAACCTGCGGGTCGGGGCCGTCATCCTGACCCTCAGCGCCGTGGCCCTGGCTTTCACGCCCGGCCCGGCCCTGGCCTTCCCGGTTCTGGCCGCCTGCGGCTTCGGCATGCTGACCCTGCTGGTCAGCGCGAACAGCAGCGTCCAGCTCACCATCCCCGACGCGCTGCGCGGCCGCGTGATGAGCCTGTACTCCTTCGTGCTGGTCGGCATGGGCCCCCCGGGCGCCCTGATCGCCAGCAGCCTGATCAGCCGCAGCGGCCCGCTGGGACCACGCCTGGGCCTGATCGCCCTCGCCGCGCTGGGCGCCGTGGCCATCGCCGCGCTCTGGAGCCGCCTGCCCCGCGAACCCCTGCCCACGGCGGAACATGAACTCTGAACCCAGCCTAAGGCCGCACGCCGCGAACCGGCTGTTATGCTGCGTGCATGGCTTCAGACCGCACTCCTGATCAATCGCACGCCCTGATGACCTGGGCCCTGATCATGGTCGCCCTCGGCGCGATCATCGGGATCGGCACCACCGCCGCGCTGCTGGCCCGCAAGGGCCGCCCCCTGCCCGACGACCTCGACGCGCCGCTGTTCATCTGATACGGACTGCCGCTCCACTGCGCCACAGTCGCAAAAGCGCCGCCTGCGGCTCCATACCCCCCACTCCGTACCTTGTTCCCCCTCGCGTCCGCTCGGATTGATTCATAAGTGCAGCAAATCAATCGGAATCCGTATGATACCCACTGCGATTGATTCGGAACCGCAGCGAAGCCACCGGAATCCGTATCAGAATGGCCAGACACGCGGGATGATCAGCAGGGCCACCACGAAGGTCACGGCCGTCAGGCCCGACCCAACCCGCACGAAATCCATGAAGGTGTACCGCCCCGGTCCGTACACCAGCATGCACGACGGTTCCAGCGGCGTGATGAACGAGTTGCTGGCCGCCACCGTGATTCCGATGATGAAGGGGCGCGGGTCGTACCCGAGCGCCCCGGCCGTCCCGATGGCCAGGGGCAGCATGACCAGCGCCGCCGCCTGATTGCTCATGGGCTGCGTCAGCAGCACCGTGACCAGGAACAGCGCCCCCAGCAGGCCGTACGGCCCGAGCGGTTCTAGCACGCCGGCCATCGCGCCAGTCAGCGTGCGGGCCGCGCCGCTGTCCTCGAAGGCGGTGCCGAAGGCCAGCATGCACGCAACCAGAACGATCACAGGCCACTCCACCGACCCGTACGCCTCCTCGGGCGTGATCAGGCGGAACATCAGGCTCAGGGCGACCGCCACGACCACCGCCACGGCCAGCGGTACGACGCTCAGCCCGCCCAGGATCACGGCCCCGCCGAATAGCAGCAGGGCCAGGGGCGCGCGGCGCAGGTCCCGCTGCCGCTCGGTCAGGTCGCCCAGGACGACCAGATACTCGCCCAGCGAATCGATGCGGTCCGCGCCGCCCTGCACCATCAGCACGTCGCCCACCTGAATGCGCAGGCCGCCCAGCCGCTCGACGTTGCGCGCGCGGCGGTGCAGCGCCAGCACGGACGCCCCGTAGCGCTCGCGGAAGCGCGCTTCTTTCAGGGTGCGGCCCAGCAGGGGCGAGCCGGGCATGACGACCGCCTCGACCAGCCGCACCGCGCCGCCCTCGGCCTGCCCGAGTTTCTGCTCGCTCTTGCTGATCACGCCCAGGGTGCTCCTGACGGCCAGGATGCGCTCGGTCGGGCCCTCGACGGTCAGGGTGTCGCCTTCGTGCACCCGGAAGTCCGGTGCCGGGCCGTACTGCGTGGGTTGATCACCGCGACGCACGGCCACCACGGTCAGCCCGTGATCGCGGCCCAGCCCGGTTTCCCGCAGGGTCTGCCCGACCAGCGGACTGCCCGCCGCGACCGTCAGGTCCGCCAGGTACGCCCGCAGCGACTCTTCCAGTTGCGCGTCACGGGCGGGCAGCAGGCGCGGCGCGATAAAGAACAGGTACGCCAGGCCCACCACGGCGACCGGCAACCCCACCCAGGCCAGCTCGAAAAAGCCCAGCGGTTGCTGGCCCGCGCCGGGCAGCGCGCCCGACACCACCAGGTTGGTACTCGTGCCGATGATGGTGACCGTGCCGCCCAGGATGCTGGCGAACGCCAGGGGCATCAGCGCGCGGCTCGCGGGAATCCCGGCGCGGCGGGACAGGCCCGCCACGACCGGAAGGAACACGGCGGTCGTGGCGGTGTTGCTCGTAAAGGCGCTGACGCCCGCCACGGTGCCCAGCAGGGCGCGCAGCGTGGTCGTGGGGTTCCCGAACCGGCGGGCCAGGGTCACGCTGATCCACTCGATCACCCCGGCGCGCAGCAGCACCCGCGTCAGGATGAACAGGGAGGCCAGGGTCAGGACCGTGTCGCTCCCAAAACCCGCGAAGGCCTCCTTGGGCTTCAGGAGGCCCAGCAGCAGCAGCGCCGAGAGCAGGCCCAGCGCGGTTACATCCACCGGGAGCCATTCGGTGGCGAACAGCACCAGAGCGGCGACGAACAGAATCAGCAGGATCAGGATGGGGTCCATGGGTCACCGGGCAGCGTGACGCGCCGCGCCGCCATTGACATGAGAAAAACCGGAAGACACTCCAGCTTGACCGGCCCGTCAGTCTGGCTGGGCGTCGGTGCCTGCGCTGACCGACCCGCCGGTCGCCAGCCGCGTCAGGGCCTCGCGCAGCACGGCCACGGCGCGGTCGTACTCCGCGAGCTCGAGGCGTTCCTCGGGCGTGTGATCGAGCGCGCTGTCGCCCGGCCCGTACGCCAGGGTAGGCACCGGCCAGTGCGCGGCCACCACGTTCATGTCACTCGTGCCGGTCTTGACCTTGAACACGGGCACGCCGCCCTGCGCGCGGATCGCGACCCGCATGGCCCGCGTCAGCGCGTTGTCCCTGGGGTGCCGCACGGCGCTCTCATGGCCGGTGAAGGTCAGGGTCACGCTGTCCAGGTCGGCCAGCAACTCGCGGATGGTCGCCTCGGCCTCCTCAGGACTCACGGCGGGCGGCAGGCGCAATCCGAACGTGGCACGCGCCTGCTGCGTCAGGCCGTCCGTGCCCGCCGTGATGTCCTGCACGGTCGCCTGCACCCCACCGAACACGCCGCCCGCCTCGCCCGCCGTGGCCGCCCAGGCACGCACGCGGAACCACGCCTCGGTCAGGTCGTCCCCGGCGCTGCGGCCCTCGCCCGCCGTGTGGAAGTTCTCGCGCTGAGCCCCGGCTTTCACGACCAGGCGGCCCTTGTAGCCCAGCGTCAGGCCCTCCCAGCCGCTCGGTTCGCCGATCAGGACCACGTCGGGTTGCAGGACCTCCCGGATGTGCCGCGCGCCCCGGCTGCTGGGCGCTTCTTCCTCGGTTGCGCCGATCACCACGAACCGCGCCGCCGCCAGCGCCCCGGGCGGCAGGGTCGCCACGGCCGCCATGAACGCGCACAGCGGTCCCTTGGCGTCCACGCTGCCGCGCCCGTGCAGCACGCCGTGGGCGTCCACCCGCACCGGAATCTCGCCCGGCACGGTGTCCATGTGCCCCAGCAGCGCCACGGTCAGCGGGCCGCTGCCACGCTCCCCCACGGCATTCCCGGCCTCATCCACCCGCGCGCTGAAGCCGTGCGCGGCCATCCAGCCGCTCAGAAAGTCCGCCACCGGCCCCTCCTGCCCGGACAGCGACGCGATCTGTACGGCGCGGATCAGCAGGTCACGCGCGTCCTGCGCCGGGCCGGGGTTCTCACTCGGCATCCATCACCCCGCCCGGGGCGCTCGACGCGCGGGCCAGCGACACCAGCAGCCGCGCGATATCCGCCAGCGCCATCAGGGCAATGCTGCCCACCCCGCCTGCCAGCAGCGTCCACAGCGCCGCCAGCGGCTCTGCACCCGAGAACTGGAAGAACGCCAGCGCCACCGACGCCACGAACAGCACCGCGCCGAGCACCCGCAGGCGACCCGTCACGCCCTCGACCGCGTCGGCCTGCTGCGCCAGCATCGCCACGGCCGGCGCCGCGCCGCGCGGGGGCACACCCGCCACCTCGGCCCGCACCGGCGCCGGAGCGGCGGCAGGAGCAGACGCCGGGGTCGGCTGCCGCTCGGCCGCCACGGGCGCGGGCGCTGAAGGGCGGGGTTTACTGAGATCCGGCACCGGGCGGGGGTCCGGCTGCGGACGGCTTTCCGGCTGGGCGCGGGTGGGGGAGAAGGCCGACGAGGAGATCACGACCGGCCCGTCCAGACGCTCCGGCCCGGCCGAGGTCGGAGCGGGCGTGGGTGCAGGCGTGGGTGCCGGAGCAGGTGCGGGCGCCGCAGTGGGGGCAGGGGTGGGTGCCCGGGTGGGGACAGGAGTCGGTGCCCGGGTGGGGACAGGAGTGGAGGCCAGAGTCGGTGCCGGGGCAGGGGCGGCGGCCGGGCTGAAGGTCTTCGGACCGTCCGCTGACGGCAGTGGCGTGACCGGCTGCTCCTTGGCGCGGGCCGTGGCGTCCCGCACCTGCCCGAAGAACGCCTGCACCTGTGCCGGATCGAAGCCCAGCAGACTGGCCGTCAGGGCCGTGCCTGCCGGAGTCTCGACCCGCAGCGTGCCCTCCTGATCGCTGTGAATGCGGGTCAGGTCCCGCAGGGTCACGCGGCGCGTTCCGTCGCCGTCCTGAAACAGCAGGGTGTCGGCCGTCAGGACGAACAGCGCCTCGTCGCGCTCCAGGGACGTGAGGGGGGCGGCGGTCATTCCGATGCTCTGCAGGGTCTGCGCGGCTCGTTCACTCTGGCGCTGTGTCATGGTCACTCCTTGTACGGCAGTTCTGCGAAATTATACGGACCGCTGGGCAAAGGGTTGCACAACAGTTCAAACCGGGCGCGGCGAGCAGGAGAGAAACGGGTTCCGTCTGTCCCGTTCACGACCCGCCCCCGTGCCGAGCTTCCCCACTCCACGGTCAGCGTTGCCCCTGCTCGCGACGCCCGGTTTGAGTCGGGAGGACACGCCGCTGCACCGGGGTCCGTATCAGCCGCTGCCCAGTTCGCGCGGGCGGTACGTGACTGCCTCGGCCAGGTGCGCCTCGCGGATCTCGGGGCTGCCCGCCAGATCCGCGACCGTGCGGGCCACGCGCAGCAGGCGGTCATACCCGCGCCCGGTCAGGCCCAGTTGCTTCGCGGCGGCCCGCGCAAAGCCCTCGGGACCGGCGGCCAGTGGCGCGTGCTGCCGCAGCGCCTGCCCGGCCAGGTCAGCGTTCCGGCTTCCCTGACGTTCCAGCATGCGTTCGCGGGCCGCCGCCACCCGTAAGCGGACCGGGGCCGTGGGTTCCGGTTCGGGCGCGCGGGTCAGTTCCTCGATCGTCAGGCGGGGCACCCGCACGGTCAGGTCAATGCGGTCCAGCAGCGGCCCGGACAGCCGCGCCGCGTAGCGCGTCCGTTCGGACGGTGTGCACACGCAGGCCTTTTCCGGGTCGCCCAGGTGCCCGCACGGGCAGGGGTTCATGGCCGCAATAAGCTGAAAGCGCGCCGGGTACTGCACGGTCGCCCGCGCGCGGCTGATCACGACCGTGCCGTCCTCCAGCGGTTGCCGCAGCGTTTCCAGGGCCTTGCGGCTGAATTCCGGAAATTCATCCAGAAACAGCAGGCCCCGGTGGGCGAGGCTGACCTCGCCGGGCCGGGGCACGCCGCCCCCACCGATCAGCCCCGCATCCGAGACGGTGTGGTGCGGCGCGCGGAAGGGCGCCCCCAGGTTCAGGCGGCCCCGCGAGGCCAGCAGCCCCGCCGCCGAGTGAATCCGCGTGACCTCCAGCGCCTCGGCCCGCGTCAGGGGCGGCAGCAGGCCCGGCGCGCGTCGCGCCAGCATGGTCTTTCCGCTGCCGGGCGAACCGACCATCAGCAGGTTATGCCCGCCTGCCACGGCGATCTCCAGTGCCCGGCGCGCCCCGCTCTGGCCCTTGAGATCCGCGAGGTCCAGCATCGTGTCCTCTGGCACCTGCGCTTCGGGCGCAGGCGTGACCGGTAGCGGGTGGGAGCCGCTCAGGTGCCGGGCGGCCTGTGCCAGGGTGCTCGCCCCGAACACCGGCACGCCCTCGATGAGCGCCGCCTCGGGTGCGTTCCCCAGGGGCAGCAGCGCCGGCAACCCCAGCTGAGCCGCCAGCAGTGCCAGATTCACCGCGCCCGAGATGGGCCGCAGGCTGCCGTCCAGCGCCAGTTCACCGGCCACCAGCGTGCCTGCCAGCGCCGCCGCCGGCAGCAGGTCCTGCGCGGCCAGCAGCCCCAGCGCGATGGGCAGGTCGTACAGCGGCCCCTCCTTGCGCAGGTCAGCCGGGGCGAGGTTCACCGTGATCCGCGCCGCCGGGAACGGCAGTCCCGCGTTCCGCACGGCGGCCCGCACCCGCTCGCGCGCCTCGCTGACCGCCTGATCCGGCAGGCCCACCACCGTGAAGGCCGGCAGGCCCGGCGAAACGTCCACCTCGACCTCGACTGGAACGGCGTCCACACCGATGAGGGCGACACTGCGGGCGCGGGCCAGCATCAGCGGACCCTACGGACTGTGTAAAATTTCACGTGGTCCAGCGTAGCAAACCCCGCCTGACAGAACCGTTGCGGGCAGCCACGCCAGCGCACGGCTGTGAGTACCACGGTGGCCGTCCCCCAGCCCCTAACTCTTTAACAGTCACCGCTCTGACAGCACGCGTCCCGACGACCACGCGCGGCATGACCGGTGGGGACGCGTTGACCCCAGAGACTCAAGCGGGCGTGTTGTCCTTGACGACCGACACGGTCGGTGCCGGAGCGACCGGCTGCGCCGCCCCGCTGGTCGGCACGGCAGCCTGGGCCGCCGGGATGGCCACGGCCTGCGACGCGTGAATGGTCTGCACCGCCGCTGCGGGCGGCCCGTCGTTCAGGGTGCCGTCCAGGCCGTCTTTGAGACTCTGGGTGCTTTTACGGAATTCGCGCAGGCCGGCACCCAGACTCTTGCCCAGTTCGGGGAGTTTGCGCGGGCCAAACACGACCAGCGCGACGAGCAGAATGACGATCAGTTCACCGGGGCCAAGATTGGGCATGATTTCCTCCAGGGTGGGCCGGAGCGGCCCGTCGGGGCCGTCCACTCCCTTGTGTCTTGTCAGTGTAGGGCGCCGCGTTCCATCAAATGTCATCTCCGCGCGCTCAGGGCTCCGGTTGAATGGTTCGCCCAGGCGGTTCATCCGAGGGGAGCGGGCGGGAGCGGGGCGCCCCTCCGGGCGTGAAGTTGGTCCCCCGGCGCCGCGTCAGGGCAGGCCGGACGGAGCGCGTGGCGGTCCCAGCGGCGCGTTGCGGTAGGCGCGCAGCGTGCCGTTCATGAACGCCACGTACAGCGTACCGTCCGCCGCCAGCGGGGTGGCCTGCACGCCCTGCGACTCCCGGTGAGACCAGTGCACGGCCCCGCTGCGTACCTCCAGCGCCCTGAGCTCACCGGCTTCGGAGGCGAGGAAGACCATGCCGGCGCTGATGACCGGACTGGCCGTCACGCGGCCCTCCATGGTGTGCGACCACAGGTCCTCGCCGTCCGACAGGCGCAGCGCCCGCACCATGCCCCCCCACCCGGCCAGGATCGCCACGCCCGACTCGCGGTCCGCGCCGGTCAGGGCCGGGGAGGCCCACACCTCGTCTTCCAGGTCGTAGGTCCAGAGGGTCGGTTCGCCGCTGCGCAGCGTGACCCGCCCGCCTGCCGCGCTGAGCGCCAGCGCGTGCACCTCGCCCTCCCAGGTCGCCACGACCAGCGTCGCCTCGCCCGGCCGGGTCGGCAGGAGTGCCGGGGTGCCGTGCACCGTTCCGATCTCGACTTTCCACATGGGCGTGCCGCTGCGGGCGTCCAGCGCGTGCAGCCAGCCGTTCTCGTCGCAGATCAGCGCCGCGCCCGCCCACACGAGCGGACTGGCCGCCACCGGCCCGCCCGTCCGGTACGCCCAGCGCAACTCGCCCGTCGCGTTGTCCAGCGCGTACAGGTGCCCGTCGCGGCTGCTGGCCAGCACCTGCCCCTGCCACAGCGTGGGCGCGCCCGTCAGTTCCGCCCGCGCCCGGTGAATCCAGACTTCCGCGCCGCTGTGCAGGTCCACGCGCCGCAGCGTGCCGTCCCAGGCACCGAACAGCACGTGCCCATCCTGGAAGGTCGCCGGGGCCGTCACCTCATCCCGCGCGGCGTACGTCGCGAACGGCCGGCCCGACGTGTGCGTCAGCACCAGTTGCCCGCCTCGCGTACCCACCGCCACGAGATCCGCCTCGCCCATCACGGCGGCCGGCCACGTGACCTCGCCCGGCAGCGGCACGCTCCAGACTTCCCGAAGGCCCGCCACGCGCGCTGGCCCGTCCGGGTGCTCCCCGGTCCGGGTGCGCCCACCCCGGTACTGGCCGCGCACGTGCGCCGTCCACACCTCCCGCCGCGCCAGCGCCCACAGGTGCGCCAGCGCCTCGCCACTTTCCGGGCGGTGCTCGGGCCGCTTGGCCAGTAGCGTCAGCAGCACCCTCGCCACCGCGTCGGGCACCGCCGGGTTCAGGTCACGCGGGTCCGGCGCGGCCTCATACACATGCTGGTACAGCACGCTCTGATCGCTGTCCCCTACGAACGGCGGACTGCCGCACGCCACGCGGTACAGCACCGCGCCCAGCGCGTACAGGTCACTCAGGGGCCCCACGCCCACCCCGCGCGCCTGCTCGGGCGCCATGTACGCCGGGGTGCCCAGCGTCACGCCGCTGCGCGTCAACTGCCGCGTGTGGTCACTGAGCGCCACCAGCCCGAAATCCATCAGGCGCGGCAGCCCCGAATCGTCCAGCAGCACGTTCCCTGGCGTCAGGTCCCGGTGCGTGATTCCCCGCCCATGCACGAAATGCAGCGCCCGCGACACGAATGCCGCCCCTGTCAGGAAGCGCTCCAGTGGTCCCGGCGCGTCCTCCAGCGGTCCCAGCGCCGTCACCGGGCCGCCCGTCATGAGCGGCATCGTGAAAAACGGCCGCTCCCCCTCCGGTTCCGCTCCCAGGTCCAGCACCGGCACCACGCCCGGATGCGTCAGGCGCGCCAGGGTCCGCACCTCCCGCAGGAATCTCTCGCGGTCGCTGGGAGGCACGTGCGCGTGCTGCACCTTCACGGCCACGTCCCGGCCCAGCAGCGTGTCGTGCGCCCGGAACACCCGCGCGCTTCCACCCTCGCCCAGCAGATCCAGCAGGTCATAACGACCCACCAGCACAGAGCCTGAATCGAGCGGCATACCCGCGAGTGTAGCGCCCGGCAGCCAGCAGGGGCGGGCGGCGGGCGCGGGCAGCGGCGAATGATGGGTGGCCAGTGATTGGTGACTGGCCTGCCGGTCTAACCCCGCCACCCACTCGCTTGCACGGACAGCCGCCTGTTTCGTTCACGACCCGCTCAGGCGCCGGGTTGCCCACTGCACGCCTGGAATCCGTCCTGCTCCCCGCGTCCGCCCGGACGCAACGGTTGCTGCCTACCTCTGGCGCGGGCGTCCGGAATCAGTCGCCGACGAACACCAGCCGTTCGTAGGTGCCGTCCGCGCGCCGGGCGGGCAGGCCAGCCTGGGCGGCCTGTTTCAGGCGGGTCAGGGCGGTGGCCACGGCGGGGCCCTCGCCGTACATGCGCCCGGCGTCGTCGGTCAGCTGGATTTCCAGGCCGCGTTGCTCGCCGTGTTCCTGGCCGTGCGTGGCGCGCAGGACCACGCCCGCACCGGGTACCTGGGTCACCGTGACCCCGGCGGGCAGGGTGGCAAGTTCGATCTGGTGGCGGAGGGTATGTTCATCCATGCGGTCATTGTGCGCCGTGATTGGGGTGCGGCGCACCCCGCACCGCGCCTCAATTTCCCCTGCGGCCCGCCCGTATCCTGCACGCGTGACGTTGTTCGACCCGCCCGCTCCCCTCGCCGAACGCCTGCGGCCCCGCACGGTCGCGGAGGTCGTGGGTCAGACGCACCTGCTCGGCCCCGGCCGACCCCTGACGCGCGTGCTCGGGTCCGGGCGGCTGGGCAGCCTGATCCTGTGGGGGCCGCCCGGCGTGGGCAAGACCACCCTGGCCCGGCTGCTGGCCGGGGAGGTCGGCGCGCACTTCATTGGGCTCTCGGCCGTCACGGCAGGCGTGAAGGACGTGCGGGACGCCACCGCCGAGGCTGAACGCCTGCGCGGCCGGGGCCAGAAGACGATTCTGTTCCTCGACGAGATTCACCGTTTCAACAAGGCGCAGCAGGATGCGCTGCTCCCTCACGTCGAGTCGGGCCTGCTGACCCTGATCGGCGCGACCACCGAGAACCCCAGCTTCGAGGTGAACCCCGCCCTGCGCTCCCGCGCCCGCACGCTGGTCCTCGAAGCCCTGAAGCCGCAGGAGGTACGCGGCCTGCTGGAACGCGCCCTGACCGACCCGCGCGGACTGAGTGGCGTGACCGCCGAGCCGGAAGCGCTGGATCTCCTCGCGCGCCTGGCAGAGGGGGACGCCCGCCGCGCGCTGAGCACCCTGGAAGTCGCGGCAACCCTGAGTAACCCCGTCACGCCCGACGCGATCACCGAGGCCTTCGGGCGACACCTGCCGCAGATGGACCGGAACGGCGAGGACTTCTACAACCTCATTTCCGCGCTGCACAAGAGCGTGCGCGGCAGCCACGTGGACGGCGCGCTGTACTGGCTGGCCCGCATGGTCGAGGGCGGCGCCGATCCCCTGTACGTCGCGCGGCGCGTGGTCCGCATGGCCGCCGAGGACATCGGCCTCGCCGACCCGCAGGCCCTGCGGTTGGCCGTCGCCGCGCGCGACACCGTGGAATTCCTGGGCAGTCCCGAAGGCGACCTGGCGCTGGCGCAGGCGGTCGTGTACCTCGCGCTGGCCCCCAAGAGCAACTCCGTGTACGTGGCCTGGAAGAACGCCCTGAACGCCGTCCGTGACGGCGCCGGACCCGACGGAGGCAGCCTCGCCATTCCCCTGCACCTGCGCAACGCCCCCACCGCCCTGATGCGCGTTCAGGGCTACGGCAAAGGCTACGCGTACTACTTCGACGACCCCGAAGGCTCATTCGCCCAGAACTACCTGCCCGAAGGCGTGCAACTGGACCTGTACGCCCCCACGGGCGAAGGCTGGGAAGCCCGCGTCGCCGAACGCTGGCGCAAACTCAGGGACGCGCACGGGGAAGGAGAGACAAGTGGGAGCTGAAACCCGCTGTCAGCGCAGGCCCCGCTGCCCTGGCGGGCGGGACCGCACCTGCTCGGGCTGTCTGCTCGGGCTGTCTGCGCGGGCTGTCAGCAAAAACCCCCCGCCGCTCCGGCGTGCGGAGGCTGGCGGGGGGGCGGAACTCTGGGAAGCGCCCGGCGTCGAGGCCGTGGGAGTGAGGGGTGCGCGGTGCCGGGTGAGGGGTGCTGCGTGCTGGGCGTGCCCGGTCGGGCCGGTCGGTCCGGCGACGCCGCCCCGGCGTCTGTAGGCTGCAGCCTTGTTCCCCGCTGCGAGGTAGGTCTCCGCTCGCGCGGACGCTCCCTACCGGCAGTGTGGGCCTACTCGGGCAGGTCCGTCAACCAGTTCGCCTGTTGCAGCTGCGTGTCCAGTTCCCGGCGTTCCTTCGCCAGGGCGTCTACCTGCACCTGCAAGTCGCGGGTGGGAATGGCGGACAGGATGCGCACCTCGCTGTTGCTGTAGCGGGTAGGGCGGTCGCTGGCGGTCGCGGCGGCGCGGCGCAACACCCGCAGGCGCAGGTCCAGCAGGTCACGCCGGGTCAGGGCGTCCGTCAGGGTCTGGCCGCCCTGGAGGGTTGCGCGCAGGTTCGCGCGGTGAATGCGGGGCAGCAGCGCCTCCAGGCGCGCGGCGACCTCCGTGAACTCTCGCAGCAGCGCCTGTGGGTCCTCGGCGGGCGCCTCACCTTCCTGCACGAGCAGGTTCTTCACGAGGCGTTCTTCCAGTTGCGCGGCGCGTTTTTGCAGGTCGGCGCGTTCGATCAGGGCCTCGGCAAGTTTCATGCCTGCAGGGTAACGCGCAGTCGTGCGGGGCGAAAGCGGGGCGGGCTGAAGGGAGATAAGGCTTTCTGACACGGAATGCGATTGATTCGCACCTTCACCCGATCAACCGCAGTCCGGATAAGCCACTCGGCGCACGGTGTCGGGGAGGCAGGGCCGGTATGCTCCTGATGAGATGTCCTTCGATTCGCGCGCCCTGTCCGCCCTTGATTTTCCCCGTGTTCTCGATGCGCTGGCCGAGCGCAGTGCCACGTCGCTGGGCGCAGAGCGCGCCCGTGCGTTGCGGCCCTCGGATGACCCGGAGCGGATCGCGCGGGAACTCGACGAGGTCGAGGACGCGCTGTTCGGCGTGAGCCTCAGCCTCGGCGGGATTCACGATATCCGCGAGTTGCACGCCCGCGCCGCCGAGGGCCGCGTGCTGTCGGGCCCGGAGTTGCTGAGCGCCGCGTACTCGCTGGACGGCGCGATGACCGTCAAGCGGGCCATCGGCGTGAACTCGCGCGGGCCGCTGCGGGAGGTGGCGACCGGGCTGGGTGATCACAGTGAACTGGTGCGCCGCGTCCTGAGTGCCCTGGACCGCGACGGGGCCGTGCGGGATGACGCCAGCCCCCGCCTGCGCGACCTGCGTAAGCGCATCGAGCCGCTGCGCGGCCGCATCCGCGAGCGCCTGACCGCCACGCTGGAAAAATGGTCGGACGTGCTTCAGGAGCACATCGTCACCATCCGCCGCGACCGCTACGTGCTGCCCGTGCAGGCCAGCCGCGTGGGGCAGGTGCAGGGCATCATCGTGGACGCCAGCGCGACCGGGCAGACGTACTTCGTGGAACCGGCCGCCGTTACGCAACTGAACAACGAACTCACCCGCCTGATCCTCGACGAGGAAGCCGAGGTGCGCCGCATCTTGACGGAACTCTCGGGCCTGCTGGCCGGCGACGCGGACGTGCCCATGACGCTCGTGACGGTCGGGGAACTGGACCTGATCGCCTGCAAGGCCCGCCTGGCCCGCGACTGGCGACTGAACCGCCCGGAGCGCTCTGTGGGTACCTACGACCTGCGCGAGGTGCGCCACCCGCTGATCGAGAACCCGGTCGCGAACGACGTGACGCTGGGCGACACGAAACTGCTGCTGATCACCGGCCCGAACATGGGCGGCAAGACCGCCACCATCAAGACGCTGGGGCTCGCGGTGCTGATGCACCAGTGCGGTCTGTACGTCGCGGCGGCCAGCGCGAAACTTCCCGTGGTGCGAGACGTGCTGGTGGATATCGGCGACGAGCAGAGCATCGAGGCGAGCCTCAGTACCTTCGCGTCTCACCTCAAGCACCTGCGCTACGTGCTGCGGCACGCCGCGCCCGACACGCTGGTTCTGGTGGACGAGCTGGGCAGCGGCACCGACCCCAACGAGGGCGCCGCCCTGGCGCAGTCCCTGATCGAGACGCTGCTCGCGCAGGACGCGCGCGGCATCATCACCTCGCACCTGTCCCCGCTGAAACTGTTCGCGCTGGAAACACCCGGCCTGAAGAACGCCAGCATGGGCTTTAACGTGGACACGCTGGCCCCCACCTACGTGCTGCAGGTCGGGCAACCGGGCCGGTCGTTCGCGCTGGCCATCGCGCAGCGCATGGGCCTGCCCGCCGACGTGCTGCGCCGCGCCGAGGACCTCCTGGGCCCCGACGCCGGCCTGATGGAGCGCATGCTCGAGGGACTGGAACGCGAACGCGAGGACCTGCGCGAGCAGCTCGAAGGCACCGCCGCCGCCCGACGCGACGCCGAGGCCGAACGGAGCCGCGTGCGCCAGGAACGCGAGACCCTGGAACTGCGCCGCAACGAGATGCTGGCCGAGGCCAGCCAGAAAGCCGAATCCCTGTACGCCGACGCCATCGAACGCGTCCGCACCCTGCGGGCCCGCGCGCAGGAGGACAGCGCCCGCCCGCGCGTCATGCAGGAACTGCGCGAACTGCGCGTCTCGGCGCAGAAGGCCCGCCCCGCCCCCATCGTGCGCGAGGAACGCGGCGACCCCATCCGCGTGGGCAGCCGCGTGGACGTGCCCGCCTACAACGCCGCCGGGCAGGTGCTTGAACTGCGCGGCGACGACCTGGTCGTGCAACTCGGCGTCATGAAGGTCGGCGTGAAGCGCCGCGACGTGCGGCTCAAACAGGAACCCAAGGTCACGGCCCCCAAGACGCGCAGCCCGCGCGCGGCGTTTGCCGGAGCGGTCGCCGCCAGCACCTTCCAGAACGAACTGCAACTGCGCGGCATGGGCGTCGAGGAGGCCGTCGAGGAACTCCGGACCGCCATCCTCGAAGCGCACGCCCTGAAAGAAAGTCCGCTGCGGGTCGTGCACGGCAAGGGCCAGGGCGTGTTGCGCCGCCTGCTGCGCGAGTACCTGAAGACCGACCGGAAGGTCGAATCCTTCCACGACGCCGAAGCCAACCAGGGCGGGCACGGCGTCACCATCGTCAACATCCGCCACTGACCGTTCCCTGACTCGTCGCCTCATGATACGGACTGCGCTCCACTGCGCCACAGTCGGAAGGGCGCCGCCTGCGGCTCCATATCGCGAAGGGGCGTAGGCTGTTCCTCCTCGCGTCCGCTCGGATTGATTCAGAACTACAGCGGTAACTGCTCAGCAGGGGACGATCAGACAGAGAAATTGGGCATGAGAATATCCCCCGTGAACACGCTGACCAGTCC
>NZ_JAGLBB010000053.1 GCF_018260555.1 Deinococcus sp. | reverse complement strand
GCCCGCCAGCGCCGCCGGTTCAGGCGCGTCAGAGGGTGCCGGGACGGCAGCGCCAGCACGAGCGCTTCACGCCCCAGCGTCAGCAGGTGCCGGGCCGCCACGAAGGCGTCCCCGCCGTTGGCGCCGCCGCCCGCCAGCAGCAGCGCAGGCCCCCGGGGCGCACGTGCCTGCGCGGCGTCCGCCACCGCCCGCCCGGCCTCCTCCATGGTCAGGTCCAGGAGCCCCGCCCCGTCCAGTCGCGCGTCCACTGCCCGCGAGCCCTCGCCGTTCAGGACCCAGGGCACCGTCAGCTGCCCACGCCGCGCACCGCCAGGAACACGATCAGTGCGACCACGGCCAGCAGCACCCAGCGCAGGGCCTTCATGGCCGGGTTCTGCGCGAACTGCTCCTTCATCTCGGCGTTCGTGTCTTCCTTCGAGCGTTTCATGCTCAGTTGCTGCCCCCGCCGGATGGACCGCACGCCCTCGCCCACGCGGCCCTGACGGCGCAGCGCCACGCCCAGGTTATGGTGCCCGCCGTCGTACTCGGGATTCAGGACCAGCACCCGCCGGTACACTGCCTCGGCCTGAGCGAACTGCCCGGCGTCCATGTCCAGGTTGCCCAGGTTCGTCAGGGCGCGGTAGTGACCGGGATCGGCCTGCATGGCGGCGTTCAGCAGCGCGCGGGCCTGCTCTGCCTCGCCGCTCACGGCGTGCAGGATGCCCTGCATGTTCAGCGCCTCGGCGCGCGTCAGTGGCCCGGCCAGCGCGCCGTGCAGCAGCGCGGCCAGTTCGGCCGGGTCCGTGACCTTCTGCCCGGCTTCCAGCGCCCGCAGCGCCCCGGTCAGCGCCTGCGGGTCCACCTGCGCCCGCAACGCGCTCCCCTCCGGCTCCGGCAGGGCAGGCAGCAGCGGCGTCAGTTCGGCCACCGCCTGCCGCGCCGCCGGGTACCGCCGCGCCCGCAGGGCCACCTGCACGGTCAGCACGGTGTCCAGCGCGTGCTCCAGGTCCAGCCCCGCTCCCTGCGCCCGCGCGGTCGCCAGGGCCCGCCGCCACTCGCCCTGCCCGATCAGCTCAGGCAGCGACAGGACCGGCTGCACCGCCTCAGGCGCCGCTGCCGGAGGGAAATCCGGGTTCACCCCTTCCGGCTGAGCCTGATTTCCCTCCGTCCCAGCCTTCGCGGCACTCACCTTGGCCCCCAGCACGGACCAGGACCAGGCCCGACACGGGCGGGGCGCACGCGGACACTCGGGCGACACAGGACACACGGCCGGAACGGAACACTCACCCGCCGAGTATACTGACGCGTTGAAATCCCCGCGCTGCGCGGATCAAGCCGCCCGCCCAGACGCACGCGGGACACCCTGCCCCTGCCCTGTGCGGGCGGCGCCACCGGAGCTGACCCCCTTGAACGACCCGATCCCACCCACCAGCAGCGGAGCGACCGCCCCGCTGTACTCACCGGCCCGCGTGCGCGAACTCCTGACCCGCCACGGCCTGAAACCCACCAAGAGCCTCGGGCAGAACTTCCTGATCGACGGAAACATCCTGCGCGCCATCGCCGAAGCCGGCGGGGCCGCGCCCGGCGTGCCCGTCCTGGAAATCGGCCCCGGCCTGGGCGTCCTGACCCGCGAGATTCACTCGCGCGGCGCGCAGGTCACCACCCTGGAAAAAGACGAACGCCTGCGCGCCGCCCTGGCCGAAACGCTGGGCGACACCGACGTGCAGATCATCTGGGGAGACGCCCTGGACTTCGATTACGCCACCCTCCCGCCTGGGACCCGCGTGATCGCCAACCTGCCGTACTACATCACGGGCCTGCTGCTCTCGCGCTTCATGCGCGCCCCGGCCATCGTGTCCGCCACCGTGCTCGTGCAGAAGGAAGTCGGGCAGCGCCTCGCCGCGAAACCCGGCACTGATAACTACGGATTTCTGAGCGCCATCGCCGCCCTGTACGGCAGTGTCCGCCACGTCCGGGACGTGCCCAAGGGCGCATTCCTGCCTGCGCCGGACGTGACCAGCAGCGTCATCCGCCTGGACTTCGACCGGGACCGCCCCGCTCCGGAACCCGAATTCCTGAAGTTCATCGAGGCGGCCCTGCACCACCGCCGCAAGACCCTGCGGAACAACCTGCGCATGATCGGCCACGACGTTCAGGCCATCGACGCGACCCTGGCGGCCCTGAACATCCGCCCCGACGTGCGCGCCGAGGACGTCGCCCTGCACGATCTGCGTGACATGGCCGTCAAACTCGGCGTGATACCGTAAGCCCAGTCTCTACGCGCTCCAACCCCACCCCAACTCGATCCGCAAGGGCCGCACGCCGCGCCCTGGAGGTACTCCCGTGAAGTTCTACGTTATCGGCGACGTGACCGTTGACCACCTCTACCACCTCGACCACCTGCCCGCACCCGGTCAGGAGGTCACGCCCCGGCAGGCCAGCATGAAACCCGGCGGCGCCGGAGGGACCATCAGCGTCACCCTGGCCCGCCTGGGTCACCGTGTGACGCTGGCCACCCGCGTCGGGCAGGACCCGTTTGCCGAATACGCCCTGAGCCACGTCCGCAGCAGCGGCGTCAGCGAGAACGCCATTCAGCGCGACCCGCAGCTGCTGACCAGCACCATCACCGTCATGCAGACCGCCGGCGGGGAGCGCGCCATGATCAGTGACGGGGCCGCCAACCGGCAACTGGACCCCGCGCACCTGAATACGGCCGAGGTGCAAGCCGCCGACGCCCTGATCATCAACGCCTACGCCATGATCGAAGGCCCGCAACGTGAATTTGCCCTGGCCGCCATCGACGCCGCCCGGAGCGCCCCGGCGCCCATCCCGGTGTTCATCGACCTGGGTACCGGGGCCGTGAACAAGGCCGGGACCACCCTGCGCGCCGACGTGCTGCGCGCCGACTACCTGATGCTCAACCAGCACGAACTGCAGGCCCTGACCGGTACCAGCTCCATCAGCGCCGCCCTGGTGCAGCTCGGCGAGGCCGGCGCGCAGCAGGTCATCGTGAAGGTCGGCAAGATGGGCTCCATCACCTGGACACCCACCGAGACCGAACTGGTGGACGCGGTGCGCCCCGAAGGCAAGGTCGTGGACTCCACCGGGGCCGGTGACACCTTCACCGCCGCGTTCGCGCACGCCATCCTCAGCGGGGCCAGCGTTCCCGAGGCCGCCCGCGCCGCCAACACCGCCGGGGCGCTCGCCGCGACCGGCATCGGCGCGCAGGAGACCCTGATCACCGCCGCCGACCTGGGCGGGACAGCCGCGCAGGCCCCGGCCATCCCAGCCCCAACTACCCCAGCCCCGACTACCCCAGTCGCAGCCACCCCGGTTCCGGAAAAGAACGTGCAGAAGGCGGCCCGTGCACCTGCCGCGAAGGCCACCGAACAGGCCGCGGAACACACTGCCGAGACCGCTCCGGGACAGGCTGCCGAACCGCCTACCGAGCAGCACACGGAAAAAGCTGCCGCGAAGCCTGCCCGCGCCGCTGGGGCCACGGACGCGGTGACTGCCCAGCCCGCCCCGGCACCGGTGCGCCGCACCCGTAAAACCACGGCCAGCTGACCGGCCCCCCGCCCGCGCGGCCCGCACGTTCCAGACCGGACGGCGGGCCGCGTGTATGGGACCAGGGCCAGAATGGGGCCACCGTCAGGGACCGCCGACTTCAGGACCTTGGCACCCCGGAGGGTTGTACCCGAGCGGACCTGTAGCGCTGCGCCGCTCATTGGCCCGGCAGCGTCCTTATCTGTAATGCCCGCCGCTGCTTATACGGACTGCCGCTCCACTGCGCCACAGTCGGAAGGGCGCCGCCTGCGGCTCCATACCGCGAAGGGGCGTACGCCCTTCCTCCTCGCGTCCGCTCGGATGGATTCAGAACTGCAGCGAATCAATCGCAGTCCGTCTTCCTCCTGGCTGGGTGGTATCGAGCGCCGCTACCGCGCGCGCGTGCTGAACACCATCACGTCGCTGCTGGCCTCCAGCGGGCCACCCTGGAATGAGCCGGTCACGCGGGGGCTCTCGAAACCCGCGAAGCGGAGCAGCCATTCCACCTCGTAGCGGGTGTAGTACCGCTGCGTCAGGGTGTAGTGGCGGCGCTTCAGGGTGCCGTCCGCGTGCGTGGTGTCCACGTGGTACTCGGTGGTGATGTGCTGGCGGGTCCGGT
Source organism: Deinococcus sp. (assembly GCF_018260555.1). Classification (GTDB taxonomy): domain Bacteria; phylum Deinococcota; class Deinococci; order Deinococcales; family Deinococcaceae; genus Deinococcus. Next base: position 18,180 of record NZ_JAGLBB010000053.1, on the reverse strand, counting down.
CGTGCCGCTGCACCAGGAACACGTCGGTTCGGCGGCCGTCCGGCGTGTGGAAGGTCTCGCCCTCGTGCCGCACGGTGTTGGCCTTCCCGAAACGCGGCACGAACAGGTCGAACACGAGGCTGCCGCCGGTGGTCAGGTGCGCGTGAATGTTCTCCAGGCCCTGCAACTGCTCGTTCGGGGTGTACAGGTGCATCAGCGCGTTGAACGGCGCGATCACGGTCCCAAAGCGTTCATCCAGCTGGAAGGTGCGCACGTCGCCCTGCACGAAGCGCATGCGCAGGTTGTCTTTCGCGGCGCGTTCCTGGGCGCGCTCGATCATGCGGGCGCTGGGTTCCAGCCCCGTGACGTTCACGCCGCGCCGCGCCAGGAACGCCGTGACCCGCCCGGTGCCCGCCCCGACCTCCAGCACCGGGCCGCCCGCCCGTTCGCCCACACCACCGTAAAAGTGCAGGTCGTCGCGGTATATGTCGTACTGGTGGTCGTACAGATCAGCGAACTCGTCGTAATTCACGCCGCCCAGCGTAGCGCGCGTGTGCCGCCTGATACGCACCCCGGTGCAATGGAACGAAGTTGCAATGGACCGAAACAGACGGCCGTTCGGATCACGAACCTTCGCCGTACAGCCGCAGGAAGTCCTCGCGGCTCAGGACACTGAGTTTAGGCTCCTGCGCGGGTGCGCGCGTGCCGTAGGCGCGGCGCAGGACGTTCGCCCAGACCCGCAGGCGCCGCTTCCTGGCCGGCGGCAGGTCGTGCGTCTCGAAACCCAGGCGTTCCAGGATGGGCGTGACGGCCGACTGGCAGTACACGGCCTGCGCGTCTCGCAGCTCCGGGCGTCGCTGAAGGTCAGCCGCGACCCGCCGGAAGTCCTGCCGGGCCACGCGTACCGTGCGGATCGGTCCGAGCTGCGACATGAGCGCGTTGTTCGCGTGGTATTCGGCGGCCGGGACGCCCGCGCGCAGGTGCAGGCCGCCGCCGGGTGTCAGGCCGCGCAGGGTCAGGTCCGGCCCCGGAAACCGGGTGGGGGAGACCCGCAGGATGGAGTCCGAGAGGTTCCCGGCCGGTTCGGTGCGCGTGGCGCGGTCCAGCAGGCGGTCCAGGGTGCCCATGGCGCGGGCAGGCAGGTCGGCGCGGCGTACCCGCCTCAGTCCCTGCAGCCGCGCGAGGCTGGTCGCGGCGTACCCGCGTTCCTTCAGGTCCGCCAGCACTCCGGGCAGGGCGGGCGCGGTGACGCGCGCACCGGGGCCCGCGTCGTGCAGCACGATCACGGCCCCCGGGTGCAGGGCGCGGCGCAGGTGGGCGCGCAGGCCACCCGGGGTCTGCCCGTCCCGCCAGTCCCGACCTTCGAGACTCCAGTGCGCTCCGGTCAGTCCGGCGGCCCGCTGGCCCAGCCACGTGAACAGGCTGTAAGCGCCGTGCGGTGGACGGTGCAGCGTGACAGCCTGATCACTGCCCACCCCCCGGAGAACCGACTGAACACGCCGCGCCGCCTCGCCCGGATCGCGGTACGCCCCCCAGGGCGTTCTCAGCCACGCGTGCCGGTGCTTCACGGCGTGCGCCTGCACTTCGTGGCCCTCGCGCAGCATCCGCGCGATCAGGTCCGGGTGCGCCTCGGCCTGCGCCGCCAGCACGAAGAACGTGGCCTGCGCGCCCGCCGCCTGCAGGGCGTCCAGCACCGCCGGGGTGCTCCGGGGGTCCGGGCCGTCGTCGAAGGTCAGGGACACCACCCGCCGCGTCTGCGGCCCGGCGCGCAGCAGCCCCAGGTTCGCGCGCTGCCACAGCAGGAACGGGCCGCCGATCACCAGCAGGCCCGCCGTGACGCCCAGCGCGGCTGCGCCCCTCAGCGTGCGTCCCCTCAGAGCGGCGCGGTTCAGGCTGCTACGGTTCAGGGTGCCAGGGTTCAGGGTGCCACGGTTCAGGGGGGCGGTCACGTCCGTCCCAGTCGGCCCAGCACGGTCCGCGCCACGCGATCGGCGGCGTCCGGAACGCCCAGTCGGCGGGCGGCGGCGCTCATCTGCGCGTGCGTGTCGGGGTCCAGGGCGCGCAGCACGGCGCGCGGCAACTCACTCAGCTGCCGCGCCCAGATGGCCGCTCCGTGGCGCTCGAGCAGCCCGGCGTTGTGCTCCTCCTGACCCGGGATGGGTTCGTGAATGACCATCGGCACGCCCAGCGTGGTCGCCTCGGCCACCGTCAGGCCGCCCGCCTTGCCCACCACCAGGTCCGAGGCGGCCAGCAGTTCGGGAAAGTCGGTCGTGAAACCCAGCCGGTGAATGAACGCGCCCCCCACCCGCTCCACGCCGCGGCCATCAGCACCGGCCAGCACGAGCACCTGCACGGGCCGCCCCAGGTTCGACAGTTCACCCAGAACGCCGCGCAACGCCCGGAACGTGCCGGTCCCGCCGCCCGAAATCAGGATCAGCGGCTGGTCCGGGCGCAGGCCGTGGCGGGAGCGCAGCGCCGCGCGGTCCGCGCCGATCAGCGTGCGGAACACCGGCGAGATGGGAATGCCGGTCACGACCACCCGCTCCGGCGGGATCTTCCAGTCGCTCATCTGCTCGGCCGCCTCGGGCGTCGCCACCATCAGCAGGTCCGCCTCGGGCCGCGCCCAGTGGTGATGCACACGGTAATCCGTGACGATCAGCGCGTTCAGGAAGTCCAGCCGCACCCGCGCGCGCGCCGCTGCCGCCGCCGCCGCTGGAACCGGGTAGGAACTGATGACCACCTCGGGCCGCACCTCGCGCACGTCGCGGACCGTGCCGCGCAGCCCCATGCGGTGAAAGGTGCCCACCACGGCGCGCGGTTCGCTCTCGCGGTCCGTCCAGTTGTAGAACGCGCGGTAGATGCCAGGCGCGTACCGCAGCCACAGGTCGTACGTGCCGGCCGTGACGGTCCGCTCGACCGGGTTCAGGTACGTCAGGAAATCCGTGTGCCGGGCGCGCAGGTTCACGCCGCGCGCCCGCAGCGCCGTATCCAGCGCCCGGTTCGCCTGATGGTGCCCGCGACCGAAGCCGGTGGACAGGATCAGTGTGCGCAGTTCCGGCCCAGACGGCGCTGCCGACACAGGTGGGGGCGCGCTCAAGTGCGCCTCAGTTGCCACAGGCCCGCCCCGGCGAACAGCACGTTCGCCAGCCACACCCCGGCCTCGGGAAACGCGGGAAGCATGCCCGCCAGGGTCAGGCCCACGAAGAACAGCAGGTAGTACGCCACGGCGATCATCAGCGCGACGCCCAGACTGACGCCCAGCGTCCGACCGAAGCGCAACGCGAACGGCAGGGCCGCCAGCACCAGGACCAGATTCGCGAACGGCAGGGCCAGCTTGCGGTTCAGGTTCACGCGCGCCCCCGCGCGGTCGGCGGCGCTCACGCCCGGCGCGGTCAGCTTGGTGATCAGTTCGGGCCAGCCCTCGGCGTCCGCGCCGATCGCGTCGGCGTACTGCGCGAGCGTCTGCTTACGGCTCAGGCCGGTCTCCACGTTCAGGGTGTCGGTGGCCTTCTCGGGCACGATCACGCTGGGGAACACGTCCTGCACCGCCGCGCGGAAGGCGGCCGGGTCGTTGTCGGGCACGCGGCTCAGGGCGGCGACCGCGCCGTAATCCACCACGAACGTCGAGTATCCGCTGAGGCTCAGGCGGTTGTTCTCGAAGGTGCCGCGCTCGGCCAGGATGACCGTGCCGCGCCCCGCCGAGTCCGCTTGCCACTTCTGCACGCGCACGACGCGCAGTTCGCGCCTGCCGGTGTCGTAGCCTGCCATGGACAGGGTCAGGTTGTTGCCCAGGTCCACGGTCTTGCCCACCAGTTGCGACAGGCCCGCGCCGGTCAGGGCGTCCCAGTACAGGCCGCGCGTCTCCACGTTCGCGCGCGGCGCTACCCACAGGCTCAACCACACGGACAGCGCCGTGACGAGCAAGGCCAGGACCGCCGCCGGGCGCGCCGCGCGGCCCAGGCTGATCCCGCCCCCCTGCACCGCCACGAGTTCCCGCTCGGTGCTCATGCGGCCGAACGCCACGACGGTCATCAGGACCACCGCCATCGGAAAGACCTTCACGAGGGTGTCCGGCATCTGGTACCCGATCCAGCGGGCGATCAGGCCCACCGGCACGCCGCTGAGCCACTGACTGGAGACGAAGAAGTACCCGAAGCTCAGGACCGCCGTGAACAGCAGCGTGCCCGCCAGCAGCGGCGGCAGCAGTTCCGCCGTGACGTAGCGGGTCAGGCGGGTCAGGCGGGTCACGCCCGGCTCCCGCTCTGCCCGGCTACTCTCACGCGGGCCGCGCTGCCCGGCTTGAAAGAGGGGGCCGCCCTTTCAAGCGGTGTCCCGGTCACCCTTTGCCCACCGCGAACAGGATGGTCGCCTCGGCCACCACCACGCCGTCCACCTCGGCGCGGCAGGTGGTCTTGCCCAGACCCCGGCGCAGGAACTCCAGTTTCGCGTGCAGGTGCAGCTGATCACCGGGAATCACCTTGCGCTTGAAGCGCGCGCCCTCGATCCCCGCGAGGTAGCCAACGGTACCTGGCTCCAGTTGCCCGTGCAGGCAGAACATGCTGGCCTGCGCCAGCGCCTCGGTGATCAGCACACCGGGCATGACCGGCTCCTGCGGAAAATGACCGGGGAAAAACGGCTCGTTGATGGTCACGTTCTTGATGGCATGCACCGCGCCGTTCTCGGTGGACAGCACGCGGTCCACCATCACGAACGGGAAACGGTGGGGCAGGGTGTTCAGAACGTCCTGAATCAGAATGGGGTCCATGAGGGCTCTCCTGGGGCGCGGGTTCCGGCGGGGGCCGGGAGGGGCGAGAGACAAGCAAAAACGGGAGAGGCTTTACGGGCCGTCTCCCATCCTTCACCGAATAAGCGTAGGCGTTCCGGGGTGCGTCAGCGGCGCAGGTAATTGTCGCTGGAAACCAGCGAGTCACCCAGCACCGGAATCATCTCCAGCGCCATGCCGGTGCCGACCGCGACGGCCTCGACGGCGTTCTCGGCGACCGCGACCGGAATACCGGTCGTCTGGCGCAGCAGCTCGTCGAAGTTGCGCAGCAGCGACCCGCCGCCGGTCATCACGATGCCGCGGTCGATGATGTCGCTCACCAGTTCCGGCGGGGTGATTTCCAGCACGCGCTTGACGCCGTCCACAATCTTCGTGACGGGTTCACTCAGGGCCTCGACCACGTCCGTGCTGTCCAGGCTGATGGTCTTGGGCAGGCCGTTTACCAGGTCGCGGCCGCGCACCTCGGCCGTCAGGTTCTCGGCGTCGTCGAGCAGCATGGCCGCCCCGACCTTCACCTTGATCTCCTCGGCGGTGCGCTCACCGATCAGCACGTTGTGCTTGCGGCGCACGTAGCGGATGATGCTCTCGTCAAACTCGTTGCCCGCCACGCGCATGCTCTCGCTGACGACAATGCCGCCCAGCGAGATCACGGCCACGTCCGTGCTGCCCCCGCCGATATCCACGACCATCGAACCGATCGGCTCGGCGATGCGCAGGCCCGCGCCGATCGCGGCGGCCAGGGGTTCCTCGATCAGGAAGGCGCGCTTGGCGTTACTGTTCAGGGCGGCGCGCAGCACGGCGCGTTTTTCCACGTCGCTGACGTTGCTGGGCACGCCGACCATCAACTGCGGTTTGAACCCGAACAGGCGGCCCGCATTGCCCTGCACCTTCTGCAGGAACATGGTGATCATCTTCTCGGTCAGGCCCTCGTCGGCAATCACGCCGTCCTTGATGGGGCGCACGGCGACGATCCCGCCGGGCGTGCGCCCGATCATGCGGTACGCTTCCTCGCCGACAGCCTTGACTTTCTTACTGTCGCGGGCCATGGCGATCACGCTGGGTTCCTGAAGGACCAGGCCGCGGCTCTTGCTGTAAATAAGGAACGTTGCTGTTCCAAGGTCAATTCCAATGTCTTCTGACAGCCTCACACTCGCCCTCCGGTCAAAACGTCCCAATCGTAGCACGGTGCATGAGTCACGCTTAAAGTGCTTCTCATCCCCCGCCCGTGCCGGGCCGCGTTCGCGTCCCTGCGTCCCGCTGCCCCTGCCCGGCTGAGGGTGGGGGCAGCGGGTCAGGCGCGGGGCTTGAGGTAGGCAGACAGCCCCGCGCAGACACTGGAGAGCAGCATCAGCGTGACGGCCTGCTGAAGACTGCCCAGGCCCGTGACGTTCTGCGCGCCGCTCAGGGTACTTTCCAGGATACCGAAGGGCAGCCCCAGCAGTCCGGTCCCCGCCAGCGAGGCGAAGGAGCCCAGCGCCAGCAGGGCCAGCAATGCCAATACTAGCGTTACGCAAAACAGCCCCAGCGACAGCGCCCATCCCAGCACGACCCGCCAGCGCCGGGCGCTCAACAGTCCACCAGACGGCGGAGGGTACGGCGCGCGGCGAGCGTAGCGGGCCCGAAAGGAGCGCCGGACAGGAACTCCGGGCAGAGGTGGGGCGCGGGCATTCGGGGTATTCTAGGCACGCCGCCACAAAACGCCGTGAAGATCTTCACACCGCGCCGCGAGACTCATACGGATTGCGATTGATTCGGTGCAGTTCTGAATCCATCCGAGTGGACGCGAGTAGGAATAGCAGACGGATTGGGCGGTATGGAGCCGCAGACGGCGCTTTTCCGACTGTGGCGCAGTGGAGCGGCAGTCCGTATCACTCCTGCCGGCGCGCCCCTGCCGGTAAGCGCGCCCTGCACTGAGTTCTGGCCCGGTCGCACGGCGCAGCGCCGGGCCGGTTGTGCCGGGGCTGGGCTAGACTGCGCGGGTGAATCTGCCCGCCCGTGTTCGCGTGACCCGCCCCCCGTTGCCGCTGAGCCCGGCCCTGAATGCCGCCGCCGGACGCCTGTGCCCGGACGCCCCGCTCGGCGCCCTGAGCGGCGCGGCGCTGGCCATCGCGGGCGGCAGCGTGATCGGCGCGCACCTGCGCTGGGCCGGGGGAGAGGCCGCGAACGTCGATACCGGCTGGCGCGGCCGGGGCATCGAGGAAGCGCTGGCGCAGACGGCCGCCGGGTAGGGCGCTGGAACTGCCACCGCGCAGACCGCCGGGCAGGCCAGCCCGGACTGGGGAGGACGGACGCGCGCGCGCCACTCTAACAACCGTTTGGTAGCCTGAGCGTATGACCACCGCCCCCAGCGCACCGCACACCGGCATGAGCTTCGGCCTGACCGACGAGCAACGCATGATCGTGCAGCACGTCCGCGAGTACGCCCGCGCCGAGATCGCCCCCCACGCCGCCGAATACGACCGCAGCGGCGAGTACCCCAGAACGCAACTGCGCGGCCTGGCCGAACTGGGCCTGATGGGTGCCACCGTCCCCGAACAGTGGGGCGGCGCGGGCCTCGACTCGGTCACGTACGCCCTGTGCCTCGAAGAGATCGCCGCGGCCGACGCCAGCGTGGCCGTGATTGTCAGCGTGCAGAACGGCCTGCCCGAACAGATGATCCTGCGGTACGGCACGGACGGGCAGCGCGAACAGTTCCTCAGGCCCCTGGCCACGGGGCAGCACATCGGCGCGTTCTGCCTGACCGAAAGCGGTGCCGGTAGTGACGCCGCCAGCCTGGGCCTCACCGCCAAGCGCGACGGCGACCACTGGATCCTGAACGGCACCAAGGTCTGGATCACCAGCGGCGGACAGGCCGACACGTACCTCGTCATGGCCCGCACCGGCGGCCCAGGCGCGCGCGGCGTCAGTTGCTTCATCGTTCCCAGTGATACCCCCGGCCTGAGCTGCGGCCGTCCCGAGGAGAAACTCGGTCTGCACGCCAGCCACACCACCACCGTCACCCTGGAACAGGCCCGCGTCCCCCACGCCAATATGGTCGGGGAAGAAGGCCAGGGACTGATCATTGCGCTGGCCAGCCTGGACGCCGGGCGCATCGGCATTGCCATGCAGGCCCTCGGGATTGCCCGCGCCGCCCTGGAACACGCCGCCCGGTACGCCAGCGAACGCGAACAGTTCGGCAGGAAGCTCCGCGAATTCGAGGGCGTGAGCTTCAAGATCGCCCGCATGGCCGCCCGCACCGAAAGTGCCCGTCTGGTCGCCCTGAAAGCCGCGTGGCTCAAGGATCAGGGCCAGCCGTACGGCAAGGAAGCCAGCATCGCCAAACTTCTGGCCAGCGAGGCCGCCGTGGACGCCACCCGCGACGCCATCCAGATCTTCGGTGGAAACGGCTACAGCCGCGAGTACCCCGTCGAGCGCCTGTACCGCGACGCCAAGGTCACGGAAATCTACGAGGGCACCAGCGAAATCCAGCAACTCGTGATCAGCCGCGCGGTGTTCAGCGACCTGACCTGATACGGATTCCACTTGATTCGCTGCAGTTCTGAATCACTCCGAGCGGACGCGAGCAGGAATAACATACGGACTTCGCGGTGTGAAGCCGCAGGCGGTGTCTTCCCGACTGTGGCGGAATGGAGCGAAGTCCGTATGACCACCCGGCCCCGGCCCAGTCCTGCCTGCCGGGTGGCCCACTCCCCACCCGAACGCCGCGCAGCGGACCCGAGGATTCAGGGAACCGCAAGACACCCCGCCAGCGCCGCCGCTCACAATGGGCAATGCTCCGGCAACTCCTGTGGATTCCCGGCACCCTCATGGTGCTCGCCGTCTTCGGCGACCTGATCGTCACGTGCCTCCAGTCCGGCGAGGGACGTCTCAGCCGCGCCGTTCACCGGCTGCTGTACGCCGCGCTGACCACTACCGCGCGACTGACAGGCCGCCGCTCGCTGCTGTCCTGGAGCACGCCCCTGCTGATCCTGGGCACCTTCGCCGCCTGGACGGTCCTGTGCTGGCTGGGCTGGACCCTGATCTTCTGGTCCCAGCCAGGCAGCCTGCAAGGCTCCGACAGCGGCACCCCCGCCAACTTCACGGCCACCCTGTACTTCGTCGGGTACACCATCAGCACCCTCGGCATGGGCGAGATCACCGCCCCGCTCCCCGTCTGGCGCCTGCTGACCGCCGTGGCGTCCATCAACGGGTTCTTCCTGCTGACCTTTGCCATTACCTTCGTCGTACCCATCGCGCAGGCACGCGGCGACCGCCGCCGACTCGCGCTGCACCTGCACCGCGCCGGCCCCGGCGCGCAGGCCCTGATCGTGAACGCCCACACCGACCACGACCGCGGCCTGCTGAGCCTCACCACCGATCTGCACGACATCCTCAACAACGTGGACGCCGCCCACATGAACTCCCCGTACCTGCACCGCTTCCACGACCACGACCGTCAGGACGCCCTGGACCTGCACCTGCCCGCCCTGGGCGAGGCGCTCCTGATCCTCCAGGGCGCCCTGACCGGCCCGCCCCCCCAGGGCCTGAGCCGCGCCCTGAGCAGCATCGACTCGCTGACCCGCACCTTCGAACGCGCGCATCACGCCAGGGGCCCGCAGACGCCCCCCCCGCCCGACCTGACCCACCTGCGCGGCGCCGGCCTGATCCTGAAGCCCGACGCGGACTTTCACGCGTACCTGCACACCCACGCCGCGCTGCGCCAACGCCTGCACGCCATGGCGCAGGCCGGAAACTGGCGCTGGGAGCAGGTCGCCGCCCAGCAGCCACCCGCTCCCGAGCCTGCCTGAAGGTCCGCCCGGACCTTGCGCCACCAGCCGCAGCGCTGCCGCATTCCCAGGGCTGATGAGGCAAAACGTCTCCCGGCCCGCCAGCGGATCCCGCTTGAAGCGCTCCCAGGCCACCCCATACGGATTCCGTGTGTTTCGTTGACTACCCAGTACCCGAGGCCTCGCAGCGCCCAGCCCCGGCACAGACCGGCGGCTCCGACAGCACGGCCCTATGGCACTGGGGCCGCCCACCCGGAGGTGCTGCGGCCCTGTCTGCCCGGCAATCGGGTGTGGTCAGTCGGTGTACGCGCCGACGCTGGCGCTGCTGACCAGTTTGGCGTACTTGGCGAGCACGCCGCGCTTGTAGCGGGGTTCGGGTTGCACCCAGGCGGCGCGGCGGCGGGCCAGTTCGGCGTCGTCCACGTGCAGGGTGAGGGTCAGGGTTTCGGCGTTCAGTTCGATGGTGTCGCCCTCGTGGACCAGGGCGATGGTGCCGCCCACGAACGCCTCGGGCGCGACGTGCCCGACGACCAGGCCGAAGGTGCCGCCACTGAAACGCCCGTCGGTGATCAGGCCCACCGAGTCGCCCAGGCCCTTGCCGATGATGGCGCTGGTGGGGGAGAGCATCTCACGCATGCCGGGGCCGCCCCTGGGGCCTTCGTAGCGGATGACGAGCACGTCGCCAGCGCGAATCTGGTCGTTCATGATGGCGTGCATGCATTCTTCTTCGCTGTCAAACACGCGGGCGGGGCCAGTGATCTTGATGCTTTTCAGGCCGCTGATCTTGGCGACGCTGCCTTCCTCGGCCAGGTTGCCGCGCAGGATGGCGAGGTGGCCTTCGGTGTACAGCGGTTCGCTGAAGGCGCGGATGACGTCCTGTCCGTCGCCTGGGGTGTCCTGTTCGTCCGCGAGGTTCTCGGCGATGGTCTTGCCGGTCACGGTCAGGCAGTCGCCGTGCAGCAGGCCTTCTTTGAGCAGCATCTTCATGACGCGCGGGATGCCGCCGACTTCGTGCAGGTCGGTGGCGACGTACTTCCCGCTGGGTTTCAGGTCGCAGAATACGGGCGTGGCCTCGCGGATGCGTTCGAAGTCCGCGAGCGTCAGGTCGATGTCGCAGGCGTGCGCGATGGCCATTAGGTGCAAGACGGCGTTGGTGCTGCCGCCGACGGCCATGATGACCGTGATGGCGTTCTCGAAGGCCTTCTTGGTCAGGATGTCCAGCGGTCGGATGTCCTGCTCGATCAGCTTCAGCAGGGCGCGGGCGCTGTCGGCGGAGCTGACGGCCTTCTCGGCGTCCACGGCGCTCATCGTGCTGCTGTAGGGCAGGCTCATGCCCATGGCCTCGAAGGCGCTGCTCATGGTGTTCGCGGTGTACATGCCGCCGCAACTGCCGTTGCCGGGGCAGGCGCGTTTCTCGATTTCGGTGAAGTCCTCACGGCTGATCTTGCCCGCGCCGAACGCCCCGACCGCTTCGAACACGCTGACGATGGTCAGGTCCTTGCCGTCGTAATGGCCGGGTTTGATGGTGCCGCCGTACACGAAGATCGCGGGAATGTTCAGGCGGGCGATGCCGATCATGGCGCCGGGCATGTTCTTGTCGCAGCCGCCCACGACGATCACGCCGTCGTGACTCTGCCCGCGTGACACGGTCTCGATGCTGTCCGCAATCACCTCGCGGCTGACCAGGGAGCACTTCATGCCCTCGGTGCCCATGCTGATGCCGTCTGACACGGTGATCGTGCCGTACATCTGCGGCATGCCGCCGCCCTCGCGGATGGCGCCGGTGATGTGGTCAGCCAGTTCGCCCAGACCGTTGTTGCAGGGCGTGATGTTGCTCTGCGCGTGCGCGACCCCGATGATGGGTTTCTCGAAGTCGCCGTCCTCGAAGCCCACGGCGCGCAGCATGGCGCGGTTCGGGGCGCGTTCGTCGCCCTGCGTGATGTGGTGGCTGTTCCAGTTCAGTTTCTTCTGCGCCGTGTCGGTCATGCCTCACCCTACGCCCGGGCGCGCCCGCCTGCGCGCAGAGGCACAGACAGGCGCGCCCGGCCCGCGGCGCCGAGCAGCATGACCCGCCCGTAGCTCCTGTTCGCGGAGAACCTCGCCAGCGGTCCCCTGAACATCCTGAAGACCCTGTGCCACAAAATGAACTCCGGTTGAAAGGTTCGCCAACCATTCAACCGGCGTTCGCCTTATGGACTCAGATGGACTGCGCTCCACTGCGCCACAGCCGGAGCAGCGCCGCCTGCGGCTCCATACCGCGAAGGGGCGTCTGCCCTTCCTGCTCGCATCCGCTCGGATTGATTCGGTGCGGTTCTGAATCAATCGGAATCCGTATTACTTGCTGGTGGGCGCGGGCGCGGGGACCGTCACGACGGCCGGGAAGCTCTCGGTGGTCAGGCGGACCAACTGGGAATCCAGGTACTTCTGCGCGGCTTCCTTGCCCAGCTGGTCACGGATGATCGGCGCGGCGTCCGCCAGCGGCAGCGTGCCAGCGTCGCTGCGTTTCGTGACGATCAGTACGTGCCACCCGAACTGCGACTGTACGGTCTGCACGGCGTTCAAGGGTCCCTTGAAGCTGGCCGTGTCAAAGGTCTCGACCATCTGGCCGGGGCCAAAGCAACCCAGGTCGCCGCCCTGCGCGGCGCTGCCTGGGTCCTGGCTTTTCGCGGCGGCAATCTTCGCGAAGTCCGCGCCGCCCGCCAGGTCCTTCGTGATGGCCTGCGCCTCGGCCTGGGTGGGCACCAGGATGTGTTTCACGCAGGCTTCCGCTTCACGGGCGAAGTCCGCGCGGTGCAGGTTGTAGTACCCGGCGATCAGCGCGTCACCGAACGTGAAGCGGTCCTGCACGCTGTTCAGGTACGCGCCCACGATCAGCTGGCGCTCCAGTTCGCGGCGCAGGTCGGCCGTGTCGGTATACCCGGTGGCGTTCAGGGCCTGGGTGAACGCCTCGTCCGTCCCGAAGCCCGAGCGGGCGTCCGCGACCTGCTTGTCGAGCACGGCCGGGTCAGCCTGCTGACGGGCGCGGGCCAGCTGATACACAGCGCGGTCACGCACGAACTGCTTCAGGAAGTCCGGGCGGGCCGCGGCGAACTCGCTCAGGTAGGAGGCCTCGAACGGAACGCCCTGAGCGTTCACGACTCGCGCCGCCGCGAGCCGGAAGGAGCGCTCGAACTCGCCCAGCGTCAGGTTCTCCTTGCCCACACGGCCCACCAGCGTGGCGGGGTCCTGCGCGGCAGCCGGGGCCGCGGGGGCGGGCGTGGCAGGAGCCGCCATGCTCGGCGCCGGGGCAGTGGGGGCCGGGACAGTGGGGGCCGGGACAGTGGGGGCCGGAGCAGTGGGGGCCGGAGCAGTGGGGGCCAGTGCAGGCGCCGGAGTCGGCTGGGCCGGTGTGGCCTGTACCGGGGCAGTCTGTGCCGGGGCAGTTTGGGCGCCGGCGTTCGTCAGGAAGGCGGCGCCGCTCAGCAGCGCTGCGGTCAGGAGCAGTTGTTTCACGCTTAATACTGTAGCGTGCCGCGCGCGCCAGTCCGTGACAGTCTCCTGCGGCGCGCCCTGTGTCCCGGCGTGGTGTCCTGGGGTGATGTCCCGGCGTGCCTGCTATTATCCCCCCCGTGCGCCTGACCCTCGTAGAAACCACCGATCCACGCGCGTACGACGACGCCGTGAGCCGCATGCCCATCACCAGCGCCCTGCAGGGGTGGGGGTACGGCGAGGCGCGGCGAACGCTGGGTCAGACGCCCACGCGGTACCTGATCATGCAGGGGGACCGGACGGTCGGGGCGGTGCAACTGCTGCGCAAGCGCCTCGTGCCGGGCTTCAGCACCCTGTACGCCCCGCGCGGCCCGGCACTCGAAAGTCTGGACCTGCTGCCCGCCTTCGCCGACGCCGTGCGCCGCGTGGCGCGGCCCACCGACGCCCTGCTGAAGATCGAGCCGCCCGTGCCGTTCCCGGCCAGTGACAGCGCACCCATGGATCAGCCCGCCGTGGCCGGGGCAGACACTGAAAAGGGCGACACTGAAAAGGCAGGAACGCCGCCCGCCGCCCAGGAGGACGCGCTGCCCGAAGCGTACGGTCCCTTCCGGCGGGCCGAGACGGAGCAGCCGGAACACACCATTGTCGCCGATCTGAGCCGCACCGAGCAGGAGATCTTCGGGGCGCTGTCCAGCATGGCCCGCCGCAACATCCGCACCGCCGAGAAACTCGGCGTGATCGCCGGTCGCGACGACGACTTCGACGCCTTCTGGGAGATCTTCACTGCCACCAACGAACGCGCCAAACTGGGCGCCTACCCCCGCGAGTACTACGAGACCATGCTGCGCGAGTGCAACGCACACGGCGGAGAGGCGTACATCGTGCTGGCCCGCTACCAGGGACGCGCGCTCGCTGGGGGGTTCTTCATCAGCATGGGCAAGGGTACGTACTACCTGTTCGGCGGCAGCGTCCGCGACGACCGCGTGGACGAAAACGGCAAACCCCTGAAAGACGCCAAAGCCCCGGACGCCTTCTACTGGAGCGCCATGCTGGACGCCAAACGACACGGCTACGAGCTGTTCGATTTCTGGGGCATTCCGCGCGTCCTGGATGAAAGCAAGCACTCGTACGGGGTGTTCAAGATGAAACTCAAATTCAGTGAGCAGCGCGTCTGGTACCCCGCCTACGACCTGAACCTGAACGCTGCCGCGCCCGCCATCGTCCGCGCCCTGCGCTGGCGTAAGACCCGTAACAACGTCCGCAAACGCGGCACCGCCGACGACGTGCTGTAACGCCCGCCTCACAACGACGACGGCACGGCGACAGCCCGGGCGGAAAATTCGCCCCGGCTGTGGCTGTGGCTGTGGCTAGTCATACGGACTGCGCTCCACTGCGCCACAGTTGGAAGAGCGCCGTCTGCGGCTCCGTACCGCGAAGGGGCGTCTATCGTTCCTACTCGCATCCGCTCGGATTGATTCGGAAGTGCACCAACTCAATCGGAATCCGTATCAGTTCAGCAGTCTGGCCCCGGTGGGCACCAGGCCCAGCAATAGTTCCAGGCGCTCCAGAAGGGTCGCGGCGTGCAGGGCGTTCTCGCGCTGTTCGGGTGTGGCGGGCAGCAGCGCGGCGGCAAAGCTGGCCAGCAGCAGGGGATCGTCCGGCGCGGCCTCGCGGACCGAACCGGCGTCGCCGGGACGCAGACGCAGCAGCGCGGCCAGCAGTTGAGCGGCCGTGGCGGACACGGCCTGCGCGGGCAGCTCGCCCGGTTCCAGGGGCCAGAGCGTCACGTCGGCTGACAGGTACGGGCGGTCCAGGTGAAAGCTGTCTATGCGGAAGCGCTCGCCGCCCACCACGGCGACCGTGCTGGTGCCGTCCTCGTGCAGGCTGGCCTGCCGGACGTGCGCCAGCGTGCCGACCCTGGAGACCCGCTCGTGAAAGGGAAGACCGGACGCTTCGGAGGACTGCACGATCCGCACGATCCCGAACGGTTCTCCGGTGGCCTGCACATCGGCCAGCAGTTCACGGTATCTGGGCTCGAACACATACAGCGGGAGGACCACACCCGGGAACAGCACCAGTTGAGGCAGAGGAAACAGCGGAACGCGCATACCCGCGTATCGTGCGCCCAACCGCGCCCCGCAACATGGGTCAAACCCACAGAACCCACGTGTGAAGACGTGCAGATCGCGGGCCTGCCCGTGCCGCTGCCCGGTCCGGGCTGGTCGTCAGGTGTCGCCGGCGTCGGGTGTGGACGGCGGCGTGCGGCGGCGTTTCGGGCGTCTGGGCGGCGGCGCAGGGGGCGCGCCCCAGTCGCGCAGTTGCTCGGGCGTGGCGCCCAGGCTGCTCAGGGTAGCGGTGTCAGCGGGCGTCAGGGGGGCGCTCCGCAGCAGGTCCGGGCGGCGGGCCAGGGTACGGGCCAGGGCCTGCTCGCGCCGCCACGCGGCCACCGCGCCGTGATGTCCGCCGCGCAGCACGTCCGGCACGCTGTGGCCCTGCCATTCGGGCGGGCGGGTGAATTCCGGGTAGTCCAGCAGGCCCGAGCTGAAGCTGTCCGCCTGATGGGACAGCGGGTCGCCGATCACGCCCGGCACCAGGCGCGCCACCGCTTCGAGCACGCAGGCGGCGGCGGCCTCGCCACCCATCATCACGAAATCCCCGATGCTCAGTTCCCGCGTGACCAGCCGCTCGGTGCGGGCGTCAAACCCCTCGTAGCGGCCGCACAGGAACACCAGGTGCCGCCGCGTGGCCAGGTCCTCGGCGACCGCCTGCGTGAAGCGTTCACCGGCCGGGCTGAACAGGATGACCTCGTCGGCGGCCGGGAGGCTGGCCAGGGCGCGCTCGGCCACGTCCACGCGGATGACCATGCCCGCGCCGCCCCCGTACGGGGTGTCGTCCACCTTCTGGTGGCGGTTTCCGGCAAAGGCCCGCAGGTTCACCAGATTCACGTCGAGCAGACCACGCCCCTGCGCCTTGCCCACGATCGCCTCACTGGCGAACGGAGCCAGCAGCTCGGGGAACAGGGTGAGGAAAGAGAACCGCAGCGGCGCGGCGTTCTGGTGTGGGACGGACTGCGGGTCCTCACTCATACGGATTCCGATTGGTTCGGTAAAGTTCTGAATCAATCCGAGTGGACGCGAGTAGGAACAGCAGACGGGTTTCGCAGTACGGAGCCGCAGGCGGCGCTTTCCCGACTGTGGCGCCGTGGAGCGTAGTCCGTATCACCCGGCGCGCCCGCCTTCCTCGGCCTCGCTGAGATCCAGCAGGCCGCCCGGCGCGTCCTCGGTCAGCGTCAGGGACAGCGGGCGGCGCTTCCCGTCCAGATTCACGACCACGTACGGCGCCTGGAGCGGCACGAACGCCTCGCCCTGATCGGAGGCGCGGCGCACCACCAGCAGGTCCTGATGCCCGCTGTCGAGCACGTCCGTTACCTCGGCCAGCACCTCGCCCGCCGCGTTACTGAGGGTCAGGCCGCGCAGTTCATGGTAGTAGTACACGCCGTCCTCGGGCACCGGCAGTTCGTCGTCGGCCGCAAAGACGTTCAGGCCGCGCAGATCCCCGGCCCCCTCGGGCGTCGTGATCCCCGCGAGGTGCAGCACCACTCCCGGCGCGAGCATCTCGGCGCGGCGCACGCGCAGCCAGCCGCGCTTCTCGACGTACACGCGGTTCAGGCCCGCAAACTGCCGCTGGTCGCCCAGCACGAACACCTTCACGCCGCCTTTCACGCCGTGCGGTCCCAGCACGTACCCCAGGCGGGTGCGCTGCGCTTCGGCCTTCCCGGTCACGATCTCTGCGCTCACGCTTTGCGGGGGGCGTCCAGGTCGACGTTCATGCGCTCGCGTGGGTCGCTCACGGCACGCACCAGCGTACGGATGGCCTGAATCACGCGGCCCTGCCGGCCGATCAGGCGCCCTTCCTCGCCCGGCCCAACCCGCACGATCACAGTCGGGCCCCGGCGGGACACGCGCACCTGTGAAGGCTGATCCACCACGCTCTGGGCTATGAAAAGAGTCAGATCAAGAGGATCGGGGTTCATCCAGTCATTCTACAGCATCCACCCTGTTCACCAATGTCGTCCCACGCGGGCCTTTCCCCCTGCGGCACGGCAAAAAAGGAGTTCTCGACCTGGCTGGGCGGCATCGGCTGGGATGAATCGGCTGGGCGGCATGAAAAAAGGCCCCGTGTGGGGCCCTGTCTCACGCTGTGGGGTTCGCTTACGCGACCTTCACGCCCTGGCTTTTCAGCAGGCGGCGGGCGGTCTGCGTGGGCTGCGCGCCCTGGGCAATCCAGTACGCGGCGCGCTCGGCGTTGACCTTCAGGTAGTTCTCGCTGGTCTTGCGGGGATCGTAGTGGCCGAGGTTCTCGATGTAACCACCGTCGCGGGGGCGGCGGGCGTCGGTCACGACAATACGGTAGTGGGGGTTGTGGGTAGCACCGAAACGGGACAGGCGAATCTTGACCATGATGAAAACCTCGGGGGTGGGTTGCGTGATTGAGGGTACAGCGCCCGCTAGGATCACGGGGTTCATGCGCCCGTCAGCAGCCAACCGGAGTGCGCACCGAACAAGAGTATCAGCAGGGACGCCACTCGGCAAGGGGGGCAGGCGCATCCCTCACGTGGCACTCGGGTGGCTGGGCACGACGGTCAGAAGCCCGGAGGGACGGGCACGCCGCCCTGACGCAGCTGGAAGGCCATGCTGTCAGGCCCGATGATGGAGCTCCCGCCGACCGTCCCGACCGGCGTGCCGCGCCCCACGCGGCTCCCGACACTGACCAGTGGTTCGCCCAGCCCGAAGTACGCCGTGACGCTGGTTCCGTGATCCATGAGCACTACCCAGCCCAGTGACGCGTAGTACGTGACGGCCAGCACGTTCCCCCCCTGCGCGGCCACTGCCTGCGGGCCGCCGCTGAGCACCACCCACGGCGAGCCGCCCGCCCCGTACGGCGTCTGCACGCGCCCGCCAGGCAGCGGGAATGCCAGCGGCCCGCTGAGGGTCGGCAGGGGCGCCAGTTGCTGCTCGACCTGCACCTGCGCGCGCTGCACCTGCTCGCTGCGCTGCCGGAGGACCGCTTGCTCGCGCTGCACCTGCGCTTCCCGCTGGGTCTGCGCGGCCTGCTGGGCGGCGCGTTGCCGGGCCGCCTGCGCCGCTGCCTGCGCGTCGGCTGCGCGCTGCTGGGCCGCCTGTG
>NZ_JAGLBB010000052.1:23174-23559 GCF_018260555.1 Deinococcus sp. | reverse complement strand
GACAGCGTCATGGGCTTCATCCGGAACGTGCAAGGCCTGCCTGCCACGGACGCCCGGCCCTTCCCGGCCAGCGAACTGGACCGGCACGGCGGCGCGCTGATCCTCGACGTACGCGGCATAACCGAGCACGCGGCGGGCGCGATTCCCGGTAGCCGGCAACTACACGCCGGACGCCTGCCCTGGAGTCTGGACAGCCTGCCCCGCGACCGGGAGATCGTCGTGCATTGCCAGGGCGGAGCCCGCAGCGCCGCTGCTGCCAGCTTCCTGCGGACACAGGGGCTCAATGTCACTGAACTCGCCGGAGGCTACGAGGCGTGGCAGGCTGCGCAGCAAGCCATACAAGCTAATACGGATTCCCATTGATTCGGCGCACTTCCGAATCAAT
>NZ_JAGLBB010000052.1:0-23164 GCF_018260555.1 Deinococcus sp. | reverse complement strand
GATTCCGCGGCATGGAGCCGCAGGCGGCGCTTTTCCGATTGTGGCGCAGTGGAGCGGAATCCGCATTGGAAGCCGCCGGGCGACGCGCATGCCGAGCCGCACTCGACCTGAACCCTCACAGGTGGGGTGGCGCGTCCCTGCCCGTCCGCCGCCGAATGGACGCCCCTGAATCTGCCCTTCACGGCTGTGCAGAAGGCACTGGCCGCTCATCCTGCCGTTCGATCGGCGTGGGTGGCAGTCTGTTCGGGACACGCCTGAAAGGCAGCGGGCCCTGCGGTGCGGTGTCTCCGCCTTCTTGCTCGTGCTAGGCAGGTGAACGGCCCCCGACTTGATGGTTTGTAAAAGCCATTCTGTCTGAGCAGATGCGGGTGGAAATAAGGTGGGTTCCGGGCGTGGCGTGGGCAGTCCGGTGTGGTTCTCGGTGGTGAGTGGGATAGACGCCCATTCCTCTTCCGTGCCGGTGGTCATTGCCCCGCGTGTCCTCTCCACACTCTGCCCGCCGGACGCTCCACGGACGGGTGTGGCATACTCCGGCCACAGATTATTCGCGAAAAACAGTCACCGTCAGCGGCAAGGTTTGTGCCTGTCCGCCTCGCGGCGGGGCGCGGCCCTGTCCGGCCGGGAGGGAACACATGACGCAGCATGCACAGGCCGGGGATACGCAGCGGGAAACCATCTTCACGGTCGAGGCCACCCCCATCAAGTTCGGGCCGGGAGCCGCGCTGGACGCCGGGTGGGAACTCCGGCGACTGGGCGCGCAGCGGGTGTTCGTGGTGATCGACCCGCACGTGCGCCGCCTGGGCGTGGCCGACCCGGTCCTGGCCGCCATGCGCGCCGCCGGGCTGGACCTGACCGAATTCACGGACGTGGAGACCGAACCCGACCTCGCGGCGCTGGAACGCGCAGTCGAGGCGGCCCGCGCCGCTCAACCGGACTCGTTTGCAGCAATTGGAGGTGGGAGCGCCATCGACACGGCGAAGGTCGCGAACCTGCTCTTCACGCACGGCGGGCGGATCATGGACTACGTGAACGCCCCGGTTGGTGCCGGGCGGCGGCCCCCTTCGGCGCTGCGGCCCCTGCTGGCCATTCCCACCACGTCCGGCAGCGGGTCAGAGGCGACTACCGTGGCGATCCTGGACCTGCCACATCTGAAGATCAAGACCGGCCTGAGCCACCGCACCCTGCGCCCCGCGCAGGCCATCGTGGACCCCGACCTGACCCGGACCACGCCGCCCGCCGTGACGGCTGCCGCCGGCCTGGACGTCGTCTGTCACGCCGCCGAAAGTTACCTGAGCCGTCCCTACACCACCCGCGAGCGCCCTGTCACGCCCGATGACCGGCCGCCGTACCAGGGCAGCAATCCGGTCGCCGACCTGTGGTCCGCGCAGGCCCTGCGCTACGGCGGGGAGTACCTGCGCCGCGCTGTGCATGGCGCCGGGGCCGAGCCTGATTCCGGGGCGCGCGGCTTCATGATGCTCAGCGCGACCATGGCCGGCGTGGGCTTCGGCTCGGCCGGCGTGCACATCCCTCACGCGTGCGCGTACCCCATCGCGGGGCTGCGACACGCCTACCGCCACCCCGGGTACCCTGGCGAGAAGATGTTCGTCCCGCACGGCTTCTCGGTGATCGTGACGGCCCCCGCCTCGTTCCGCTTCACGTTCGATGCCGACCCGGCCCGGCACCTGTTCGCTGCCTCCTGCCTGACCGGCCAGACCTACGCCCCGGACGACCGTGACGCCCTTCCGGACGCACTGCTGAACCTGATGCGGGACGTGGGCGCCCCCAGCAGTGTCGCGGCCCTGGGCTATGACGAATCTGACATTCCCGCGCTGGTGGACGGAGCGCTCAAGCAGCGGCGCCTGCTGGCCGTCGCGCCCCGCCAGCCGACGGCTGATGATCTCGCGCAGATCTTCCTGGAATCCATGCGATGAGTGCTTTGATTCGGCTGTGTTGTCCCGCGCCGCTGGTGGCCTGGGCGTGGTGATCTCCCTGCAAGTGAGTCTTTCGTCACGTTATTTAGTTGCAGATTGCAATAAAATCGCTGGGTA
The DNA here is from genome assembly GCF_018260555.1 of Deinococcus sp. GTDB lineage: Bacteria > Deinococcota > Deinococci > Deinococcales > Deinococcaceae > Deinococcus. The sequence goes on along the minus strand of NZ_JAGLBB010000052.1, from coordinate 21,116 downwards.
GCACATTTTTTCTCGTCTGAGACGTACTTCACCTCATCGCCCAAAGTCCGGAACAGTGTCGGATTCTGGCCCATCTTGCGCAGGTCGTCACAGTTGCTACTCGCTCCGCCCGGGCTTCATCTCTCCGTTTTGGCAATTCGACCGCAATTGGAACGACATGATGTTTCGACAGACGGCCACTTCTCGCTCAAATCGTTGCAAAGTGCAATCAAGGAGAATCACCATGATCCAACCTGAAATGAAAAAGCTGTTCACCACGTCGTCTATCGCCACCGGGGGCCGCAACGGTGACGTTTACCTGGGCCAGCAGCGCCTGCACCTGACGACCCGCCCCGCCCACAGCAAACGCGAGGGCACCGACCCTGAAGAGATGTTCGGCGCGGGCTACGCGGCCTGCTTTCTGTCGGCTCTGGGCGAGATCGGCAAGCGGATGGGAGTGGACGCCAGCGGTGCCCAGGCTGAAGCCTTCGTGAGTCTGTACGCCAAGTCTGAAACCGAGTATGTGCTGGGCGTGGAACTCCAGGTGTATATCCCCGGCCAGAGCGAGGAGAAGGCGCGTGAACTGCTGGACATCGCGCACCGCACCTGCCCGTATTCCAACGCCACGCGCGGCAACATCGAGGTAAAACTGGTGGCGCTGATGGAACCGCTCAAGATTGTGTCTGCCGAGTAAAAAACCGCTGGACTGGCCCGTCTAAAGCGGGCCTTTTTTCTTTTCCTCTGGAGCCAACATGAACAAACTGCTTGCCCTGTCTGCCGCCTGCCTGCTGGCAACGGCTGCCGCGCAGAGTCTGACGCTGCCCGCCGCCGCTCCCGCCCAGAGCACCCGCGTGACCCCGCCCGCTGGCCCCGTCGTGGGGTCGCTGGACGGGGCACTGGCGGTGTGGGAAGGGATTCCCTACGCGCAGCCGCCCGTGGAAGGCTTGCGCTGGCGTTCGCCGCTGGCGCTGCCCACCTGGACCACCGAACGCCCCGCCCTGCAACCCGGCGCGGCCTGCCCACAGTCGTTTACGCTCGCCGGAGAGAGCCAGCCTGTCGTGCGCGGCGAGGAAGACTGCCTTTTCCTGAACGTGTACGCCCCCCAGAACGCTCAAAACCTGCCTGTGATGGTCTGGATTCACGGCGGCTCCTATAACACGGGCGCGGGCAGCGACTACAATCCCCGCACCCTGGCCCGCGAGCAGAACGTGGTGGTCGTGACGATCAATTACCGCCTGGGCGCTCTCGGTTTTCTGGCGGTGCCGGGGCTCGAGGAGAAGGGTTCAGTGGGCAATTACGGCCTGCTGGACCAGCAACTCGCGCTGAAATGGGTGCGGAACAACATCTCGGCCTTCGGAGGTAACGCGGCCAACGTGACGGCGTTCGGCGAATCGGCAGGCGGCATGAGCATATGCCAGCACCTGCTGATGCCTGGCGCGCGGGGCCTGTTCGACAAGGCAATTATCCAGAGCGGCCCCTGCACCGACCCGCAACTGACTGCGCCGCGTAACGTGGCCCTCCAGAAGGGCAGCAGCGCCGCCGAGAGCCTGGGCTGCCCGCCCGCCGACGCCGCCTGCCTGCGTGCCCTGCCCGTCAAGAAATTATTGCAGGCGCAGCCCAAAGGCTTACCCGCCACCGTCACCTTCCCACCGCTGTACGGCGACCCTACACTGCCCGACTCGCCCGCCGCCGTGTTCCGGCAGGGGATCAATCAGCAGGCGGTGGCTCCCGTGCCGCTCCTGATGGGCACCAACGCCGACGAGGGCAGCATTTTCGCCTCCTTCGCCAGCACGCCGGGGCGCGACGCGAACCTGCTGGAATACGTGGGCATCAACTACGCGTTCAGCGGCCTGCGCGGGGTCTGGGCGGGCCTGACCAGCTACGCGCCGGGCCGGTACTCCACCCGCGCCCTGGCCGCCGCTGCGCAGAGCACGGACGCCATTTTCGCCTGCCCCACCAGCGACCTGGGCCGCGTCCGCGCCGCGCAGGTGCCTGTCTACGCCTACGAATTCCGTGACCGCACTGTGCCCTACACGTACCTCAAGCCGGGCGTCGCCGTGCCTGATTTCGGCGCGTACCACTCGGCGGAGGTGGCGAGCATCATGGGTGCGTCTGCCGCGCTCGGCGACTACAGCCGCTTTTCGGCCGAGCAGCTTGAACTGGCAAAGACCATGCGGACCTACTGGGCCAACTTTGCCCGCACGGGCGACCCCAATGGCCGTGGCCTGGTGACGTGGCCGCGCCTGGATAGCGCCGGAACGAAAGTACTGGGCTTCGCCCCGGCGCAGGTGGGGGTCGTGAATGACTTCCGGGCCTCGCATCAGTGCGGGACGGTCTGGAAATGAGCGTGCGCCCTGTGCCTTACCCTTCTCTGTTGGGCGGTGTTCAGAAGCTGCGCCCCGATGTTTTCCAGGTTCGTCTGCCCATCGTCAGCGCCTACTTTCTAGGCACGCCCGGCAGCGACTGGGTACTGGTGGATGCAGGCACACCGCTCGACGCCGGGATGATCAAGCGGGCCGCCACGCAGGTGCACGGCTCCCGTTCCCCGGCAGCCATCGTGCTCACGCACGGACACGTTGACCACGTAGGCAGCGTGCCCAGGTTGCGCGGGCTGTGGCCCGTGCCCGTCTATGCCCGCGCCGAGGAACTTCCCTTCCTGACCGGACAGGCCAAGTACCAGATAGGCCGCCGCACGAGCAGCGCCCCCGACCTGCGGCCCCATATCCACGCGCTGCCCACCGACGGTTCGGTGCCCTTCCTGACAGGCTGGCGCTGGATTCCAACGCCCGGTCATACACCGGGGCACACTTCCCTATGGCGAGAGGCAGACCGCACCCTGATCGTGGGTGACGCCTTCTCCACTGCCAATGCCCGCAACCCGGTCACACTGTTGACCGGCGAACCCGCGCAGGTGTCGCACGCCTTCCTTTACCTCTCCCGCAGCGACGGGCGCGAATCGGTCCGCCGCCTGGCCGAACTGGAGTCGCAACTGGCCGCCGTGGGCCACGGCAAGGCGCTGGGAGGCGCCGAGCTGCCCGGCGCCATCCGCGAGCATGTCCGGCGTTTTGATGACCCGCTGCCCACCCAGCCGCCGCGCTTGCCGCTGCTGGCGCTGGCGGCAGGGATGGCAGCCCTGGTGTGGTGGTGGCGGCGGGAGTAAGGGGGTAAACCTGCATGGCCGCACCCTCATCCGGACCCCGCTCCACTCATACGGATTGGGCGGTGTGGAGCCGCAGGCGGCGCTTTTCCGACTGTGGTGGAATGGAGCCCAGTCCGTATGAAGGCGCGGCCGGACCTTAGTCTGCCGGGTTCGTCCGGTCTGCACTGGCGGGAGTGGAGGGCGGTGACTCGGCTGTCTTCTGACCGCTCTGGTCACGCAACGCGAGGAACTGATGGACGAGCGCGATGCTCATGCTGCCCTCGCCGACGCTGCTGGCCACGCGTTTCACCGAGCCGCGCCGCACGTCTCCGGCGACGAATACGCCCGGCACGCTGGTCTCCAGTGGGAACGGATCGCGGTCCAGTGGCCACGCCCCCTGCGGCGCGAGGTCCAGGCCCGAGCAGACGTAGCCGCGCTCGTCACGCAGGACCACGCCGCCCAGCCAGTCGGTGCGGGCGTCCGCGCCGATCAGGACGAACAGGGTATCCGTCTCGACCACCTCGTCCTGGCCGGTGTCGCTGTGGTGCACGGTCAGGGCCTGCAGGTGCGAGTCACCGTGCAGGGCCGTGACCTCGCAACACAGGCAGATGCGCACGTTCGGTTTGGCGCGCAACTGATCAATCAGGTACTGGGACATGCCCTTCTCCACGCGGTCCGCCCGGATCAGGATGGAGACCCGCCGCGCGTAGTTCGAGAAGAGGAGCGCCGCCTGCCCGGCCGAGTTCCCACCGCCGATCAGGTACACGTCCTTGCTGCGCGTCCCCGGCGCTTCGGTGCGGGCCGCGCCGTACCATACGCCGCGCCCCACGAAGCGCTGCGCGTGCGGCAGCGGCAGCGTGCGCCATTCCACGCCCAGCGCCAGTACCACGCTGCGCGTGTGAACGCGCGTGCCGCCGTCCAGCACGACCGTGTGACCGTCCGGGCCGGGCTCCAGCGCGGTCACTTCCCGGGTCGTGACGACCTCCGCCCCGAAGCGCCGCGCCTGCCTCAGCGCCCGCGCGCTCAACTCACCTCCCGACAGGCCCGTCGGGAACCCCAGGTAGTTCTCGATGCGGCTGCTGGTCCCGGCCTGCCCGCCCGGCGCGTGCCGCTCGACCAGCAGCGTACACAGGCCCTCCGACGCGCCGTACACCGCCGCCGCCAGTCCCGCCGGACCGCCGCCCACGATCACCACGTCGTACCGCTCGAGCGCCGGGTCCACCTGCAGGCCTAGGCGGCGCGCCACCTCGCGCACGTGTGGCCGGCGCAGCACCTCGCCGTCCGGCAGGATGACGGCCGGCAGCGCCCCACCCTCGACCCCGGCGGGAATGTCGCAGGCCAGTGCGGGCGCGCCCGGGTCCAACCAGCGGAACACCACCTGATTACGCGACAGGAAATCCCGCAGCCGAAAGCAGTGCAGGTTATCCGGCGAACCGATCAGGAACGTGACGGGCGTCGGTGTCTCCAGGGCCAAGCGCTGCAGGTTTCCCACCCGGCGCGTCATGTTCGCCATCACGGTCGCCGCCATCAGCTCAGAGCGTCCCAGCAGCGCCATGAAGTCCGGCCCCTCCACGCGCATCACCCGCGCGGGCGTCAGGGCCATCAGGTTCACGGTGGCGGGCGTGCCCAGGAGCAGCGGCAACTCCCCGAACGAATCACCGGGCCGGTAAGTATCCACCGACTGCGGCACGCCGCCCACCTCTTTCGTGACGGCCAGTTCGCCTTCCAGCAGCACAAAAAAAGCGACCGAATCCCCCTCGCGGATCAGGTACTCGCCCTCGTTCAGGTGCACGTCGGCCGCGTCCAGCGCCGCCGCGTGCAGCAGGGTGTCATCCAGCTCCGCAAACAGCGGCAGCCCGCGCAGGCATTCGGGCGTGATCACGCTCCGCCCCCCCCGCTCACCTTCGCCTGCACCCTGAGGGCAGCCCAGACGCGCGTTTCAGCTGCTGTTCGTGCCTGCTCCGTTCCTGCCTGTGCCGCGCCGCGCTGTGCCATGACTGTTCCCCCTACCGGTATCGGTATCCCTGCCCCAGTATTCCCGTCTCAGTATGCCCGTCTCAGTATGCCCGGCCCAGGAGGTCCGCGTGTTCTGCGCTCCCGGCTGCGTGCAGGGGTGCACCGTTCATGCGGGCAGCCGCAGCCCCGCACCTCGCTGGGCCAGCCGTCGGCGCCAAAGGGGGTCGCCTACACCGCGTTCGGCGGTCAGACCTCGTGAAGCGGGCGCGCCGAGAATAGCGCCGCCCGCACCCGCGCCTTGAAGGGCATGCTGTCAGCGTCAGCACGCCGAGCAAGGCGATACGAAGGGCGTCCGAACTGGCGTGCAGATCGCAGCGGCGGGTCCCGGTGCGTCGCCGTCCAGAACCCGCCGGACTGGGCGGGCGCGGCGGCGCGGCCAGTTCCCATCTGACCTCTCTAGAGGTGTTGCAAACGGTTGAACCAGCGTCTTGTCAGGCCGAGGCGGTCCCTGCCCGCCTGTGGCGGAATCCGTATCAGTTGCCCTGCATGGCGGCCTGCGCCGCTTCCTGGAGGGGCCGCCACGCGACCTTGCCGGTGGGGCTGCGCGGCAGGCTGTCCACGAACTGCCAGTCGCGCGGCACCTTGTAGGGGGCCATCTGCTCGCGCGCCCAGGTTTCCAGTTCGGCGGGCGTGGCGTTCATGCCGGGGCGCAGCACGATCAGCGCGCGGGCGCGTTCGCCGCTGCGTTCGTCGGGCACGCTGATCACGCAGGCTTCCTGAATGGCGGGGTGGGCGTGCAGCAGGTTCTCGACCTCGGCCGGCCAGACCTTCATGCCCGAGACGTTCACCATGCGCTTGAGGCGGTCCACGAAGAAGAAGTACCCCTCATCGTCCACGTACCCCAGGTCGCCCGTGCGGAAGAACTGCTGCCCGCCGATGTCCATGAACGCCTCGGTGGTCGCGTCGGGGCGGTTCCAGTAGCCCTGCATGACCTGCGGCCCCCGGATCACGATCTCGCCCGTCTCACCAGCCGGGAGTTCCTGTCCGCTCTCGATGTCCACGATGCGGGAATCCACGTTGAATAGCGGAATGCCCAGGCACTGGAGTTTCTGCCGACCCTTGGGGTTGCTGTGAGACTGCGCCATCGTTTCGGACAGGCCGTACCCTTCGAGGAACATGATGCCCGTCACGTCCAGCAGGCGCTGCCCGACCGACGCGGGCAGGCTGGCCCCGCCGCCTGTGACGCTGCGCAGCGACTCCAGGTCCGCCGCGTTGAAGTTCGGGGAGGTCATCAGGTCGATGATCATGGTGGGTGTGTTTGTCCAGAGGGTCACGCCCTGCTCGCGGATCAGGGTGCTCGCCGCGTCCCGGTCCCAGCGGGACATGATCACGACCCGCGCGCCGCTTGTCACGCTGCCCATCAGGGAGTTGATGAAGCCCGTCACGTGGAAGAACGGCAGGGCCGCCAGGAACACGTCCTCGACACTGCTGTCCACCCAGACGCCCGCGCCGAACACGTTGGCCTGCACGCTGCGGTGCGTGTGCATGCAGCCCTTGGGAATCCCGGTCGTACCGGACGTGTACGGCATGACGCACAGGTCGGCGGCCGTCACGTTCGCCATAGGGACGGGGGCGGCCTTGAGCGCGGTCTCCAGGCTCACGTCGTCGCCCTGCAACCTGGCCTCGACATCCAGACCGTCGGGGATGGGCACGCCGCACGCGGGGTCCGCGCCGCGCATGACGTTCGCCACGACCGCGTGCGCCAGCCCGCCCTGCTTGGCCCGCTCGTACAGTTCCGCGCCGACCACACCGGCGCGAATCCCGGCGTCCTGAAGAAAGAACCCGAACTCGCGGGCCTGCAGCATGGGGGCCAGGGGCACCACCACCGCGCCCAGGTGCCACGCGGCGAAGGCGCTGATCACCCACGCGGGGCTGTTCTGCATCCACACGGCCACGCGGTCACCGTGACCGACGCCCTGGGAGGCGAGGTGGCCCGCAAGATGCTCGGCCTGATCACGCAGTTCTCGGTACGTCACCTCGTGCCCGTAATGCCACAGCGCGACCTTGTCGGGGTAGCGTTCGGCGCTCACGTGCAGGTTGTGCATCAATCCGGTGGCGGGCAGGGTCAGGGAACGGGGTTTCCCGGCGGGCCAGAAGCGGGCAGGAACAGAAGCAGTTGTCATAGGGACCTCCGTGGAATCAGTGACGGTCCGCCGCGGGGCCCAGAAAGTGCCCCTGAACCGCCAAAAACAGGTTGTGGATGAACCGAGTGTAGCGCATCCGGCTCCGGTCACGGCGCCTGCGCCCCGTTTCACCCCGCCTGCCGGCATACCTGACTGTCCTGGGCTCCGTACCGTCCTGGGCGCCGTACCATCCTGGGCTCTGTGCCCTTCAGGTCAATGCTTGTCCAGCGGCGCGCCCCCTCTATCTGCGACCAGTTCATTTCTGACCCGCTGGTTTTCTCACGGACGCCCCATACAGGCGCAGCGGGCCTTCATCAAGCGCTTCTGACGTGCCACACGTTGAATTGGCGTTTTCAGAAAATCTACGTGTGGCACGCAGATTTCCGTTTAGCGTGGGCGGCAAGGGCGTGCTGGCGGGCGTTCCCACCCGCTCCCCCCCTTCCCAAGCGCGCGGCAGTATGTCATGCTGCTCACTATGACGAAAAAGACCACGAAGGCCCCCGCCAAGAAGCCCGCTACCAAAGCTGCCCCCAAAGCCGCGCCCAAGAAGGTCGCCGCCGAGAGCAGCAAGGTCGCCAAGACCCAGCTCGTTGAACTGGTCGCCGACAAGACCGGCCTGACCAAGAAGCAGAGCGAGGAAGCCGTCAGCGCCATGCTGGACGTCATCGTGGGCGCCATCAAGGGCGGCCAGAGCGTCGGCCTGCCCGGCCTGGGGACCCTGAGCGTCAAGGCCACCGCCGCCCGCACCGGCGTCAAGCCCGGCACCAGCGAGAAGATCCAGATCCCCGCCGGCAAGAAAGTGGCCTTCAAGGTCGCCAGCACCCTCAAGGGCAACCTCTAAGAAACGGCCTGACCCGTTGAAGGGAGGCGCGGCCACAGCGGCTGCGCCTCCCTTTTTGTGGTTTCCAGCGGGCGTGGAGTTGGCAGATCGGTGGGGTTCCGAGCTGTCAACGAAACAGACGGATTCCGAATTACACGGCCCCGGCGGCGGCGCGGCCCGCGATCCGGCCGCTGAACAGGCAGCCGCCCAGGAAGGTGCCTTCCAGCGCGCGGTAGCCGTGCACCCCGCCCCCGCCGAAGCCCGCGACCTCGCCCGCCGCGTACAGGCCGGGAATGGGCTGGCCACCCTGGCCCAGGACCCGCGCGCTCAGGTCGGTTTCCAGGCCGCCGAGGGTCTTGCGGGTCAGGATGTTCAGTTTCACGGCGATAAGCGGGCCGCTCTGCGGGTCCAGCAGCGGCCCTGGCTTGGCCACGCGTACCAGCTTGTCGCCCAGATAGGCGCGTGCGCCGCGCAGGGCGGTGATCTGCGGGTCCTTCCCGAAGGGGTTGGCGATGGCTGCGTCGCGGGCGTGAATCTCGCGCCGGACCTGCTCTGGGTCCAGCAGGCCGTTGCCGGTCAGGTCGGCCATGCCGCGCAGGAGACCGTCCAGGGTATCCCGGACGACAAAATCCTCGCCCCGGTCCATGAAGGCCTGCACGCTGGGGGCCACGCGGCTGCCCACGCGGCCCAGCGTGGCGCGAACGTCCCGTTCGGTCAGGTCGAGGTTCTGTTCTGAACCGCTGAGCGTGAATTCCTTCTTGATGACCGCGCGGTTCAGCACGAACCACGTGTACGGCCAGCCGTGCGTGGTGATGTGCGTCAGGGTGCCGAGCGTGTCGAAGCCCGGCGCGTGCGGGTACGGCAGCCGCTCGCCGGTGGGGGAGAGCCACAGGCTGCTGGGCCCCGGCAGCACGCGGATGCCGTGCTCTTTCCAGACGGGATTCCAGTTGCGCAGGCCCTCGGTGTAATGCCACATGCGGTCCGGGTTGATCAGGTTCGCGCCCTGCGCGTGCACCGTCTGCTGCAACTGGCCGTCCACGTGGGCGGGCACGCCCGCCACCATGAACGCCGGAGGTTCACCGAGCCGCTCGCGCGGCCAGTTGCGGCGCACCAGATCGTGGTTCCCGCCGATCCCGCCGGACGTCACGATGACCGCCCCGGCCCGCAGGTTGAAGTCCCCCACGACCACGCGGGAACTGGCCTCGCCGCGCGCCACTGGCGAGGTTTCCAGCACGTCGCCGCGCACGCCCGCCACGGCCGGGCCGTCGAACACCAGTTCCCGCACCCGGTGCCGGAAGTGCGCCCGGATTCGCCCGGACCGCAGGTGGGCGCGCACGCGCCGCTCGAACGGCTCGACCACGCCCGGTCCCGTTCCCCAGGTGATGTGAAAGCGCGGCACGCTGTTGCCCGGCCCCAGCGCGCCCTGCCCGCCGCGCTCGGCCCAGCCGACCACCGGGAACAGTCTCAGGCCCTGAGCCGCCAGCCACGAGCGTTTCTCGCCCGCCGCGAAGTCCACGTACGCCTGCGCCCACTGCCGGGGCCAGTGATCCTCGGGACGGTCGAAAGCGGCGGTGTTCATCCAGTCGCTCAGGGCCAGTTCGCGGCTGTCATGGATGCCCAGGCGGCGCTGCTCGGGGCTGTCCACCAGGAACAGGCCCCCGAACGACCAGAAAGCCTGCCCGCCCAGGTTCTGCTCTCCCTCCTGATCGAGGAGCAGCACGCGCTTTCCGGCGTCTGCCGCTTCGGCCGCTGCGACCAGCCCGGCCAGTCCGGCTCCCACCACGATGATGTCTGCGCTCGGTTCGCTCATAGGTTCTCCCTGGGTTCAGGCGGGCGTGAATGCGCCGGCCGGGTGTGCGGTGCCGCGTGGAGCAGCTGGATTGGGGACGCCATCATTGTGCCGCAATCCGCGCCGCCGCGTACCGGGGAGCGTTTCGGCCTGCCCCGCTTGCACAGACGAGCGGCGTGCGCCGCCGCCCGCGCTGCCTTATGCTGGGCGGGTAGCCAATCAGGCCGTTGTTCTGCATGGATAACCAGCGGCCCGCCCCAGACACCGCGTCCGGCGTGAACCATGCGTCCGCCCCTGAAGACTGTCAGGCCGGTGGGCGCTGTTCGCCGGGTGTCTGCCACCGCACGAAGGGTGGTCGAGGAGTGACATGCAGACACTGAATCTGACTGTGAACGGCCAGCCGCGCGAGGTGCCCGCCGCAGCGCACACCAGTCTCCTGAATACCCTGCGCGCCCAGGGCCTGACCGGATGCAAGGAAGGCTGCGCCGAGGGCGAGTGCGGCGCGTGCGCGGTCCTGATCGCCCGGGATGACGGACAGGGCGGCACGCGCTGGGACAGCGTGAACGCCTGTCTGGTGACGCTGGCAGCCGTGGACGGCGCGCAGATCGTGACGGGCGAGGGCCTGGGCTCACCCGCCGCGCTGCACCCGGCGCAGCGGGAACTGGCGGCGCGGGGCGGCTCGCAGTGCGGGTACTGCACGCCGGGCTTCGTGGTCAGCATGGCCGCCGAGTACCTGCGCCCGGACCGCGTGGACGGCCAGCACGGCGCCGCCAACGGCTTTGACCTGCACGCGCTCAGCGGGAACCTGTGCCGCTGCACCGGCTACCGCCCCATCGCGGACGCCGCGTACGCGCTGGGCACACCGGACGCCGCCGACCCACTGGCCGCGCGGCGCACGCAGCCCGCCCCGGCCCCGCGCCCCACGGCCCTGAACGCCCTGGACGGCGCGTTCCACCGGCCCGCGACCCTGGCCGGCGCGCTGGCGCTGCTGGCCGCGCACCCGGACGCGAAGGTGCTCTCCGGCGGCACGGACTGGGGCGTGGAGGTGAACCTGCGCCACGCGCGGGCCGCCGTGACGGTCGCGGTGGATCACCTGCCGGAACTGCGGGTCTTCGAGGAGCGTGCGGACTCGCTGCTCCTGGGCGCGGGCCACAGCCTCAGCGAACTCGAACGCCGCCTGGGCGGCCGGGTGCCGCTGCTCTCGGCGTGGTTTCCGCAGTTCGCCAGCCGCCTGATCCGGAACTCTGCCACGCTGGGCGGGAACCTGGGCACGGCGTCGCCCATCGGGGACAGCCCGCCCGCGCTGCTGGCGCTGGACGCCTCGGTGCAGCTCGTCGGCCCGGACGGCGTGCGCGAAGTGCCGCTGGCCGGGTACTTCACTGGGTACCGGCAGACGGTGCGGCGGCCGGGCGAACTGATCGCAGCCGTGCGGATTCCGCTGCCGCTGTCACCGCTCACGGCCTTTCACAAGATTGCCAAGCGCCGCTTTGACGACATCTCCAGCGTCGCCGTGGGCTACGCGCTGGACGTGCGCGGCGGCGTGGTCACGCGCGCCCGCATCGGCCTGGGGGGCGTGGCCGCCACGCCCCTGCGCGCCACGGAAACCGAGGCCGCGCTCGAAGGGCAGCCGTGGACGGAAACGACCGTCCGCGCGGCCGCCCGGGTCCTGGGTCAGACCGGCACGCCCCTAAGCGATCACCGCGCGAGTGCCGAGTACCGCGCTGCGATGCTCGAGCAGAGCCTGCTGAAACTGTGGTTCGAATCGCAGTCCACGGAACAGGAGGTGGGCGCATGAGCCCGCACGAACGTCCGGCCGCCGCGCCCGTGGGCGAGGCCACCGCGCACGAGAGCGCCGCGCTGCACGTCACGGGGCACGCGCTGTACACCGACGACCTGGGCGTGCGGCTCCAGAACCTGCTGCACGCGTGGCCGGTCGGGTCGCCGCACGCGCACGCACGGGTCACGGGCCTGGACACGCAGGCCGCGCACGCCGTGCCGGGTGTCGTGCGCGTCCTGACGGCCGCCGACGTGCCCGGCGTGAACGACGCGGGCGTGAAGGGCGACGAACCGCTGTTCCCCACCGAGGCCATGTACCACGGGCACCCGGTCGCGTGGGTGCTGGCCGACTCCGAGGACGCCGCCCGGCTGGGGGCCGCCGCCGTGCAGGTGAGCTACGAGCCGCTGCCGTCGGTCGTCACGCTGCGCGGGGCCATCGCCGCCGGCGCGTTCCAGGGCGCGCAGTCCACCCTGGCGCGCGGCGACGTGACGCTCGGCTTCGGGCAGGCCGCGCATGTGTTCACGGGCGAGTTCGACATCGGCGGCCAGGAGCACTTTTACCTCGAAACGAACGCCGCGCTCGCACACGTGGACGAGGCCGGGCAGGTGTTCATCCAGTCGAGCACGCAGCACCCCACCGAGACGCAGGAAATCGCCGCGCACGTCCTGGGCGTGCCGTCGAGTCACGTGACCGTGCAGTGCCTGCGCATGGGGGGCGGCTTCGGTGGCAAGGAGATGCAGCCGCACGGCTACGCGGCGGTCGCGGCGCTCGGCGCGGCCCTGACCGGGCGGCCCGTCCGGCTGCGCCTGAACCGCACGCTGGACATGACCCAGACCGGGAAACGCCACCCGTTCCACGCCGCGTGGAAGGCCGGATTCGACGCCGACGGGCGCTTCACGGCGCTGGAGGTCACCCTGACCAGCGACGGCGGCTGGAGCCTCGACCTGTCAGAGCCGGTCATGGCGCGCGCCCTGTGCCACCTGGACAACGCGTACTTCATTCCGCACGTGCACGCGCGCGGGCGGATCGCGCGGACGAACAAGACCTCGCAGACGGCCTTCCGCGGCTTCGGCGGGCCGCAGGGCATGCTGGTCACCGAGGACATTCTGGGCCGCGTGGCCCCACTGCTGGGCCTGGACGCGCAAGAGCTGCGGCAGCGCAACTTCTACCAGCCGGGCCAGGCGACCCCCTACGGCCAGCCGGTGCGGCACGCCGAGCGCATGCATGACCTGTGGGGGCAACTGCTGGCGCGCAGTGACTTCCAGGCCCGCCGCGCCCAGGTCGAGGCCTTCAACGCCGCGCACCCGCACCGCAAGCGCGGCCTGAGTGTCACGCCGGTCAAGTTCGGGATCTCGTTCAACTTCACGGCGTACAACCAGGCGGGCGCCCTCGTGCACGTGTACAAGGACGGCTCGGTTTTGATCAACCACGGCGGCACCGAGATGGGCCAGGGTCTGCACACCAAGATGATGCAGGTGGCCGCCACCGCGCTGGGCGTGCCGCTGTCCTCCGTGCGCCTCGCGCCGACCCGCACGGACAAGGTGCCGAACACCAGCGCCACCGCCGCCAGCAGCGGCGCGGACCTGAACGGCGGGGCGGTCAAGAACGCCTGCGACCAGATCCGCGCGAACCTCGCCGCCGTGGCCGCCGGGTCGCTCGGCGTGCACCCGGACGACGTGCGTTTCGAGGCCGGGCGCGTGTTCCCGCTGGGCCACCCGGAACGCAGCTTGGACTGGAGGGCGCTCGTGCACGACGCGTACCACCTGCGCACGCAGCTGTGGGCGGCGGGTTACTACCGCACGCCGGGCCTGCACTGGGACCGCGTGGCGATGCAGGGCGAGCCGTTCAAGTACTTCAGTTACGGCGCGGGCGTCACCGAGGTCGAGGTGGACGGCTTTACCGGCGCGTACCGCGTGCGCCGCGCCGACCTGCTGCACGACGTTGGAGACAGCCTCTCACCGCTGATCGACCTGGGGCAGGTCGAGGGCGGGTACGTGCAGGGCCTGGGCTGGCTGACCCTGGAGGAACTCCGCTGGGACGAGTCGGACGGCCCCCAGCGCGGTCGCCTGCTGACCCAGTCGGCCAGCACCTACAAGCTGCCCAGCTTCAGCGAACTGCCCGAACAGTTCAACGTGAATCTACTGGAACGCGCCACCGAATCCGGCGTGGTGTACGGCTCCAAGGCCGTGGGCGAGCCGCCGCTGATGCTGGCGATCTCGGCCCGCGAGGCGCTGCGGGAGGCCTGCGCCGCCTTCGGCCCGCCCGGACGTACCACGCCGCTGCCCAGCCCCGCCACGCCCGAGGCCGTGTACTGGGCGCTGCACGCGGCCCGCGCTGACCAGCGTGAAGAGGTGCCCGGTGACTGACCTGCGGGGCCGCGCGTGAACTGGCGAGAGGCCCTGAACGCCCTGCACGAGCGGGGCGAGGCGGGCGTGCTCATCACGGTCGCCGCCGCGCGCGGCCACACGCCACGCGAGGCCGGAGCGAAGATGCTGGTCACCGCCGACCAGACCTGGGACAGCGTGGGCGGCGGGAACCTGGAAGCGACCGCCGTGGAGCGCGCCCACGCCCTGCTGGCGACCGGCGCGACCACCCCCGACCTGCTGACGCTGCGCCTGACAGACCGCGCCGCGAACGACCACGGCCGCCAGTGCTGCGGGGGCGAGGTCACGCTGCTGCTCGAACCCATGCCCGCCCGGGCGCACGTCGCTGTGTTCGGCGTGGGGCACGTGGGCCTGGAACTCGCGCGGATTCTGTCGCGCCTGCCGCTGCACCTGCACCTCGTGGACTCACGCGCGGCGCAGCTGACCCCCGAACGCCTGTCGGTCCTCTCAGACGCCGCCGCGACGCTGCACGTCCACCACTCGCCCATTCCCGAGATGATCCTGCACGACCTGCCCGCCGGCACGCACCTGCTGATCATGACGCACGACCACGCCGAGGACGCCGCCCTGATCGACGCCGCGCTGCGCCGCCCACAGATGAGCTGCTCACAGATGAGCCGACCGGAGATGGGGTTCGTGGGCCTGATCGGCTCGGCCGCCAAGTGGACCCGCTTTCAGGCGCAACTGCGCGAACTGGGCCACCCGCCCGCCGCCCTGGCGCGCGTCACCACGCCCATCGGCCTGCCGGACCTGATCCGGGGGCCGCTCCGCAAGCACCCGGCCGTGATCGCGCTGGCGGTCGCCGCGCAACTTCTCCCGCTCATTCAGGCCGCGCCTGCCCTCCAGCCACTTCCCACCGCCCCAGAAAGGACCCCGTGACTTCCCCCATCCCCACACCCACGCTGTACCGCGCCACCTACCTGCACACGCCCCGCAACCCCTTCACGCACCCAGACGCACTGGACGCGCAGGACGACGGAGGCCTGCTCGTTCAGGACGGCGTGATCCGCGCCGCCGGAACCTTCTCGGACATCCGGGCCGCGCACCCGGACGCACCCGTCACTGACCTGAGGGGCGGCCTGCTGCTGCCGGGCTTCATCGACACGCACGTCCACTACCCACAGGTGCGCGTGATCGGCGGGCTGGGCCTGCCGCTGCTCGACTGGCTCGACCAGTGCGCCCTGCCCGAGGAGGCCCGCCTGGCGGACCTCGCCTACGCGCGCGGCGTGGCCCACGACTTCATCGGCGGTCTGATCGGGGCCGGAACGACCACCGCCCTGGTGTTCGGCTCGCACTTCGCGGGCGCCGTGAACGTCTTCTTCGAGGAGGCCGCCCGCAGCGGCCTGCGCGCCGTGACCGGCCTGGTCGTCAGTGACCGCCTGCTGCGGGACGAACTGCACACCACGCCCCAGCGCGCCTACGACGAGGGCCGCGCCCTGATCGAACGCTGGCACGGCGCGGGCCGCGCGCTGTATGCCGTCACGCCCCGCTTCAGCCTGTCAGCCAGTGACGGCATCCTGGACGCCTGCGCCGCCCTGACCCGCGACTTCCCCGGCGTGCGCTTCACCAGCCACATCAACGAGAATGACCGCGAGATCCAGACGGTCCGCGACCTGTTCCCCGGCGCGCGCGACTACCTCGACACCTACGAACGCGCCGGACTGATCGGCCGTCACTCGGTCCTGGCGCACAACGTCCACCCGACCGACCGGGAACTGTCCGTGATGGCCGCCCACCGCTGCACGGCCGCGCACTGCCCATGCAGCAACTCCGCGCTGGGCAGCGGCTTCTTCCCGCTGCGCCGCCACCTGGACGCCGGCGTGCACGTCTCGCTGGGCAGCGACGTCGGCGGCGGCACCGGCTTTTCCCTGCTCAAAGAAGGACTTCAGGCGCACTTTATGCAGAACCTGATGCCCGGTGGCGTCCCCATGAACCCCGCGCACCTGCTGTACCTTGCCACGCTCGCCGGGGCCGAGGCGCTGGACCTGCCGCACACCGGCTCCTTCGAGCCCGGCCGCGCCTTCGACGCCGTGCACCTTCAGCCCCCGCCCGGCACACCCCTGCACGCCGTGTTCCTGCACGCCAGCAGCCCCGAACGCGCCCTGGCCGCCGCCTTCGCCACCGGCACACCTGCCGACGTGGCCCGCGTCTGGATCGGCGGAGACACCGTCCTGGGCGGCTGATACGGATTCCGCCCCGCGAACGCCTGCGGCGTGCGGTAATCGCGGGTGCGCAGTTGCGTGCCACGAAAGGACCCCGCGCCGGGGTACGCGGGAATGAACGGGGCGTCCCAGGTGCCGGTCGCGTTGATCACGCCCCGCGCGCTGAACGCCACGCGGTCCCTTTCGAGGCGCAGCCGCGGCCCCTGCGGGGTCGGGGTTCCCTCGGTGACCAGTCGAAGGGCGGTACACCGGCAACCGGAAGGTCCGTTCGTACTGGCGGAAGTAACGGGGCGCGGCCTCGCTGGCCGCGACTTCGGCCACACCCGGCCCCACGACCTGCGAACAGGGGAGGCCCGGCAGGTCGTGACGGCGGTTGACGGTACTCAGCGTCAGGCTGGGCCAGCGGAACTGCCATGCGCCGCCGGGGCCGGGCGAGCGGTCCAGCACCACGAACCCCCGGTGCGGCGTCAGCCCCCGCTGTTGCAGGTGGTACGCCGCCGACAGTCCGGCCTGCCCCGCCCCGATGACCACGATGTCGGTCTTGACGGTCACGCCCGACGCGGCGGTCAACGTCGGTTCAGCCACGGAATGACCAGCCCCCCGCCGTCCTGTTCAACCGGCTCTTGCGGATCGGCTGCCGGAGCGTGCCCTGCCGGGGGTTCCAGCGGAGCGCGCCCCGCTGGCGGCACGGGGTCAGGTGCTGTCTGCCCAGCCGCAGCCGGCGGCGCCGGGAGGCCTCCCCGAGAGCGGTCACTCCCGGCACCCAGGCCGCGCAGGTAGCGGTCCTCTGCGCCCAGGCGGGCGCGGCTGTCGTGCAGGCGGCCACCGACCAGCTCGGTCGCCAGGTCGTCCGCTGCCGCCTGGAGGGCCTGCACGGCGCGTTCGATCTCGTTTTCCACGGCGCGCAGGCCGGCCTCCTGGGCGCCGAGCAGATTCAGGGCGCGCAGCCGACCCCGCTGGTCCTCAAGGTCACGTGCTTCATGTTCGATGCGGCTGTGCGTTTCGAGCAGCTGCGCGTGCCGGACCCGCAGGCGCGCCGCGTTGGTGTCCAGCCCACCGGCGGGTTTCAGGTCCTGACCGATCAGGGTCAGGCGGCGGTGCAGGTCGTGCAGGGTGCGCT
The DNA here is from genome assembly GCF_018260555.1 of Deinococcus sp. GTDB lineage: Bacteria > Deinococcota > Deinococci > Deinococcales > Deinococcaceae > Deinococcus. The sequence goes on along the minus strand of NZ_JAGLBB010000052.1, from coordinate 3,807 downwards.
GCGTGACCGCGCCCGGCAGCGCGTCCGGAGTGCGCGACTCGGTGGGGGGGTCAGTGGGTTCGGGCGGGTCGGCTGGCAGGCCCAGCAGCGCATGCCACGCCCGCTGAAAGCGCCCAAGGACGGAATCGTGCCCGTCCGGCCCGGGCAAGGGTGCAGCCAGGGAAGGCGGCGTGTCAGGTGCGGGCGGTGTAGATGTGGGTGGCGCAGTGCCCGGAGATCTGGAGTCAGACGGCCTGGGCTTGGCGGAAACCGGGCCGGAGGCCGCCGGGCGGGCCGGGGGGGTGGGGGCTAGCGAGACGGGAACGGGCGGGACGGGAGTTGGCGGGTTGGGGACCAGACGCCCGGATATCTCTGGACGTTGGGCTGGAAGCGGGCCGGGTTGCAACTCCCCTTCTGGCACATCCAGCAGGGCCGCCGCGCCGGCCGGGCCGCCCCGCGTTTCCTCGCCCCGCACGCGCAGCCGCCAGCGGCGGTCACGCAGGTACAGTTCGGCCAGGAGCATCGAGCGGGCCACGCCGGGGGCTCCCGGCGCGTCCGGGGCACTCAGGTCCGCGCTGGCTCGCAGCGTGCCAGCACTCCCGAGACTGAGGGTGCCGGTCCAGGCGTGCGGACCGCGCCACGAGCACCCCACGGTCAGGGCGGTGACTCCGGCGGGCAGGGCATAGCCCAGGTGAATGCGGGCGTCGGTGGCGCGCGCGGCGGCCATGTCCGCGCTCGCCGGTCCGGCCGGGCCGCTCGCGTGCGCCGCCGTGATCCACAGGCGCAGGTCGGCGGGCGCGCGGCTCACGTGCAGGTCCAGCGTTTCCAGTCCGGCCGGGCCGAACAGCTTGCGCACATCCACGCGTTGCCCCTGGGTGAGTTGCTGCATGGCGGTGAACCTCCTTCTGATACGGATTCCGATTGATTGGGCGCCGTTCTGAATCAATCCGAGCGGACGCGAGTAGGAACAGGATACGCCCCTTCGCGGTCTGGAGCCGCAGGCGGCGCTGTTCCGACTGTGGCGCAGGCAAGCGCAGTCCCTCTGAGCAGCCACTGACCTGGGCGTCCGGGCTTGCACGGCGTGCGTGGGGGTGTACACTCCGGGTAGTCACCAGGGGTGCCGCGCAACAGTGCGCGGCTGAGAGAACAGCGTGTTCAACCCTAGGAACCTGATCTGGTTAGCACCAGCGGAGGGAGAGTGACGGTTGAAGCTCACTGTTGCGGCCCCCGCGCCGTTCCAGGATCATCGGCCCCCTCCACGTACGGGAGGGGGCCGTCTGTGTTGCGCCCATACCGCCAAGCACATGAATGAACCCACCTTGACCTGAACCACACGAACTGAACGCGCCTGCTCTACACGGGGCCGAAACCGAACGCCGGGTCTCCTTCCAGTGGCCCTGCGCGCCCTGCCCCGCTGCCCAGTTGGGCCGCAGTTCTCGCATCCCCGCGCTGTTTCCAGGCCCCCTGTTGCCTGACCCTGTTTCTCCGCTCTGTTTCGTCTGTGCCGCCGCGGCGGCCGGGGGGTTTCCATGACCGTTCCAGACCACAGCACCTCAGACCACAGCACCTCAGACCACAGCACCTCAGACCACAGCACCTCAGACCACAGTACTTCAGGTTCCAGCCGTTCAGGCCACCGCCTTTCAGGGAACGACACTGCCGATCAGACACCCGATCAGACACCCGGCCTGCTGTCCGGCCCGCTGCTGGCCGACTCCGCCCTGACCGGACCGTTTCCGGCCAGTCAGAAGGTGTACCTGGGCGGCACGCTGCACCCGCAGGTGCGCGTTCCGGCGCGGCGCGTGACGCTCTTACCCACGCTGGAACGGGTGGGCGACCTGACCCGCACGGTGCCGAACGCCGCGCTGCTGCTGCCCGACACGAGCGGTCCCTACACGGACGCCGCGCAGACGGTCGATCTGCGCCGGGGCCTGATGAGCGCCCGGCCCTGGCTGGCGGACCACGCGGCGCTGGACGCCCTGCCGGGCCGTTGCCGTCCGGAACTCGACCGCGGCGGCCCGCTGCCCTTTGCGCAGGTGCCCGCGCCGCGCCCGCCCCGGCGCGGCCATGACTCAGCTTCAGGCGGCGCGGCACGGCGAGATCACGCCCGAGATGGAATTCGTGGCGATCCGTGAGGCGCTCCGTCAGGAGGCCGGGTTCGACCTGACGCACCAGCATCAGGGGCAGAGTTTCGGGGCGGCCACGCCGCGCGAGATCACGCCGGAATTCGTGCGCGCCGAGGTCGCGCGCGGCCGCGCGGTCATTCCCGCGAACGTGAACCACCCGGAACTGGAACCCACCATCATCGGCCGGAACTTCCGGGTGAAGGTGAACGCGAACATCGGTACCAGCATCGTCACGAGTTCCATTCAGGAGGAGGTCGGGAAGGCCATCTGGGCGACCCGCTGGGGCGCAGACACCTTGATGGACCTCTCGACCGGGCGGTTCATTCACCAGACCCGCGAGTGGATCGTGCGGTGCAGCGCCGTGCCGGTGGGGACCGTGCCGATCTATCAGGCGCTGGAGAAGGTGGGCGGCGTGGCCGAGGACCTGTGCTGGGACGTGTACCGCGACACGCTGATCGAGCAGGCCGAGCAGGGCGTGGACTACTTCACGGTGCACGCCGGGGTGCGCCTGTCTCACCTGCCGCTGACCGTGCGGCGCCGTACGGGCATCGTGTCGCGCGGCGGCAGCATCCTCGCCAAGTGGTGTCTCGCGCACCACCGCGAGAACTTCCTGTACACGCACTTCGCCGAGATCTGCGAGATCATGGCCGCGTACGACGTGACCTTCAGCCTCGGGGACGGCCTGCGCCCGGGCAGCATCGAGGACGCCAACGACGCCGCGCAGTTCGCGGAACTGGACACGCTGGGTGAACTGACCCGCGTCGCCTGGGCCGGCGGCGTGCAGACCATGATCGAGGGCCCCGGGCACGTGCCCATGCAACTGATCCGCGAAAACATGACCCGGCAGCTCAGCGTGTGCCAGGAGGCGCCCTTCTACACCTTGGGGCCACTCACGACCGACGTGGCCCCCGGCTACGATCACATCACCTCGGCCATCGGCGCGGCGCAGATCGCTTGGTACGGCACGGCCATGCTGTGTTACGTCACGCCCAGGGAGCACCTGGGACTCCCGGACCGGCAGGACGTGCGCGACGGCGTGATCGCCTACCGCATCGCCGCGCACGCCGCCGACCTCGCCAAGGGCCACCCGGGCGCTCAGGCGCGCGACAACGCCATCAGCCGGGCGCGGTTCGAGTTTCGCTGGCAGGATCAGTTCAACCTGGCGCTCGACCCGTTCCGCGCCCGCGAACTGCACGACGAGTCCCTCCCGGCCGAGGCGGCCAAGACCGCGCACTTCTGCTCCATGTGCGGCCCGCAGTTCTGCTCCATGAAACTCAGTCACGAGCTGCGCACACCCGGGATCCTGGCCGGACTGCCCGAGATCCTGGCGGGAATGGAGGCCAGGGCGCAGGAGTTCCGCGCGCACGGAGGCGAGGTGTACGGGCCCCAGCAGTTGGCGGGCAAGGAGCGGGCGTGAAGCCGGGCCGCCTGTACCTCGTGGCGACCCCCCGCGCCGGGCAGCGGGAGGGCGAGTTCCTGGCGCGCGTGGCGGCCGCGCTGGATGGCGGCGTGGACACGCTGCAACTGCGCTGCAAGGACTGGGAGGCGCGGGCGTACACCTCGCTGGGCGAGCGGGTCCGTGACCTGAGCGCCGCGCACGGCGTGCCGCTGTGGATCAACGACCGCGTGGACGTGGCCGCCGCGTGTGGCGCGCACGGCGTGCACCTGGGCCAGGGGGACCTGCCGCCCGCCTGGGCGCGCA